>CANFJQ010000152.1 GCA_947447615.1 Comamonadaceae bacterium
AAAGGCTTTGGCTTTGTGGAAATGGGCAGTGATGCCGAAGCGCAAGCAGCAATCAGCGGAATGAACGGCCAGCAATTCGGTGGCCGTGGTCTGGTGGTCAATGAAGCGCGTCCCATGGAGCCGCGTCCTCCCCGCACGGGTGGCGGCGGTTTTGGTGGCGGTGCAGGCGGCGGCGGTTACGGCGGCGGTGCTGGTCGTAGCGGCGGTGGTTACGGCGGTGGCGCCGGACGCAGCGGCGGTGGCGGCGGTGGCGGCGGTTACGGCGGTGGCCGTAGCGGCGGCGGCGGTTATTAATCGCATCTGTTTTGTGGCTTGACGCCACAAGCAATCAGGGCCCTTAGGGGCCCTTTTTTACGTCTGCTGATTGGATCAAGTATTGCGGGAGCCCGGCATCAGCACCGCGAACTGAAAAAGCACTTTAGGTATGCGGTGCGGTAGTTTGAACCCCCATGAGGCGCTCGTGTGGGTGGGCGGCGGCATGTGTTGACCGCCGATGTGCGGTTTTTATCTAAACACCGCGATGCTTACGCGGCTGCCGCGCCAGGATGCGATCCCACAGGAAGTTAGGGATGAGCCGCATCAGCCGAGAAACCACGCCCATCTGCCAGGGAATTACCCGGTAACTGTCGCCTGCTGTGATGGCTATGAAAGCCTGATCGGCAAATGCGGCAGCCGGCATTAAAAACGGCATGGGGTACCGGTTTTTGCGCGTCAGCGGTGTGTCCACATAACCGGGCGCGATGGTTATCACTTCTACGCCTGTGCCGCGTAATTCACCACGCAATGCTTCGCAGTAGCTGATCACGGCGGCCTTGCTGGCGCAATAGGCGGCATGGCCGGGCAAGCCGCGGATGCCCGCAACGCTGGCAATGCTTACCAAAATGCCGCTGCCACGCACACGCATGGCTTGGATAAACGGGTGAAAACTGGCCGCCAGGCCGATGTTGTTGGTGGCAAAAACCTGGGCCATGGCGTCGATGTCTTCGCGCTGCGCGCTGTCTATACCGATGCTGATGCCCGCATTGGCGATCACTACATCCGGCAGGCCTTGGCGCGCAATACAGGCTTGCGCCGCAGCCACGATGCTGTCGGTATTGGCCACATCCGCGCCATAGACGGCATAACTATCCGGCGAAAAGCCAAGTTCTGTTGCCCAAGCCGCTATGGCCTCGCTGCGGCGCGCCACCAAGGCCAGGCGGTAACCGGCCTGGTGGTAGCGCAGCGCCAGGGCTTGCCCGATGCCGCTGGATGCGCCGGTTATGAACACCAAGCGCTGACCCGGCGCGCTCATGGCGTGCTGCTCTCGCGGTTCTCGTTTACCAAGATTGCTTGTACCCGCCCGTCCATTTGCAGCGTGCGCGTAGTGCCATCGTATTGCAGGCTGTCCGCGCGGATGCGGTGCTTGCCATGGACTAATTGCACGGGCTTGTCTGATTCAACCTTCTCGGGCTCGGTCCAAACGTGCAAAAAATCCCCGCGAATCTCTAAGCGCGGATAGTCTCCGGCGGGATGCGCCTCGCGCACCATGAGCGCATGGCCGCTCAATTGGAACTCGTTGTTGTCCTGGCTACTCAAACCTTGGTCGGCCGATGCGCGCTTGATACGTCCCTGTGCATCGGTGGAGAGAAAGGTGAATTTTTGAATCTCAATCCAAGGCGCATCGGGCAGGCGCTGGGCGGATGCGCCTTGCAACAAAGCATTTAAGCGCCCGCTGGCATCAAATTTTTGTACGGTGAAACCTTCAATCAAATAATCGGGCGTATCGTCAGGTGGCCGGGGCAATTCACCGGTGTCCACGCCGGGCGCGCTGCGTACCATCCAATAGCTGCCCAGCGCCAGCACGGCCACCATCAGCAATGGCAGCGCCAGCACCAAGCGGTCAATAACCATCGCAAACAGGCGGATCACAGCGTGTACTTCGCAGCAATGGTTTGGTAGTGGCCTGTTGCGCTTAGCAGCAGGTCACATACTTCGCGCACCGCACCCTGACCGCCCTGGCTGCGGCTGACAAAGTCAGCGCGCGCCACTATTTCGTGGTGGGCATTGGAAGGCGCGCAGCGCAGCGCAGCATCTTTCATCATGGGCCAGTCTGGCCAGTCATCACCCATAGCCGCCGCCTGGCCCCAGCCCAGTTGCAGTTCTGCCAGGATGTCTTGCGCCGCTGGTAGTTTGTCATCTATGCCGTAGCGTGCATGGCTAATGCCCAGTGCAGCTAAGCGCGCGCGCAGCGGTTCAGAATCGCGCCCGGTAATTACCGCTACCGTAATACCTGCGCTTTGCAGCATCTTCAGGCCGTGACCGTCCAGGGTGTTAAAACGCTTGAGGGTTTCACCCTGTGCGCTATACAACAAGCCACCGTCGGTGAGCACCCCGTCCACATCGAGCAGCAAGACCTTGATGTTCCGGCTGCCCGCCAACAAGGCCTCGGTGAAGTGGGGGTGTGCAGACATCAAATCACCTTGGCCCGCATCAAGTCGTTGGAGGTAAGCGCGCCGATCAAGTGCCCCTGTGCATCCACCACCAACACGCTGTTGATACGCCGGCTCTCCATCAACTCCACCGCGTCCACCGCCAAAGCGTCTTGCAAAATCGTGACCGGCTTGCTGCGCATCACTTCAAAAGCCGTTTTATCGCGCAGATCGATGCCTTGCTCAACCAAGCGGCGCAAATCGCCGTCGGTGAATATGCCCACTACCTGATTGCCCTCACCAACCACGGCGGTCGCGCCGAATCCTTTAGCGCTCATCTCGCGCATCAAGGCGCTGAAGCTGGCGTCTGGCCCCACCTGCGGCAAGGCCTCACCAGTCCGCATTACATCGCTGACGTGGGTGAGCAAGCGCCGCCCTAGCGCACCGCCCGGGTGCGAGCGGGCAAAGTCTTCAGCCTGAAAACCGCGCGCCTCTAAAAGCGCCAGCGCCAACGCATCGCCCATGGCCAATTGGGCGGTGGTGCTGGCGGTCGGTGCTAAATTGAGCGGACAGGCTTCTTTGGCCACTGCCGTGTTCAGCCAGAGCGTGGCGTACTGCGCCATACTGGACTGCCCGTTGCTGGTCATAGCGATCAGCGGCGTGCCCAGGCGTTTGAGCACCGGCACGATAGCGTTGATCTCATCGGATTCGCCGCTATTAGAAATCATCAGCACCAAATCCTGCGGCGTCACCATGCCCAGGTCGCCGTGGCTGGCCTCCGCCGGGTGGACAAACAGTGCGGGTGTGCCAGTGGAAGACAAGGTCGCTGCAATCTTGCGCCCAATATGGCCGCTCTTGCCCATGCCCATGACCACCACACGGCCGGGAATGGACAGCGCTAGTGCGACCGCCTGCGCAAAGCTATCGCCTACTTGCGCTTTCAGCCCGAGGATGGCCGCCGCTTCGATGTCAAAGGTGGTGTGTGCCATTGCAATTGCGCGCGCAAAGTCTGGGCTATCTGCGGTCGCTAAAGATGGCGTCTTGGGGGATTGCATCAGCGCATTTTAGGCAGGCATGTGTGTGCCACCTCGAAAACCTGTGTTGGCCTCTTTTTGGTGCGTCCTAGCCGATGCCAAGGTGCGCTACCGCTTTACCAAGCTTTACGCTTTTGCAGGCAGACGCGACAAACGGGGCGGCGAAGCTGCGGCCCGCGTTGTGGTCCTGGCAGACCCTAGAAAAATTGACGCAGACATGCAGGTTTTAGTGTCCTAGCACTAAGCACGGTTACGGGCATTACACCGTCTGAAAAGCGTCAATCAGCAAGCTGGATTTCCGGTACGCAAATTGCAATTGACTTGCCAGCCCAACACAGTGCAGGCGAATGCGTCAAGGCATTGGCCGGTGCTTGCCAGGACGATGAAGTTTTCTAAACCAATAGTAGATATGGAGAGACTCGCCAATGACTACCAATAAGCCGCCACCTAGGCACAAGAGAGATTCCGCATACCGCATGGCCGGGCCACTCGGCGTCTGCCTTGTGGCGCTGATAGCTAGCGGCGTGCTCCATGCCGCCACCACGGCGCCCGCTCCACCGCCGCCGCCACCGCTTAGCCCACAGCAAGCATTGGGTGAAAAAATATTCAATGACAAAAACTTGTCCGAACCACGCGGTACTGCGTGCGCTAATTGCCACCAGGCCAGCACCGGTTTTGCCAATTTGAATGGCTCGCGCATCGGCGTGCCCCTGGGAAGCCTCCCCAATTCTTTTGGGACGCGCAGCGTGATGCAAAACTCTTACAGCAGCTTCACACCGCCCTTTGGCTTTCGGGTCCTCAATGGCGATGTCGATCCTGTAGGCGGTTTGTTTTGGGACGGCCGCGCCGACACCTTGGCGCAGCAAGCGCAAATGCCTTTTTTAGCCGCCAATGAAATGAATAACAAAGACGGCGCCAGCGTGGTCGCCAAAATTGCTGCCGGCCCTTATGCCAAAGCCATGACGGATATGTATGGCAAAGACATATTCAAAAATCCAAGCCTTGCTTTTACCCGTGTGGGTGAGGCCCTGGCTGCGTTTGAATCGACTACAGCCTTTCAATCATTCAGTTCGCGCTACGACGATTACATCGCGGGCCGCGTGAAATTGACACCGGCAGAAGACAATGGCTTGAAAGTCTTTATGGACCCGGCCAAAGGCAATTGCGCCAGCTGCCACACCATGAATCCCCAGTCCACCAAGCCAGCGGACAATTTGTTTACCGACTTTGCGCATTACGCCACTGGGGTACCCCGCAACCAGGCTATACCGGTAAATGCCAACCCTTCGTATTTCGACCTCGGCCTGTGCGGCCCCAACCGCACGCGTCCCGCGCTCGGCGCTAACGTCCCTGCCTCGGTCAGTATCGAAAAATTCTGCGGCACTTTCAAAATGCCCTCGCTGCGCAATGTGGGCGATCGCCAGGTGTTTATGCATAACGGCGTGTTCAGCAATCTGCGCGATGTCGTCAGCTTTTACGCCACCCGCGACAGCAACCCCAAGCGCTGGTATGGCGCGGTCGCTGTGCCCAACGACTTGCCCTTGGCCTACCAAGCCAACATCGTGCGGGACCGCGCGCCCTTTAACCGCGCCGCAGGCGCTGGGCCTGCATTGAGCGAAAAAGAGATTGACGATGTAGTCGCCTTCTTAAAAACCTTGAGTGACCGCGCGCCGGTGGCACAAGCGACGGTAACTGCGCCGCCCCCACCCCCGGTGAATGTCGCGGCCAACCCCTTCGCGCCAACTCCACCGCCACCCCCACCTCCGCCAAAGAGCCCCGCGCCCGTGGCGCCCGCAAAACCCGTAGCAGCCCCGGCGCCTGCACCCAAGCCGCTAGCACCTCCTCCACCGCCGCCGCGCAAGTAGACCGGGTTGCAAGCAGACCGCATAGGCTTGCGGTATCTGGGTGCGCAGCGGTGACAATAGGCCTTGGATGACAGTGGACTGCAAAGTGCGCGGCCCGCTGTCACCAGATCCTGATTCATGGCCGACCCTATGCAACACACCCACGTTACCGAATACCTGCGCAACCACATACGCACCGTGCCTGACTGGCCTGCGCCCGGCGTTCAATTTCGTGACATCACGCCCCTGCTGCAAGACGCCAAAGTCTTTCGCGTCCTCATAGACGCTTTTGTCCATCGCTATATGGACAACGCGCATCGCCCCGATGTGGTCGCAGGTTTAGACGCGCGCGGCTTCATCCTCGGCGCGGTGGTCGCTTACGAACTCAATGTCGGTTTTGTACCCATCCGCAAAAAAGGCAAGCTGCCCTTCACCACGGTGGAAGAAACCTATGAACTCGAATACGGCAGCGCCACTGTGGAGCTGCATACCGACGCGGTGCACCCCGGTGACCGGGTGCTGCTGATCGATGATTTGATTGCTACCGGCGGCACCATGATGGCGGGTAAAAAATTACTGGAAAAACTCGGCGCCATCGTGATGGAAGGCGCCGCCATCGTGGATTTACCGGAACTAGGCGGCTCCGACAAATTGCG
>CANFJQ010000153.1 GCA_947447615.1 Comamonadaceae bacterium
CGCGGGCGGGGGCATCATCAAAACTTCATAGTTTTGACATGGACTTGCCATATCGCTTTTCTAGCATCGCCGCTACCAAAGGGGTAAGCATGAAGATATCTGTTTTTGGCACGGGGTATGTGGGTTTGGTGCAGGGCGCGGTCCTGGCCGACGCGGGGCACCAAGTAACCTGTGTGGACTTGGATGAAAAGAAGTTACAGGATTTACGTGAAGGCGTAATTCCCATTTTTGAGCCTGGCTTGGACTCGATTGTTAAAAACGCCTATGCCGACGGACGGCTGGTCTTCACCTCAGATGCCGCCTTGGCAGTGCAGCATGCGGACATCCATTTCATCGCGGTCGGTACGCCGCCGGGCGAAGACGGTAGCGCAGACCTACGCCATGTGCTGGCGGTCGCCAAGACTATCGCCAGCCATTTGACAGGCTACGCCGTCATCGTTGATAAATCCACGGTGCCCGTGGGTACCGCAGACCGCGTTAGCGAGATGATCGCCCAAACCCTCCAGGAGCGGGACCTGGAAATAGAGTTTGATGTCGTTTCCAACCCGGAATTTTTGAAAGAGGGCGCGGCCGTCGCAGACTGCCAGCGCCCGGATCGCATCGTCATTGGCACCCACAGCGCGCGCGCCGAAAAGCTGATGCGCGAGCTCTACGAGCCTTTCAACCGCAACCACGACAAAATCATTGTCATGAGCCCGCGCAGCGCGGAGATGACCAAATACGCCGCCAACTGCATGCTGGCTACGCGCATCAGCCTCATGAACGAGATGGCCATCGTCGCCGAAGGCCTGGGCGCGGACATCGAGTCGGTGCGCCAAGGCATAGGCAGCGACCAGCGCATTGGCTACCACTTTATTTACGCCGGTGCCGGTTATGGTGGCAGCTGCTTTCCCAAGGACATCAGTGCCTTGGTGAAATCAGCGCAGCAGATCGGCATGGAGCCATTTATTCTGAATGCGGTGGAGGCACGCAACCAAGCGCAAAAACGGGTTTTGTTCGATAAGCTGTACGCGCACTTCCACGGGGATTTGCGTAATAAAGTGATTGCCCTATGGGGCCTGGCCTTCAAGCCCAACACCGACGATATGCGCGAAGCGCCCAGCCGGGTGTTGATGGAAGCTTTGTGGCAAGCCGGTGCGCGCGTGCAAGCCTATGACCCCGCTGCGATGGAAGAGACGCAACACCTCTACGGCCCGCGCCCCGATCTTTTGCTCTGCGGCACCAAAGAGGCGGCTATTCAAGATGCGGATGCGCTGGTCATCATGACCGAATGGCGCCAGTTCAAAGCGCCAGACTTTGACGCCATCAAGATCGCTTTGAAGCAACCCCTCATTTTTGACGGACGCAATTTGTTCGAACCGGCCCGCATGCGCGAGCGCGGCTTTGTGTACCAGGGTATTGGCCGATGAGCGCCGTGCTGGCCCTGGTGGCCGACCTGCCCTGGCGCGCGCGGTTTGCCAGCCTCATAGCCTGGCTGTTTAACGGCCTGTGTGTGCTGCTGCTGCCTGTTATGCCGGTGGTGCTGACCGTGTTGCTGCGCGATTTGCGCTTTGTGCGCAAGTACCGCGTTTATTTACATAAATTTGTAGTCCACTTCCAAGCCTTGCGCGAAGGCCCGGTGCAGCATTACTTGGCCGACGTCTTCCTGCGCGTGAAGCAAGTGCCCGCGCATATAGAGGGCGAATGTATTCAATGCGGTAACTGCTGCCTGGATAAGCGCTGTGCCTTTTTAGAACCCGTGGGCGAAGGCAAACTGGGCTGCGGCATTTACGGTACCTATTTGCGCCGTTATTCGAACTGCGGCTCCTTCCCATTGCACGCGCATGACATTGCGCGCTACCAGTGCCCCAGCTATTTTGTGGTGTCAGCGCCCAAAACCATCTGGATTGGCAAAGCGACGCAATAAGCTTCAGGGTGCCGCGAGGCCGGCATCGCCTAGCGATGGCATGCCGCCCAATTCTTCCTGCCACACCACCCTGCGCATGATGGCCTCGGTGGCCTCCACAATGCTGGGCCAGCCCATGCTGGCTGCGGTTGCCGCAGCGCGAAGGCCCATAGCCCGCAGGTGTTCAGGCGCGTTCAGCAGGCTTTGGGCCGCCATCACAAAGCTGGCCTCGGAATTGGGGTCCGCCAACATGCCATTTACGCCGTTGCGGATGACGTCGCCCGCGGCCGCGTGGTCAAAAGCGACCACCGCCAGGCCGGAGGCCATAGCCTCCAAGGTCACGTTGCCAAAGGTCTCGGTCTTGCTGGCAAATACAAATACATCCGCACTGGCGTAATGGCGCGCTAAGTCCTCGCTGGTGCGAAAGCCCGCAAAGATGATGCCCTTGTCCTGCGCCTGCTCGAGTTCAGCACGCATAGGGCCATCGCCCACCATGACCAGGCGCAATCCTGGCTGCAACTGCTTGGCTGCTTGGTAGGTTTTGATAACCATCTGCAAATTTTTCTCAACGGCAATACGTCCTACGTACAGCATTACCGGAGTGTCGCCCTGCACGCCCCACTGCGCGCGCAAGCCTGCGTCGCGTTTTGAGGGGGAAAACAACTGCGTCTCCACACCGCGCGGCACCACGTGCAAGCCTTTAAAGCCTTTGCGGCCCAGCTCATGCGCCAAATTGGCCGTCGGCACCATGGTGGCGTGTGCGCTGTTGTGGAACTTCTTCATGTAGGCCAAGATGGCCCCGCTGAGCCAGGCCAAACCATAGTGTTGGCTATAGGCGTGGAAGTTGGTGCGAAAGTCGGTGCTGATCGGTAGCTTTAGCTTGCGGGCCGCTTGCAGTGCAGACCAACCTAAGGGGCCTTCGGTGGCGATATGCACTACATCGGGTCGCTGGCGCGTCCAGAGTTTGAGTAGTTCGCGCTTGGCCGGCAAACCCATACGCAACTGCTTGTAAAACGGGATCGGCATGCCGCGTACCAGCACCTCTTCAAAATTGGTGGTGTTATCGGCGGTTTGCCCCGCCTGCTGGCGCGGCCTGACCAGCCACACCACATGGCCACGCTCGCGCAAGCCCAGCACAATTTTGGACAGGGTATGCGCCACGCCATTGATGTCGGGCGGATAGGTCTCGGTGACCACGGCGATTTTGAGTGCGGTGTGCGCAGGCGCAATGCGCTCAACTAGGATGGCGGAGGGTGTGCTCATGCTTGCGAATGTCGCAAAGCAATGCAGCAGTTTGATGAAACTTACATGACGTTTTAGTGAAATGCTGGTGCGGAACTTTGTCCGGGTGTTTTGTCATCAAGTTTTCATGCAAAAGCGGGACATTGCGACTGCTAGGTCGTATCGCGCCTAGTCTTTATGTTCATCAGGAGCCACTATGCATCCCTTTTTCCAAACCGTCGCCACCCAGCGCTGGGACGACCATCGCTATTACCACCATAGCCGCATCAATCAGTTTTTGCATTTAATTAGCGCTATGTCGTTCTTGGTGGCCTATGTATTTCTCTTTATCGACCCGGTCGTCTCCGCCCTGGTCGCCTGGTTGGTGTCTATGACTACGCGTCAAATCGGTCATTTCTTTTTTGAGCCCAAAGACTACGACCATGTCAACCAAGCCACCCATGAACACAAAGAAGAGATCAAGGTTGGCTATAACCTGTTTCGCAAAATTGTGCTCCTCAGCATCTGCGCCGCCATTCCGGTCATCGCCTACTGGATGCCCGACGCGCTGCAATGGGCGGTTCCCGAGGCCTACGAAGACACCCCCATCCGCATGACGGCAATGGCCTGGTTGTTTTTAGGCGCCGGTGGTTTGGTGTTCCGCGTCCTGCAACTGTGGAAGCAAGAAAACCTGATCGCCGGTCTGGCCTGGGCTTACAAAATCATCACCGATCCGGTGCATGACATCAAGATGTACCACAAGGCCCCGCTCTACTTGCTGCGCGGCCAGATGATCGACCCTATGGACCACGTTAGCGCAACAGGCCACTAAGCCTTAGCGCGCAAGGCCTGCACCCGTTAACGCAAGACGCCACTTAGCGTTAGCGACTGCGGCAATAAAGCATCAGCGCACCAAGCCACCAAGCAAAGGCCAGCGCTGCTGCAGCATCTCTTTAAGTACCTGGCGGCGGATAGAGCGGTGCGATTGCGCCGCATCTTTCCACCACCAGGCGTCTGATTGCATTGCCAAGCTAGCCGCTACAAAGCGCTCGCAAAACAAGTCAAAGGTCTGGTCATCAAAGTTGAAGCTAAAAATCATGCGGCCCGAGCCCACCCAACTCAGGGCAACGCCGTGTTCGCGCAAATAGTATTGCAGCAGCCAGTGGTAACGCCCCGGCTGCTCAAACACCACGGCCCACACGCTCTCCATGCCACGCACCCGCACGGGTACGCCGGCCTCTTGCAGTCGCTGGTTCAGTTGGGCCTGCCGGCCATTCCAAGTGGCCGATGCATTGGCATAGACCGCTTGCACTTCGGGCGTTTCGATGTAGTGCAAAAACACATTCATGGCGCACATTACATACGGGTGGGCGTTAAAAGTGCCGCGCGCAAAGCAGACGTCGCCGGGCTTGTCGCCGTCAAAGCGCTTCATCCAGTGGCTTTGCCCGCAGACCACGCCCACGGGCAAACCGCCGCCCAATGTCTTGCCGTAGGTCACCAAGTCGGCACGCACTCCAAAATACTCCTGCGCGCCGCCATAGGCCAGGCGGAATCCCAAAAACACCTCATCCAAAATCAGTGCAATGCCTTTTTCGGTACATACTTCGCGCAGCGTGTGCAGCCATTGGCGGTAGGCTTCTTTGTTGTAGCCCACGCTGCGCCCGCCGTCGATCAGGGTGGCGTCGGTGGGCGCGGCGCGGTTGGGGTGCAGCGCCTGCAAGGGGTTGATCAGCACGCAGGCAATGTCATTGCGGTTGCGCAACACACGCAAGGTGTTGGCGTGCATCTCATTGAGTGTCAGCGTATCGCCCGAGGGCGGCATCGGGTTGCCGGGGCCGGGTTGCACATCGTCCCACCAGCCGTGGTACGAGCCGGTAAAGCGCACGATTTTGCGCTTGCCGCTGTGGTAGCGCGCCATACGTACTGCTTGCATCACCGCCTCGGTCCCGGACATATGAAAAGACACTTCTTGCTGGCCGGAGATGCGGCACAAGCGCTCCACGTTATCGCGCACCACCGGGTGGTAGGCACCCAGTGTCGGGCCCAGGCTTTCGGCCATGGCCGAGCCTTTGCGGATGCAGTCTTTGTAAAAGTCCAGGCCAAAGAGGTTGACGCCGTACGAGCCCGTCACATCGATATGGCGCTTACCATCCATATCGGTCAGCCATACGCCTTCGCTCGATTGCCAAAAGTTGCCGGTCTTGACGTAGCGGTACAGCACGTCGCTAAACTGGTAGGGCACGCGGATTTGGCTGATCAGCTGCATGTCCGACACCATGGATCGGGTGGCATCGGTATGGGCAATCGTCAGCGGGCTGCTTTCGCGCAACTGCGTACCCAGGCGCGCCAGGGCTGTTTTGCGCTGCACAGCGACCGGCGGCGGCGCACCATCGGCGGCAAACCAGGCCGCTTCATCGTAGCTGTAAGCAGGAAGCCAATGCGCCATGCGCTTGGCCATGCGCAAATGTCCGCCCAAAGACGGGTGCTTGGCCAGCGACAACTCCAGCCGCTGCTTAACCCGCCCCGCCGCCACCAAAGCTGCGCCTGCGCCGGCGGCCCATGTCAGCCATTGAACCATTTCGCCAGAAGTTTGCATATGACTTCGCTTTCCTTAAAAACCCTCTTTGTATGACCTTGCGGTTAAAGAATGATGACTATTTCAGAACGCATCCAAAAAATATTTGCCCAGGAAGACATCAACTTCTTGCTCACCAACCGTATTCCGCGATTAGCCACCACGCACTTGGTCGGTTGGTTCAGCCA
>CANFJQ010000154.1 GCA_947447615.1 Comamonadaceae bacterium
GCGGCACGCTAAACACCGGGCCAAAGCTGGGCGACTCTTGCACCAGCGGAAAGTCTTCGGCGGGCAGGGTTTGCAGGGTGAACTTGCTTTTGCCGCCCTTGAGAATGATTTTGCTTTGGCTCGCTTCCAGGGACACGGTCTGGTCGGCGGGCATGGTGCGCAGAATATCGATCAGCTTGCGCGCGCCTATGGTGGTGCTGAAATCGCCGGCATCGCCACCGAGCTCGGCGCTGGTGCGGATCTGGATTTCCAGGTCGCTGGTGGTGAACTGCAGGCTAGAGCCGGTTTTGCGCACCAACACATTGGCAAGAATGGGCAAGGTGTGGCGACGTTCGACGATGCCGGCCACCGATTGCAACACGGACAACACCTGGTCTTGCGTGGCTTTCAAAACAATCATGTAAGACTCCAAATTTCTATCTATTTACCGGCTGGCAGACGCGAACGGGCAGCACCCGCCATTTTCGCTGTTTATTGGGATGTTTTCCGGCGGGAAAAGCACTTTTATCTCAGCCTTTTAGGGTTTGTTCCAAAACGTGCAATTGTTGGTTCAATTCGGTGGCCTGCTGGCGCTCCAGGCTGATTTTGCGCACCGCGTGCAGCACAGTGGTGTGGTCGCGCCCGCCAAACAGCTCGCCGATCTCGGGCAAGCTTTTTTGCGTCAGCTCTTTGGCCAGGTACATGGCGATCTGGCGCGGCCGGGCAATACTGGCCGGACGTTTCTTGGAATACATGTCCGCGACCTTGATTTTGTAGTAGTCGGCCACGGTTTTCTGGATGTTTTCCACAGAGATCTGGCGGTTCTGAATAGAAAGCAGGTCTCTTAAGGCTTCGCGCGCCAGCGGGATGGAAATTTCCTTCTGGTTAAAGCGCGAATAGGCCAGGCATTTGCGCAAAGCGCCCTCGAGCTCGCGGACATTGGAGCGCACATTTTTGGCGACGAAAAACGCCACTTCCTCTGGCATCTCCGCGCCCTCGGCGCGGGCTTTGTTGATCAAAATCGCCACCCGCATCTCCAATTCCGGCGGCTCAATCGCCACCGTCAGGCCCGAATCAAAGCGCGAAACCAGGCGTTCGTGGATGTCCGTCAGGCCCTTGGGATAGGTGTCGCTGGTCATCACGATGTGGGATTTTTTGGCCAGCAAGGCCTCAAACGCATTAAAAAACTCTTCCTGGGTGCGCTCTTTATTGGCGAAAAACTGCACGTCGTCGATCAGCAACAAGTCCAGGGAATGGTATTTATCCTTGAATTCCTCAAAGGTTTTGCGCTGGTAGGCCTTAACCACGTCGGACACAAATTGCTCGGCGTGGATGTACAAAACCTTGGCCGCTGGTTTGTCAGCGAGCAGCCGATTGCCTGCGGCGTGCATCAAATGCGTCTTGCCCAGCCCCACGCCACCATAGATAAACAAGGGGTTGTACAGGTGTCCGGGGGCGGTGGCGACGTGCATGGCGGCGGCGCGCGCCATGCGGTTGGCGCTGCCTTCGACCAGGTTGTCAAAGTTAAGCATGCTGTTGAGGCGGTTTTTGGGCGCCTCGGGCACGGCGGCGGCCTGGCTGTCGGCGCCCTGGGCGCGCACGGCGGGACTGCGGGCCGATAGCTCTTGGCGGGGCGGCGCCTCGCGCTGGCTGATTACCAGCTCCACTTGCACCGGCTGACCGCACAGGCGCTCAAGCACGGCGGCCATTGGCGCCAGATACTGGGCGCGCACCCAGTCCAGTTTGAAGCGGTTGGCCACGATCACCTGCACTTTGCTGAAGTCTTCGGAGACCTGGGCCGTCAGGGGCTTGAGCCAGGTGTTGAACTGCTGCTCAGGCATGTCCATGGCCATTTTTTCCATGCACGAATGCCACAAGGCCTGGCCCGCATCGCCGGTGTGCGCCGCATCGCCATAAGGCACAAAATCTTCGGTCATGAACGCAGTCAATCTGTGGATAAAAAGGGGAATGGGGGTGCCAGGTGGGTGAATTATCAAACACTTATCCACAAAAGTGGATCGCCTGGCCGACGCCCTGATGCTAACCGCAAGCACGGGTTTTGGGCCACGAATTTTATGAAATTTGTATTTCAAAACAACACCCTGAGCAGCCTCAGGACGGCCGCCACGGGCAAGCGCTTGGCTTGGCATCGAAAATTTGCGATAATCCTACGCTTTCCCTAAAATTCCCTTAGGGAACCCTACCGGCAAGTCTATTCGGATATCTTGATGAATAGGCGCAAGTGCCGGATCCGATCTGTCAGGAAATCCAAATGAAACGCACTTACCAGCCCTCCAAAATCCGCCGCGCCCGCACCCATGGCTTCTTGGTCCGCATGAAAACCCGTGGCGGCCGCGCAGTGATCAACGCACGTCGCGCCAAAGGCCGTAAACGCCTCGCTGTCTAAGCGGTACGCGCCACGGCGCCGGTCTGACCCGTGCAAGGACTGCGCACCCGCGCCCAATTCCATGCGGCGATGGCCGGCACGGTGCAAGCCCGTAGCCACCATTTCGTGTTGCACTTTTGCAGCTTTGATGCCGCCCAGCCTTCCCAGGCCCCCGCGCCTGAAAGCACCGTTTTTGACAAAGGCCTTGCGCTGGACCGCCCCGCAGTCGGCGCATTGGTACCCAAACGCTGGGCCAAACGCGCCGTCACCCGCAACACCATCAAGCGCCAGATTTACCACGTGAGCCAGCTTTTTGAAACGCAACTTGCCACCGGCGCCCATGTGGTGCGACTGCGCAGTGCGTTCGACCCCCGGCTGTTTCCCAGTGCTACCTCGGCCCCTTTGCGCGCTGCGGTGCGCCAAGAGTTGCTAGCCCTGTTCGGCCATGCCGGGCACACCCATTACGCGCCAAACCCATGATGCAAACCCTGCTCATCGGCCTGGTCAAAGGCTACCGCTTGCTGCTCAGCCCCTGGCTCGGCAGCTCCTGCCGGTTTGAACCGACCTGCTCCCGCTACGCGCTAGGGGCTTTAGAACGCCATGGCGCCGCTGCCGGTACTTACCTGACAATCGCCCGTCTTGTGCGCTGCCACCCCTGGTGCGACGGCGGGCTGGACCCGGTGCCCGAACACAAACCCCGGCTGTTTAGCCGCCTGATTTCCCCTTCTTCTGAAAAGAAACCCTCATGAACGATATCCGCCGCACTGTTTTGTGGGTGATTTTTGGCTTTTCCATGGTGCTGCTGTGGGACAAGTGGCAAATTCACAACGGCAACAAACCAACGTTTTTCCCGGGCCCACCCACCGAGGCCAGCGCCAGCGCCCCAGCCGCGACCAAAGCAGCCGCGTCTGATGCCAGCGTCCCGGGTGCTGTCCCGGTGGCAGCAACAGCGGCGGCCAATGCCGCGCCTGCGGTGGAATCGGGAGCGCTTGCGCGCGGCGAACGCATCCGCGTGACGACCGACGTGTTGTCGCTGGAGTTTGACACGCTGGGCGGCACCTTGGTGGGCTCGGAATTCCTAAAATACGGCGAGGTCGGCGACAAGAACAAACATGTCAAGCTGCTCGATGACAGCAAAGAGCGCATTTACATGGCCCAGTCCGGCGTGGTGGCGGGGGCGGTGCCGGGTAACTTCCCGACGCACAAAACGCCTATGGCTTTTTCAGGCGCTACCGAGCTAAAAGAGGGCCAGGACAGCCTGCAACTGACTTTCAGCTCGCCCGATGTCGGCGGCATCAGCGTGGTTAAAACCTATACCTTGCACCGCGGCTCTTACGCTATCAAGGTCAAGCACGCACTGAGCAACCAGTCGGGTGCGCCGATTGCACCGCAGCTGTATTTGCAACTGCTACGTGATGGCAATAAGCCCGCAGGCGAATCGTCTTTCTATTCCACCTTCACCGGCCCGGCGGTTTATACCGAGGCCAAAAAATACCAGAAAGTAGAGTTTGCCGACATCAAAAAGAAAAAAGCCGACTACGAAAAACAGGCCAGCAATGGCTATATCGCCATGGTGCAGCATTACTTTGCCAGCGCCTGGATACTGCCCGATGGCGTGAGCCGCAGTATTTCGGTCGACGGAGTGGACATGCCCGGCACCTTGGCCGACTGCTGCTACCGCGCCGCCATGGTGGCGCCTATCGAGACGCTTGCACCGGGCACCAGCCGCAGCCTGGAAGCCACGCTGTTTGTTGGCCCGCAAGAAGAAAAAATGCTCGAGGCGCTCACGCCCGGCCTGGAGCTGCTGAAAGACTATGGCTGGCTCACGATTTTGGCCAAGCCTTTGTACTGGCTGCTAGACCGTTTGCACAGCGTGATTCAAAACTGGGGCTGGTCCATCGTGGCGCTGGTGCTGCTGCTGAAAATTGCTTTCTATTGGCTCAATGCCAAAGCCTATTCCAGCATGGCCAAGATGAAGGCGATCAACCCCAAGATCATGGAAATGCGCGAGCGCCTCAAAGACAACCCGCAGCAAATGCAGCAAGAGATGATGCGCATTTACCGCGAAGAAAAAGTCAACCCCATGGGGGGCTGCTTCCCTATCATGGTGCAAATTCCGGTGTTTATCGCGCTGTACTGGGTGCTGCTGTCCACGGTGGAAATGCGTAGCGCGCCCTGGATGGGCTGGATCCATGATTTGTCGGCGCCAGACCCATTTTTCATCCTGCCCGTAATCATGACGCTGACCACGCTTTTGCAAACCGCCCTCAACCCGGCGCCGCCGGACCCGATGCAGGCGAAACTGATGTGGTTTATGCCGCTGGTCTTTAGCGTGATGTTCTTCTTCTTCCCCTCGGGCCTAGTGGTCTATTGGATTACCAATAACATCTTGTCGATTGCGCAGCAGTGGATCATTAACACCCGCATGGGCGTGCCGCCGCAGTTCAATTTGCCCTCGTTCAAATAAGCGGCCCGTTGCCGCTGGGCACCCAAGGCCGCGCAAGCGGCCTTGTTCGTTTGGGGGCGTGGCGCTTGCCGGGCCAGATGGGGCGCACGGATAATGGGCCCACCCGCAACCAAGCCCCGCCCCATGCTCGCCCGCCACCACGACCCGATTTTGGCCATCGCCACCGCGCCTGGCCGCGCTTCGGTGGGCATCGTGCGCGTTAGCGGCAAAGACTTGCGGCCGCTGGTCAAAGCCTGGTTCGGGCACAGCCTGGATGCGCGCCACGCACACTATCTGTCCTTTCCCGATGCCAAAGGCGCGGCCATAGACCACGGGCTGGCCCTTTATTTCCCGGCACCGCATTCCTTTACCGGCGAAGACGTACTGGAGTTGCAAGCCCACGGCGGGCCGGTGGTGCTGCAATTGCTGCTGGCGCGCTGCCTGGAGCTGGCGGGCGAAAAAGACGAAAACGGCCAGGCCTGCCTGCCGGGCCTGCGCCTAGCGCAAGCCGGGGAATTTAGCGAGCGGGCCTTCCTGAACGACAAGATCGACCTGGTACAGGCCGAAGCGATTGCCGACCTGATAGACGCCAGCACCGAAGCGGCAGCCCGCAGCGCAGTGCGCTCGCTGGCCGGGGATTTTTCGCGCGAGGTGGACTACTTGCGCGACGGCCTGGTGCGCCTGCGCCTGCTAGTGGAAGCGACGCTGGATTTCCCGGAAGAAGAAATTGATTTTTTGCGCAAGTCTGACGCGCAGGGGCAGCTCGACGGCCTGCATGCCGCGCTGTCCAAAGTGCTGGGCGCTGCGCGCCAAGGCGCTTTGCTGCGCGATGGCATACGCGTGGTAATTGCCGGCCAGCCCAATGCCGGCAAATCCTCGCTGCTCAATGCCTTGGCCGGTGCCGAGCTGGCCATCGTCACCCCGATTGCAGGCACCACGCGCGACAAGGTGCAAGAGACGATACAAATCGAAGGCGTGCCGGTCCATGTGATCGACACCGCCGGGCTGCGCGAGGGCGCGGACGA
>CANFJQ010000155.1 GCA_947447615.1 Comamonadaceae bacterium
CCGTCTTTTTCCATGCCGCGAATCGTCGGCCAAATCACTTCCTGCATGGCGCGGGCATGCACTTTGGGCGTGACCACTGGCGCAGGGGAATAGGCGCCCATGCCGCCGGTGTTAGGGCCTTGGTCCCCATCCTGCAAGCGCTTGTGGTCTTGGCTGCTGGCCAAGGCCAGCACGTTGCGGCCATCGCACATCACGATAAAGCTGGCTTCCTCGCCTTGCAAAAACTCTTCAATCACCACGCGCGCCTGGCCCTCTTGCGCGCTGCCAAAGGGCTTGCCGCTGAGCATGTAATCCACCGCCTCGTGCGCCTGCGCCAGCGTAGTCGCAACCACCACGCCCTTGCCCGCCGCCAGGCCGTCGGCCTTGACCACTATAGGCGCGCCCATGCGCTCTACATAAGCGTGCGCGGCCACCGCATCGGTAAACACTTCAAACTGCGCCGTGGGGATGCCATGGCGCGCCATAAAGGATTTGGAAAAGGCTTTAGAACTTTCCAGTTGCGCTGCCGCCTGCGTAGGCCCAAAAATACGCAGACCGTGCGCCCGAAACTCGTCCACCACGCCGGCTGCCAAAGGGCCTTCAGGGCCGACCACCGTCAGTTCAATCTTGTGTTCTTGCGCCCATTGCCGAAGTTGCACGATGTCGGTAATCGGCAGGTTTTTCAGGCGTATATCGGTCGCGGTGCCGCCATTGCCAGGCGCCACATAGACCATTTGCACTTTGGGCGACTGGGCCAGCTTCCAGGCCAAAGCATGTTCGCGGCCACCGCCGCCGATAACCAGAATGTTCATAGATCGGCGTTGTGGAAAATTTCCTGCACATCGTCCAGGTCTTCCAGCACATCGAGCAGTTTTTGCATGCGGGCCGCGTCCTCGCCGCCCAATTCGACCGCGTTTTCCGCGCGCATGGTGACCACCGCTTCAGCACAAACCAGCCCCGCCGCATCCAGCGCCGCCTTCACCGCCTCAAAATCGCCTATGGCCGTGATGACCTCGATCACGCCATCCTCGTGGCTGAGCACGTCCTCAGCACCCGCTTCCAGGGCGGCTTCCATGACCTTGTCTTCGCTAGTGCCCGGCGCGTAAATGAGCTGGCCGCAGTGTTTGAACTGAAATACCACCGAGCCTTCGGTGCCCATATTGCCGCCGTGCTTGTTGAGCGCATGGCGCACCTCGGCCACGGTGCGCACGCGGTTGTCGGTCATGGTGTCGATCAGAATGGCCGCGCCGCCGATGCCATAGCCTTCGTAGCGGATCTCCTCGTAGCTCACGCCTTCTTGGTTGCCGGTGGCCTTGTCAATGTTGTACTTGATGCGATCGGCCGGCATATTGGCCGCTTTGGCCCGCTCGACGGCCAGGCGCAGACGCGGGTTCATGCCCAAATCGCCCCCGCTGGCACGGGCGGCAACGGTAATTTCGCGGATGATGCGCGTCCAAATCTTGCCCCGCTTTTCGTCCTGGCGGCCCTTGCGGTGCTGAATATTGGCCCATTTGCTATGTCCTGCCACGCGAAATCCTTTGAAAATTCGTTAACCTAAGCCTTTGATTGTACTTTTCGAGGTATCCATGGCCCTCTCTGAAGACGCTGGCATCCTGATCGCCCAAGGCCCGCCCGGCAAAAACCCGGCGCAATGTTTTTTGCGCCCCGACAAAGCCAACCGCCACGGCCTGATCACCGGCGCTACCGGCACGGGCAAAACCATCACCCTGCAAACCCTGGCCGAGGGTTTTTCCTGCTTGGGTGTGCCGGTGTTTATGGCAGACGTCAAAGGCGACCTGAGCGGTATTTCCCAAGCGGGCAAAGTGGGCGACAAGCTAGCTAAAGTGCTGGCCGAACGCGGCCTGGAGCCCAGCGCGCCCGCCGCCTTCCCCACCACGCTGTGGGATGTGTTTGGCAAACAAGGCCACCCAGTGCGCGCCACCATAAGCGACTTGGGCCCATTGTTGCTGGCGCGCATGCTCAACCTCAACGACACCCAGGCGGGCGTGCTGCAACTGGTGTTCAAGATCGCCGACGACGACGGCCTGATGCTGCTGGACATGAAAGACCTACGCGCCATGTGCCAGCACGTGGGCGATAACGCGTCGGACTTCACCACCGAATACGGCAATATCAGCGCCGCCAGCATTGGCGCCATCCAGCGCGGGCTGATGCAAATCGAGGCCCAGGGCGGCAGCCGCTTTTTTGGCGAGCCCATGCTCAACATCGCCGACTTCATGCAGACGGACGCCAAGGGCAAAGGCTTTGTCAACATCCTGGCCGCCGACAAGCTGATGGCCGCGCCCCGGCTGTACGCCACGTTTTTGCTGTGGATGCTGAGCGAATTATTTGAAACCCTGCCCGAGGTGGGCGACCTGGATAAGCCCAAACTGGTGTTCTTTTTTGACGAAGCGCACCTGCTGTTTGCCGACGCCCCAAAGGTGCTGATCGAGCGCATCGAGCTGGTGGTTCGCTTGGTGCGCAGCAAAGGCGTGGGCGTTTTCTTCGTGACGCAAAACCCGCTGGACATCCCCGACAGCGTACTGGCGCAATTGGGCAACCGGGTGCAACACGCGCTGCGCGCCTTTACCCCGCGCGACCAAAAAGCCGTCAAGGCCGCCGCCGACACCATGCGCGGAAATGCCGGGCTGGACGTGGCCGCAGCCATTACCGAACTGGGCGTGGGCGAAGCCCTCGTCAGCCTGCTAGACGACAAGGGACGGCCCAGCCCCACCGAACGCGCCTATGTACTACCCCCGGCCAGCCAAATAGGGCCTATTAGCCCGGCGCAGCGCGCCGACCTGCAAGCCCAGTCCATCGTCGCGGGGGTGTATGAAAAAGCCATAGACCGCGCTTCAGCTTTCGAAGAACTTAAAGGGCAGGCTGCGGCGCAAGCCCAGGCGGAGAAAGAAGCCCGCGCTGCGGCGCCTGCTGCAGCACCCGGCGCGGCGGCGCGTCAGCAAGCGCCTGCACCAAGCGCACCCGAAGCAGCACCCGAGCGCGGCATGTTGGACGAACTAGGCGACCTCATGGGCGGCGGTCGCGGACGGCGCCGCGCCAGTGTGGGCGAGCAAATCCTCAAAAGCGCCGCCAGCTCGATTGGCCGCGAAGTTGGCCGGCAAATTATCCGCGGGGTGTTGGGCAGTATTTTGGGTGGTGGGCGGCGCTGAGTGCCAGGCTAACTTGGCTGCGCCGCGCCTGCGGGCAAAGGCCTGGACAATGCGCCTGCGGCAACACGCGAGCCGTATGCGCCGAATACCCGCCCTTTTGGCCTGCTCCTCTGGCGTCTGCGGTTTACCACCATGGCCTGCAAAACGTGCAAACCCCAAAGGCTGCGCTGACCAACTCACCGCTATAGTGCAGCGCATAAGCTGCGCGACGCCAGCGTGGCAGCAAATGTCGCGCGCGGCATGTTGCTACATAGTAAGCCAGCATACAAACGGCACTGTAATTGGAGACAAGACCATGAGCACGCTAGAAGCCAGCGCCCCAGCCCTTTCGAGCGCGCCCGCGCCCTCATCCGCGCCATCCGAGCCCACACCGGGCCGCGCCAACCGCCGCAGCGGTGGCCGTGAGCGCCGCGACCCCAACGCCCGGCCCAGCGGCCCGGCCTACATCAAGCGGGTGATTCCCACTTACGAGGTGCTGGGCGAAGAAAGCCTGCTCCAAATCGAAGCGACGGCGGACCGTATCTTGGCCGAAATCGGCTTGGACATTCGTGATGACGACGAAGCGCTCGCGCTGTTCAAAAAATCTGGCGCCAAGGTGGACGGCATGCGGGTGCGCTTTGAGCCGGGGCATTTGCAAGAGGTGCTGAAAACCGCACCAGCCCAGTTCACCCAGCATGCGCGCAACCCGGCGCATAGCGTGCCGATTGGCGGCAAAAACATCGTTTTCTCTCCCGCCTATGGCTCGCCCTTTGTGATGGACCTGGACCGGGGGCGGCGCTACGGCACCATCGAAGACTTTCAAAACTTTATCAAGCTGGCCTATAGCAGCCCCTGGCTGCACCACAGTGGCGGCACGGTGTGCGAGCCCACTGATGTGCCGGTGAACAAGCGGCACCTGGACATGGTGTATTCGCATATGCGCTATTCGGATAAAGCCTATATGGGCTCGATCACCTCGGAGCAACGCGCCGAAGATTCGATTGCCATGAGCCGCATTTTGTTTGGCGAAAAGTTTGTCGATGAAAACTGCGTCGTCTTGGGCAATGTGAACGTCAATTCGCCCCTGCTCTGGGACGGCACCATGACCAAGTCGGCCCGCGCCTATGCGCGCGCCAACCAGGCGGCGGTGATCGTGCCCTTTATTTTGGGCGGCGCCATGGGCCCGGTAACCAATGCGGGGGCCATTGCGCAAGCGCATGCCGAGACCATCGTCGGATGCGCACTCACACAACTGGAGCGGCCCGGCGCGCCGGTGATTTACGGCAACTTTTTATCCAGCATGTCACTGCGCTCGGGCTCGCCAACCTTTGGCACGCCCGAGCCGGCGATCGGCTCGATGGTGGTGGGTCAGTTAGCGCGGCGCTTAAATTTGCCGTTGCGTTGCGCGGGTTCGTTCACCACCTCCAAACTGCCCGACGGCCAGGCCATGCAAGAGAGCGTGATGTCTATGCTCTCGGCCATCCATTGCGGCGCGAATTTCATCTTGCATGCGGCCGGATTTTTGGACGGGCTTTTGTCCATGAGCTATGAAAAATTCATGATGGACGCCGACTTTTGCGGCGCGCTGCACAGCTATGTCAACGGCGTTACCGTGGACGAAAACTCCCTGGCCATGAGCGCTTTTCAGGGGGTCACGCCCGGTGGCCATTACCTGGGCAGCGAGCACACCATGGCCAACTACACCACCGCGTTTTTTGACTCCAGTATTTCGGACGACACGCCGTTTGAGACCTGGACCGAAGCGGGCCAAAGCGACGCGGCAACGCGCGCCAACAAACGCTGGAAACAATCGCTGGCCGAATACGTGGCGCCGCCCATGGACGAAGCGGTGGACGAAGCGCTACGCGACTTTATCGACCGCACCAAAGCGTCTATGCCGGACCAGTGGTATTGACGCTTTTGACACCGAGCACGCCATGAACAGCACCGCCTCCAAAGACCCATTGCTTCAGCCTTTTCAGCTCAAACACCTGCGCCTGAAAAACCGGCTGATGATTACCTCGCATGAGCCGGCCTACCCCGAAGACGGTATGCCCAAGGCCAAGTACCGCGCCTACCATGTAGAGCGCGCCAAGGCCGGTATCGCGCTGACCATGACCGCCGGTTCGGCAGCCGTGTCGCGCGACAGCCCACCGGTGTTCAACAACATATTGGCTTACAAAGACGAAGTCGTGCCCTGGATGCGCGATCTGACCGACGCCTGCCACGAACACGGCGCGGCGGTGATGATTCAAATTACCCATCTGGGCCGACGCACCAGCTGGTCCAAGGCCGACTGGTTGCCGGTGGTGTCGCCCTCGCACGAGCGTGAGGCCTCGCACCGTGCCTTTCCCAAAAAGATGGAGGACTGGGACATCGACCGCATCATCAGCGACTATGCCGACGCCGCCGAACGCATGCACGCCGCCGGAGTCGATGGCCTGGAGCTGGAGGCCTACGGGCATTTGATCGACCAGTTTTGGTCGCCCTCCACCAATACGTTGGATGCGCCCTTTGGCGGCGCGCTGGAAAATAGGGTGCGCTTTGCCATGGAAGTGGTGCGCGCCATCCGCAAGCGCGTGGGGCCGGATTTCATCGTGGGCGTGCGCGGCGTGGCCGATGAAGTGCGTCCCGGCGGCATCAGTGCCGA
>CANFJQ010000156.1 GCA_947447615.1 Comamonadaceae bacterium
GACTGCCATATCGGCCATGCCCATGGGGGCGCCGGGGTGACCGGAGTTGGCTTGTTGAACTGCGTCCATCGCAAGCGCGCGTATCGCGCTTGCCATTTGCTGGGAATTGGCCATGAAACGACTCCGGGAGGGGCTGGGGGCATTGCGCCGGTCAGACGCGCGAAAAATCATTTTAGCGGTGGGTTGGGGCTGGACCATGGCGCTAAGCGGCGCCTGCTAGCAGCCGCTTAGCGGCGACGTTTTTGTGCAAGTGCGCACAAGCGATGCGCCGCTGCTGTCAATTCCTGCGGCAGCACGGGTTTGGGCATCAGCAAATCGACTGATTGCATCAAAGCCAGCTCAGGTTGCACCGGCAAGCGGGCCGACAGTATCACGATGGCGAGATCGGCATGCGTCTTTCGCACGCGCATAGCGATAGAGCCACCGTCATCGTGCGGCAAATTTAAATCCAAAATCAGTAAGTCAATGGGCTGCGCTAGCAGTAGCGTGTCCAGGCCCTTGCCATCGCTTAGCGTCTGTACGGAAAAACCTTGTTCGCGCAAGTGATCTGCCAGCGCCTCTTGCAGCAAGCGGTTGTCTTCGACGATGACGATTTGCGATGGCTGCATACGGGTGGGATTGCGGTGGTGGCGCTAGCTTGCTTACGCAGGCGAGCCATCGGCGCGCACTTCGGGCAGAGAAAACCAGAACACCACACGTCCGCCCTCCAAATGCATCCGAATTTTGGTGCCCAGCGATTGGGCCATCTGTTGCGATAGCCACAGGCCCAGGCCAGTACCCGAAATCTCCTCGGCACCCGGTGCGCGGTAGTAGCGCGAAAAAACTTGATCGGGATCCGGCGCTCCGGCACTGCCCGGCACGTTGCTAACGGCAAATTGCAAACCTGCGCCCCCTAGCGTATCGGGCACGCGGCTGATCCGCAGCGTCACTTGGGTGTTTGCCGCAGCGTATTTCAGCGCATTGCCGACGAGGTTGCTAAGAATGATCTGAAAGTAGCTCAGATCGCTGTGCAGAAAGATGTCGGTGGACTCGCTGTCCCACTGCAGGTCAAGCGCTATTTCCGCACCATGCAACTGGATTTTGCCCAAGGAGAGTACTTGCTCTAGAGCCGCGGGTACGGCAAATACGCTGGGGGTGCTGACCATCAAGCCGCCATCAAGCCGCTCGGCATGGCTGCAGTTGTCCAGAATATGGACCACACTGCTGATAGCTATTTGAATACGCGCTTCCCAACTGGCTTTGCGCAGTGGGGAAATCTCGGTCTGGCTCAGCGCCTTCACGCCGAGTTGCATGACCGTCAAAGGTGTTTTGATTTCGTGCGCCATCATGGCAATAAATTGCTGCTGCGCAAACCCGATGCGCACTTGCTCCTGCAGCTTGCGCGCATTGAGCATGCGCCGACGGTTGCTGGCCGCTTCGACGCGTTGCTGTTTCCACACCAGCGTCAGGAATAAAGTGGCTGACACCACAGGCCAATTGGCGATGCGCAGATAGTCGGAGCGCGCCCACTCAAGCCAGCTGAAGAACAGGCTGCCAATGTAAATAATGTTAACCAGTAACACCAGGATGAAAACGGTGCTGAGAAAGCCTTGAATGTTGCCGCGGTACCAGCTCGCACGCTTGAGTGTGAAGCCGATGAAGTTGACAAAAAACACGCACATCCCCAGACCAATGCAGACCATAGCCACCACATTGAGACGAGTCCATCCACTTATCAGGCCCGCTAAGCCGGCCAGCAGGCTACAAGCTAAAAGCGCATGCAACCAGGGCATCGCCCAGTAACGGAAACCAGGGGTTGCCAGCACCAGCACACTGGCATACAGTACAAAGACGCCCGTCAGTACGGTAATCGCCACGTTGAGGCTGACAAAGCGAGCCGGGTCCGGTCCAGTGAGGTAGAGCAATGCACCATTTAATTGGAGTTGGTATAGCATTTCACACAAGGCCAAGGCCATCATCAAGCGGTAGATTTTTCTGCCGCTAAATGCGTATTGCGTAAGGGATGCGAGCAATAGCAATAAGGAAAACGTCAGTTGCACCGCCACATTGCTCCAATTGAGCGCGGTCTGGTGCAGCAGCTCACTTTGGCTCACGATGTTGACATCGAACCAGCGCATTCGGGCACTGTGCACCCGAATCCAGACGGTGGCCACTTCCCCGTCTTGGACATCGTTCGGGATAAGCAGCAAACCGTCGCGCATGTCGGTGGCGCTTAAGGTGGCGAGCGGGCTGGTCGCGTCACCGGGTGCGCCAAAGTGGTGTCTGCCGTCGGAAGGAAGTTGTACCCAGACCGCTACGTCATCGACGCTGGATCGGCGCATGGACAAATACAAATCTTCAAGGCCTTGCTTTTGGACGCGCAGTCGCAGCCACAAGGCGCCAGTTTCATAGCCGCGGCGGATTTTGCTTCCCGTTGCCTGCCACGCCGCATCGTCCGTTGGGGGCAGGATGCCGCTGTGGTCTGCGTCATACCATTGCACCCGCTCGAGCACCGTGTAAGCATGGGCGCCAGCCCATCCCCAACTTAGCAAGGCGGCTAGCAACAGGCGCGCAAAAGTCATCATTACAAAATCACAAGGTAGAGTGAAAGCGTGTGGTGGCTAATGCCCCGTGTGGCGGGTGTATATGGTGGTCGTCCAACAAAAGTGGCCTGACTGTAGCCTGATTCCTGAAACCCTGTTCCTGCCTGGCCTCTCGCCCCGGCCCTACTTTGCGAAACCGTTGCAAAATGCGCCGCAAACCACTTTGCATCTATCCCATGAGCCTTTTGTTTTCTCCCTATACGCTGCGCGGCCCGCACACCGATTTGGTTTTGCCCAATCGCATCGTCGTCGCGCCCATGTGCCAGTACGCTGCTACCGAGGGCCAGGCGAATGACTGGCATTTGATGCATTGGGGCAATTTGCTCAATAGTGGTGCAGGTATGTTCACCATCGAGGCCACGGCCGTGGTGCCCGAAGGCCGCATTACCCCGGCTTGCTTGGGTTTGTGGGACGAGGGCACCGAATCGGCTTTGCGCAGCCATTTACACCGCGCCCGCAAACTCGCGCCCGAGGTGGCGGTGTGTATACAGCTAGCCCATGCCGGGCGCAAAGCCTCCAGCGCCGTACCTTGGGCGGGCGGGCAATTGCTGGCCGATGGACAAGGCGGCTGGCGTCCCGTGGGCCCCTCGCCATTGCCCCAACTGCCGCAAGAGCCGCCGCCCGCGGAAATGGACCGCGCGGCCATGGACCGCGTGCGCGATGCTTTTGTGTTGGCGGCCCAGCGTTCTCACGCCATGGGCGTCGATGCAATTGAAATCCACAGCGCCCACGGCTATTTGTTGCACGAGTTTTTGTCACCTATTGCCAACCAGCGCAAGGACGCTTATGGCGGCAGCCTAGAAAACCGCATGCGTTTTCCGTTGGAAGTCTTTGCAGCTGTGCGCAAGGCCTATGGCGGCGTGCTCGGTTTGCGCCTGTCGGCCTCGGATTGGGTGGAAGGTGGCTGGGACTGCGCCCAAAGCGCTGAGTTTGCCCGCCAGTTGCAGGCCTTGGGCTGCAGTTTTATCCACGTCTCCAGCGGCGGCGTCTCGCCGCAGCAAAAAATTGCGCTGGGGCCTAATTACCAGGTCGGTTTTGCATCGGAGATTCGCAAAGCGGTGGGCATGCCCACGGTGGCGGTCGGCCTCATCACCGAGGCCCAGCAGGCGGAAGCGATTTTGCAGGCGGGCGATGCCGATTTAATCGCCCTGGCCCGCGCCTTTTTGTACCAGCCGCGCTGGGGTTGGCAAGCCGCCGCCGAGTTGGAAGGCCAGGTCAGCGCACACCCCGCCTATTGGCGCTGCCTGCCGCGCCAGGCGCAAGCGGTGTTTGGCAAGGTCAGCGTCGGCGGGCGATAAGGCTTTGCCCATGGCCCCGCCGGTACATGCCATGCTGCTGGCCGCCGGGCGCGGCGAGCGCATGCGCCCGCTCACCGATAACTGTCCCAAACCTCTGTTAGCGGTGCAAGGCAAAGCCCTGGCGCTGTGGCATTTGGACGCGCTGGCCCGGGCTGGCGTGGCCTGCACCGTGATCAACACTGCGTGGCTGGGCGAGCAGTTTGCGCCGCGCTTGGGATCGCAGCACCGTTTGCCAGGCGCTTTGCAAGCGCAGCCTATGCACCTGCGTTACTCCCACGAAGGGCAGGATTTTGGCTACGCGCTGGAAACCGCTGGCGGCATCGTGCGTGCGCTGCCACCCTTGTGCGAAGGCCTGGGCGAAGACCCGATTTTTTGGGTGCTGGCTGGCGATGTGTACGCGCCGGATTTTGTTTTTGAAGCCCAAGCGGTGGCGCGCTTTGCCGCCAGCAACATGCTGGCCCATATCTGGCTGGTGCCCAATCCGGCGCACAACGCCAAAGGAGACTTTGGTCTGGCGCCCGGCAATGCAACAGATGCGCAAACACCGGCGCTGGCGCTGAATCTGCCAGCCGATACACAGGCGCCGCGTTATACCTACAGCACCATTGGCTTGTATCGCGCGGCTTTGTTTGCGCCGCCTTGGTGCACTATTGCGCCGGGTAATGCGCAGGGCATCAAAGCGCCGCTTGCGCCCCTGTTGCGCGCCGCCATGGACCAGGGTCGGGTCAGTGCTAGTCTGTACACCGGCTTGTGGACAGATGTGGGCACACCCGAACGCCTGCAGGCCCTCAACCAAAATTCCAACCCGATGATTGCAGCACCATGAATACTTCGGTTTTCCAAAGCCGCCGCGCCCGCGTCGCAGCCCAGATTGGCCCGCGCGGCCTGGCCATCGTGCCCACCGCGCCGGAGCAACGCCGCAACCGCGACGCCGATTTCCCCTACCGCTTTGACAGCTACTTTCACTACCTGTGTGGCTTTGCCGAGCCGGGCGCCTGGCTGCTGATGACTGGCACGGGCAAAAGCATTGTGTTTTGCCAGCCCAAAGACTTAGAGCGCGAAATTTGGGACGGTTATCGCCTAGGCCCGCAAGCGGCACCGGCTGCCTTGGGCGTGGACGAGGCCTATGCCCTGTCCGAATTGGATGCGCGCTTGCCCGCCTTGCTCGATGGGTGCGACAGCGCCTGGTACCCGTTTGCCACGCATAGCGGTCTGGAAGCGCGTGTTCAGGGCGCTTTGCAGCAATTGCGCGATCGGGTGCGCTACGGCACGCTGTGCCCTGGCGTGCAGCAGGACTTGTGCAGCGTGCTCGATGAAATGCGCCTGGTCAAAGACGCCCACGAGCAAGACACCATGCGCCGCGCCGGGCAGATCAGCGCCGGTGCGCACATCCGCGCCATGCAAACCAGCGCCCGCATGTTGCGCGCCGGGCAAGAGGTACGCGAATACCACCTGGAGGCCGAGTTGCTGCACGAGTTTCGCCGCCATGGCGCGCAGTCGCCCGCCTACACCTCGATCGTGGCAGCCGGAGCCAATGCCTGTGTCTTGCACTACCGCGCCGATACCGCGCTGGTGCGGCCCAGCGAATTGGTCTTGATTGATGCGGGTTGCGAGTTGGATGGTTATGCCTCGGACATTACTCGTACCTTTCCGGCCAATGGCATATTCACCGGGCCGCAACGCGCGTTGTACGAACTTGTCTTGGCCTCGCAGCATGCCGCTGTGGCTGCCACCCGCGCTGGTGCGCGCTTTACCGATCCGCACGAGGCCAGCGTAGCCGTGCTGGCCCAAGGCATGCTGGATTTGGGCCTGCTCGATAAACACAAAGTAGGAACCTTGCAAGACGTGATCGAGAAGCGCGCGTATTTCCA
>CANFJQ010000157.1 GCA_947447615.1 Comamonadaceae bacterium
GACGCTGCCGCTGTATACCGGTAGCTCCACGCTGGGGCTGCCGTTGCTAAAGGACATGGTCGCTTTGTTGTCCGCTAATTTCATCACAACACCTTTCAATGAGTATTTCTTAATAAAGCCAAAACTTCCACGCAATCGGAATCCATGTCTAGACCCGGCACTTGGGATTTGCGGCCTAGTAGCAAATCCAGTAAATCGTTATCGCTCAAGTCCATTAACAGGCCCAAGGCGTCAGCCTGGCGGGCATTGAGGGTTTGTGCGTGCCGCGCAAAAAAGCGCTCGATAAACAAATCATTTTCCAACAGCCCGCGCCTGCAACGCCAGCGCAGCTTGCTCAGCGCACGCGCGTCGATCGGTAGCTCGGGGGCCTGCGTTTGCATCATTAGACCGCCCGCATCACCATCATCTCTTTGATCTTGCCAATCGCCTTGGTCGGGTTCAAGCCTTTGGGGCACACATCCACACAGTTCATGATGGTGTGGCAGCGGAACAGGCGGTAAGGGTCTTCTAAATTATCCAAGCGTTCCGAGGTGGCCTGGTCGCGGCTATCAGCGATAAAGCGGTAGGCTTGCAAGAGACCTGCCGGGCCGACGAATTTATCCGGGTTCCACCAAAAACTGGGGCAGCTGGTCGAGCAACTGGCGCACAAAATGCACTCGTACAAACCGTTAAGTTCTTCGCGCTCTTGCGGGCTTTGCAGGCGCTCTTTTTCAGGCGGCATGTCCTCGTTGACGAGGTAGGGCTTGATGGAGTTGTATTGTTTGAAAAACTGCGTCATGTCCACGATCAGGTCGCGGATCACCGGCAGGCCGGGCAGGGGCTTGAGCACAATCGTACCCGGCAGAGTGCGCATATTGGTCAGACAGGCTAGGCCGTTTTTGCCATTGATATTCATGGCGTCCGATCCGCACACGCCTTCGCGGCAGGAGCGGCGAAAGGAGATGGACGGGTCCACCGCTTTGAGTTTCATCAGCGCATCGAGCAGCATGCGTTCGGTGCCATCGAGTTCGACCTCAATGTCCTGCATATAAGGCTTAGCGTCCTTGTCCGGGTCGTAGCGGTAAATGGAAAATTTGTGTTTAGACATAGGTAGGCGGCTTCATCGGGTTTAGAACGTGCGGGTTCGCAGGGGAATGCTTTCAACCGTCAGCGGCTTCATTTGCACCGGCTTGTAAGTAAGACTGTTGCTCGCGCTATGCCACAGGCTGTGTTTGTGCCAGTCGGTGTCATTGCGACCATTGGGGTGCTCGGGCGTGTCGCCAAAGTCGTTCACCGTATGGGCACCGCGGCTTTCATGGCGGGCTGCGGCAGACACCATGGTCGCTTGCGCCGCTTCGATCAGATTCTCAACTTCTAGGGCTTCGATACGTGCAGTATTGAAAATACGTGACTTGTCTTGCAGGCCAATGCCTTGCGTACGCTCGCGCAGCGCAGCCACTTTGGCGACCCCCTCGTCCATACTGGCCTGGGTGCGGAACACGCCGGCATGTTGTTGCATGGTGGAGCGGATGCTGTTGGCTACGTCTTGCGCGTATTCGCCGCCTGTAGCGCTGTCCAGGCGGTTCAGGCGCGAGAGTGTCACATCGGCCGCATCGGCGGGCAGGGCCTTGTGCTCCACGCTTTCTTTGTTGGTAGCGACAATATGGTTACCCGCTGCGCGGCCAAACACCAGCAAGTCCAGCAGGGAATTGGTGCCCAAGCGGTTGGCGCCGTGCACGCTCACACACGAGCATTCGCCCACGGCATACAGGCCGGGTACGGGTTGGCTGTGGTTGTCGGCATCCTGCACCACGACCTGGCCGTGGATATTGGTAGGAATGCCGCCCATCTGGTAATGGATGGTGGGCACCACCGGAATCGGCTCGCGGGTGATGTCCACATTAGCAAAGTTGTGCCCGATTTCCAGCACCGAGGGCAGGCGCTTTAGGATGGTCTCGGCGCCCAGATGCGTCATGTCGAGGTTGATGTAATCCTTGTTCGGCCCGCAGCCACGGCCTTCTTTGATCTCTTGGTCCATGCAGCGCGATACATAGTCGCGCGGGGCCAGGTCTTTGTAATGCGGGGCGTAGCGCTCCATAAAGCGTTCGCCGTTCACGTTGCGCAATATCGCGCCTTCGCCACGGCAGCCTTCGGTCAGCAGCACGCCCGCGCCTGCAACACCGGTGGGGTGGAATTGCCAGAACTCCATGTCCTCCAAGGGGATGCCGGCACGCGCCGCCATGCCCAGGCCGTCGCCAGTGTTGATAAATGCATTGGTGGACGCGGCAAATATGCGCCCGGCGCCGCCGGTGGCCAGCAGTGTGGTTTTCGCTTGCAAAATATGTACGTCGCCGGTTTCCATTTCCAACGCCGTGACACCGACAACCGCGCCTTCGGCATCACGCACCAGGTCCATGGCCAGCCACTCGACAAAAAAGCTGGTGCGGGCCTTCACGTTTTGTTGGTACAGCGTATGCAGCATGGCGTGGCCGGTGCGGTCAGCCGCAGCACAAGCGCGCTCCACCGCTTTTTCGCCATAGTTGGCGGTGTGGCCGCCAAAGGGCCGCTGGTAAATCGTGCCGTCCGCATTGCGGTCAAAAGGCATGCCCATGTGCTCTAGGTCGTAGACCACTTTGGGGGCTTCGCGGCACATGAATTCAATAGCGTCTTGGTCGCCCAGCCAGTCCGAGCCCTTGACGGTATCGTAAAAATGGTAGTGCCAGTTGTCCTCGTTCATATTGCCCAGCGATGCGCCGATGCCGCCTTGCGCCGCCACCGTATGCGAGCGCGTGGGAAATACTTTCGAGAGAACGGCCACGTTCAATCCAGCGCGCGCCAATTGCAGCGAAGCGCGCATCCCCGAGCCGCCGGCGCCTACGATGACGACGTCAAATTTACGTTTAGAAACTGTATAAGACATGAATGCAATTCTTTAAAAGCGGACTTCAGACGCGCCACAAAACCTGGATGGCCCAACCGGCACAGCCGACCAACCAGACAATAGAAAATACTTGCAGCGCCAGGCGCAAGCCGACGGGTTTGATGTAGTCCATCCAGATATCGCGCATGCCGACCCAGGCGTGGTACAGCAAGGCCAGGATGACGGTGAAGGTAAGCGTCTTCATCCACTGCGCGGCAAACATACCGGCCCACAAGTCATAGCCTACCGGGCCGCGTGAAAACACCAGACGCAACACAATCAGCAAGGTAAAGAGCGCCATCAACAATGCGGTGACGCGCTGGGCCAGCCAGTCGCGCAGCCCGTAGTGCGCGCCGGTGACGATGCGCCTGGATCCAAAATTTACGGCCATAAACAGATTCCTTAAATAGTCGCCGCCGGTGCTTAGTACAGGCCGAACAGTTTGGCGCCCAGCGCCATCGTCAAGCCGATGCTCAGGCTCAGCGTCCAGACTGCGGAAAGCTTACCGAATTCTTTGCTTACGGCGAGGCGCATGTCCATCCATAAATGGCGCAAGCCAGCGATCAGGTGGTGCAAAAACGCCCAGATCAGTGCCAGTGCCACCAACTTGACGAACCAACCGGGCAGGGGGCCTGCGCCCTGGTTGAAAACACTTTTAAAGCGCGCAAATGAAATCTCCGAAGAAATCGAAGTGTCAAACATCCAAATAATGAAAGGCATCAGCAAAAACATCAGCGCGCCGCTGATACGGTGCAAGATGGACACGATGCCCGCCAGCGGTAGCCGGTAGCTGGGTAAATCCTTGAAAGCGTGAATATTGCGAAATTCAGGCCGGGGGGCTCGTGCAGAAGGTACTGGCGCAGACATGGATGGTGGTTCCTGGGATGATGCGGGGCACGAAGTTGCAGAGTTGGACTTCAAGGCTGGCAAATTCTATTGCACTGCAACATTCTGACAGGCTGCTTGCAGGCTGCGCCTTGGCAGGCTTTTATTTCAGTGCAATTCATTGCGATAAAAGTGTTTGTCCGTGAGGTACAGGCCCTGGCGCAGCTCCATGGGCGTGTCCTTGTAGGTATAGGCTAGGCGCTCTACGCTGAGCAGCGGTGTCCCGGCAGGGACAGCCAATAAGCCGCATTGTTGCGGGTCAGGCAGGATGGCACGGATTTTTTCTTCGGCGCGCACCATGCGCACCCCGAATTCGGCCTCAAACAAGGCGTACATCGGGCCGTCATAGCCGCGCAGGCGCTCGGCCGTTAGGCCTTTGAAGGGGCCCGCGGGCAGCCACAAGTCTTCCAAAATCGTAGGCACGCCGCCAAAGGCCAGCACCCGGCGTACCTGTAGCACGGCATCGCCCGAGCGGATAGCCAGGCCACGGGCCACTTCGGCGCTGGCACGCAGGCGCTTGCAATCGATGATGGTGCGCTGCGCCGGCCCTTCGCTGGCCAGGTCGCCGCCATCGGGCACCAACTTCAAAAAGCGGTATTGCACTTGCTGCTCGGAATGGGTGGCGACAAAAGTGCCTTTGCCTTGGCGCCGCACCAGCAGGTTTTCTACCGCCAATTCGTCAATCGCCTTACGCACGGTGCCCTGGCTGACCCGGTAGCGCGCGGCAAGCTCCATTTCGCTGGGAATGGCAGCACCCGATTTCCACTCGCCCGATTGCAGGCTTTGCAACAGCAAGGCTTTGATTTGTTGGTACAGCGGGCTGAACGCAGGCGTGCCAGGCGCTGAGGATAAAGCCGCGCTCGCCGCGATTTCGGCGGCAGTGGGGGCTGCGGGTGCGTCTATGCTGGAAGTGCGGGCCATGGGCATGGTGGGTTTCCACTGTAGGCAGGCGAAAGGCCTGCACCAGACTGCAATCATATCTTATATAAGACATAAGACACCTTGACCCTCCTGGTCAATGCGGGTAAACTCGTACCTACTGTTACACGTGCTTTGCACCGCAAAAAGCGCCCAAATCACACGCATTCCCCCTTTTTCAACACTTCCTGGAGTTTTTATGAGCAAGAAGCCCGTTCGCGTTGCCGTCACCGGTGCCGCAGGCCAAATTGGATACGCCATTTTGTTTCGCATCGCCTCTGGCGAAATGTTGGGCAAAGACCAACCGGTGGTGCTTAGTTTGCTGGAAGTTCCGATGGAAAAAGCCCAGCAAGCTTTGCAAGGCGTGATGATGGAATTGGAAGATTGCGCCTTTCCGCTGCTCGTCGGTATGGAGGCCCATAGTGACCCGATGACCGCTTTCAAAGACGTGGATTACGCGCTCCTCATCGGTTCGCGCCCGCGCGGCCCCGGCATGGAGCGCGCCGAGTTGCTGGCCGTCAATGCCGAAATCTTTACCGCCCAGGGCAAAGCACTCAATGCCGTTGCCAGCCGCGATGTGCGCGTGCTGGTGGTGGGCAACCCGGCCAACACCAATGCCTATATCGCCATGAAAAGCGCGCCTGACCTGCCGCGCAAAAACTTCACTGCCATGCTGCGCCTGGACCACAACCGTGCGCTCAGCCAACTGGCCGCTAAAACCGGTAAAGCTGTGGCCGACATCGAGAACATGGTGGTCTGGGGCAACCATTCGCCCACCATGTACGCCGATTACCGTTTTGCCAAAGTGGCCGGCCACAGCGTTAAAGACATGATCAACGACCATGACTGGAATGCCAACACCTTTTTGCCCACCGTGGGCAAGCGTGGCGCGGCCATCATCGCCGCACGCGGTGTGTCCTCTGCGGCTTCCGCAGCCAATGCCGCCATCGACCAC
>CANFJQ010000158.1 GCA_947447615.1 Comamonadaceae bacterium
GCGGGCAGGCCAATTTCTTTGTGCCAGATGTCATAGGCCTCGTCGTCGTCAATATAGACGGTGACCATCAGGCGCTCGGGCGGCAATTTATAGACCTGGGTCAGCAGCTCCCAGCCCCACTTCAGGCTCTCGCGCTTGAAGTAGTCGCCAAAGCTCCAGTTGCCCAGCATCTCGAAAAACGTGTGGTGGCGGGCGGTATAGCCCACGTTTTCCAGGTCGTTGTGCTTGCCGCCAGCGCGCAAACAGGCTTGCACCGAGGCGGCGCGCACATAAGAGCGCTTGTCCGTACCCAAAAACACGTCCTTGAACTGCACCATGCCCGAGTTGGTGAACATCAGCGTCGGGTCATTGCCCGGCACCAGCGGGCTGCTTTCCACCACGGCGTGGCCTTTGGAAGCGAAAAAGTCCAGAAAAGTCTTGCGGATATCGGCGACGCTCATGACGCCCGGGGTGGCTGAAGAACTCATGTCAATGGTGCTCGGTACAGAAATAGAGGGGAAAACCGCCCCCGGCAGGCACGGCGGGCAACGCCCTCCATTATCGCCGCGCCCCTGCACCGGGCGCCGGAGCGCCAGTGTGCTTCCAAGGACCCCCAGGGCTGCCGTTGACACCAGCCCACGCAGGACCCTAGGGACGGTCACTTTGCCGGGGGGCGAAATGCGAGAAATAACGATATCAAAACCTTCCGCGATTTAGATAATTTTTAGATAACTGTTAAAAATATGATATGTTTCAGTAAAAGCTATTTTTAAGGAAGGAACAGCCTATGCAAACCTTGGACGAGCCCACCCGCGCAGCCCCTGAGGACTTTGCACCCCCTGCTGCAAAGACCCAGCTAACCGACGCGCCGTCTCACGCCGGAAACGCGCGAAAAGGGGGCCTACCCAGCGCCGCAGCGCTAACCCTAAGCGCCTTAGCGGCTGCGGCCTTGGCAGCTTGTGGCGGCGGCGGGGGTGACGACATCAGCGGCAACAAAATCAACCCCAATAACGACTCTGGGCAAAACCCCAACAACAACCCCAACCCCAACCCCAATCCCAATCCCAATCCCAATCCCAATCCCAATCCCAACCCTAACCCTAACAACAATCCAAATTCCAACAACAACAACGGTTCAACCCCGCCTCCGACTCCCGCCACAGCAACAGAAGCCGCTCGGTTTTTAATGCAGGCTTCGTTTGGCGGCACCTATGCCCAGGTAAAGGAAGTGACAGAGCTGGGCTTTGAAGGCTGGCTGGATGCGGAACTCGCAAAACCTTGGGTTGAATCCGATTCCCACTACAACTGGATCGTCAACAGCGGTTTTATTGCTGCCGACAAATCCTCTAAATTGGGCATGGACAACACCTTATGGCGCAAATTGATTAGCGCGCCCGATGTCTTGCGCCAACGTGTGGCATTTGCTTTGTCACAAATATTTGTGGTCTCGATTGAAGGTTTAGGGGCCATTACTTGGCGCAATGTGGCAGCAGCGGCTTATATGGATTTGCTGGAAAAACATGCTTTCGGCAATTTTTCGGACTTACTCAAAGCGGTCAGCCTGTCACCGGCCATGGGCACCTACCTGAATATGAAGGGCAGTGTTGCCGCCACGGGAAATAGCGCGCCGGATGAAAACTATGCGCGCGAAGTGATGCAACTCTTCACCATCGGTTTGTACCAACTCAATGCCGATGGAAGCCTTAAGTTACAAAACGGAAAACCTATAGAAACATACCAACAACAAGACGTGACGAATCTGGCTGCTATTTTGACGGGATGGAATTTCAAAAGCGCGGATACCTTCACGCTTTCGGACAAATCCGCTGCGTCGACCAATTTGAATTATTTCAACTCAAATATGGTTCATGATGCGAGTAATTATTCTTTTACGCTAAAAAATATTAAAGCAAATGCACCAAATGGAAAATATATAGGCGGAACTATTCCAAGTACTGCAACTGGCCCAGATGCGATCAATATAGTTTTAGAGTTTTTGGCCAACCATGACAATGTAGGCCCGTTTATCGGGCGTCAGCTGATTCAACGATTGGTGTGCTCCAACCCAAGCCCCGCCTATATTGGCAGGGTCAGCGCCGCATTTAAGACACAGGTAAACGGCAAGCGCGGTGACATGAAAACCGTTATCAAAGCTGTGTTGCTGGATACGGAAGCGCGCAATCTGCCGACTGATGAAACTGCGAAAAACGGGTATGGAAAATTACGCGAACCCGCACTGCGCTTGGTGCAATGGGCCCGCACCTTTAACGCGAAACCCAGCGACCTTAGCCTTAATGTTACCCCTGCGGCCAGCAACTCCTGGGTCGGCCCTTGGAATATCGGTGACCTCTCGGATGACGTTACCGGCTTGGGCCAAAGCCCGCTGCGCAGCCCCAGTGTTTTTAATTTTTACAGATCAGGCTATATACCAACGCAGGGTGCGATGGCGACGAAAAAAATTACCGCACCGGAGTTTCAGATTAGTAACGAAGTAACCGTCGCGAAATACCTCAACTTCATGAATGCGTGCATCGACACAGGTCGCAAAGATGTAGAGGCAAACTACAGCGCGGACTACGAATTGGCAAAAAATGCTACTGCGCTGGTGGATCGGTATGCGCTGCTTTTGGCTGCCAACGCGCTTTCAATAGAGACGAAAAATACGATTGTCGCTGCCATAACAAAACAAATTGCCAGTGATAACGCCGGTTGCCTGCTGCGCATCAAAGCCACGATATTTTTGATCATGGCGACGCCCGAATACATTGTCCAAAAGTGAGGCCAGCCATGCACATTAGCAAATTCGAATCCCTGCAACGCCGTGAATTTTTGCGCCGCACTGCCGCCCTGGGCTTGGCTGGCACAGCCGGTAACCTTGCCTTATCACTGGCTGGCATAGGAGAAGCGGCAGCGCAAAACGCATCTACTGACGACTACAAAGCTCTGGTCTGTGTTTTCTTATATGGCGGCAATGACCATGACAACACCTTTGTTCCCTATGACACCGGAAGCCATAACGTGTATCAAGCACTGCGGAATGTCGGCGACGCCGCATCAAATATTTATGCTCCCAAAACCAAGCTAACACTATTACAGCCAACAAACTTACAGCCGACAAGCAGCTTGCCTTTGGGTCAACAGTACGCAGTTCAGGCGGCAATGGGCAAGATGGCAAACTTGTTTAACGTTGATCGAAAAATGGGAGTTTTGCTCAATGTAGGCCCCCTTATGAAGCCGACCAACAAGAATAGCTACACCAATGCAAAAACAGGCGATCTACCGCCCAAGCTTTTCTCCCACAATGACCAATTCAGCTTGTGGCAAAGTGGCTTGCTAGAGGGAGCTGAAGGCGCCACACAGGGGTGGGGTGGACGCCTAGGGGATTTGTTCTTGGGCAGCGATAACAAAGCACATTTCACCTGCATCAATGCAGCAGGTAACGCGGTGTTTATGTCCGGGCAAAACGTGCTCCCTTACCAAGTGACCAAAAGTGGGGCTGTAGCTATTGACAGCCTTAAATCGAGCAAAACCACCCTCTATGGCAGCGCCGAAGTCAAAAACGCGCTTTCTACTTTGCTTAGTCCCAGTACCAGTTCCACAGCTGGAACCAGCTACCAGCCTAGCCATTGGATGGAACAGGAATGGGCGCGAATGGTTAAGAGTTCGATTGACAACCAACAGATCGTTACCTCTTCATTGCAAACAACCCCCACCTTTACCACCGCCTTTGAAAATGACAGCCTATCCGCGCAATTACAAATAGTTGCGCGCTTGATTCAGGCTCGGAGCAGCTTGGGTGTTAGCAAGCAAGTCTTTTTTGTGTCATTGGGCGGCTTTGATCATCATGATGGACTTAAAAACGCGCATGCTGGTGCAGACGGTACAGGTGGATTGCTCAAAATGGTGAACGATGCCATGTACAGCTTTTACAAAGCCACCGAGCAATTGGGTGTAGCAGACAAAGTCACCACCTTTACCGCCTCCGACTTTGGCCGCACCTTGTCCTCTAACGGCGATGGCTCTGACCACGGTTGGGGCAGCCACCATATGGTGATGGGTGGCGCGGTGGTTGGCGGAAAATTCTGGGGCACAGCGCCGGATTTATCGACCGTGGCGTTAGCCTTAGACGGACCTGACACCGTAGGCCAAGGCCGCTTGCTGCCCAGCACTTCGGTCGATGAATTTGCGGCGGTGCTTGCGCGCTGGATGGGGGTGACAGAGTCCAGCCAGCTCAAATCTGTGCTACCCAATTACGATGCTTTTCCGGGTCGAGAGCCACCAAAAATTTTCGTTTCATAGAAGCTTGTAACATGCAAGAAAAAATCGTCCATGTCTGCGTAGCATCCAACGGAGCTGAAAATGTCATGCAAGCGGTGGAGGGCTTGGGCACTTCCCGGTTTATGCTCTTGCACGATGACTTAAGTCTCGGCCCGCTGAGAGCTTTGAACACCGAGGCTGGTCGCCAAGCACGGTTTGCTTACCTTTTGGAAACCAACGCCACCGATGACGACCCGGATTGGCGCAAATACCTTGCGCAATTTGAGAACCGGATGGGTTTGGTCGATTTATTCCCACCGCCCGCGCCCGACGAGTCGGCCTTGGTGTGGTTTGGCGATATGGCCAATGAGCAATTGCTACTGCGGGCCGTCTGTGCCAGCTGGCCTGATACGGATATTTATCTGGCTGACGTACGCCGCATCGCACACAAGTACAAAGCGCACAAAAATTATGTGCCGTGCTTTCCACCCGAAGTGCTGCGTGAATTAGTTTCATTGGCGGAGCCGCTTCCAATGGATCGCAGGCACGCATTGGCCCATGAATGGCAGGAACTGACCCAGCAAGACGATCTACTACGCATTTATGAATGCGACCGCATCGTCGGAATTCCTGACGACTTTTTTGATGAGGATTTGCTGGCGGCCTGTAAGCCCTGTTTTCAAATCCAAGGGGCAATTGCCGGAGAGGTCCAGTCCGAAGGTAAGCATGTGCAAGGGGACATGTATCTTTTCTACCGTTTGCAAGGCATGGCGGATAGGGGTTTGGTGGAAATCGAGCCGTGTCCGGGCGATATTCGAAGCAGTCTGGTGCGTCGCCTCTAAGTAGCTGCGATGCGCTTAGCACCCCCGCGCCCCCTCTCCTCACATCGACGCCAACAACATATCCCGGTAATCCTCCCGCGTCGCAATGCGGGGATTGGTTTTGTGGCAATGGTCAGCCATGGCGCCGTCGATGATGCGCTCGAACAAGTCTTCGGTCACGCCCAAGGCGGCCAGGCCGCTGGGCAGTCCCAGGCGGGCGTTCATGGCGCGGATGGCGTCGTCGATTTCGGTACCTTTGGCGTCGCAGCCGCCTAGGCCCATGGCGGCGGCCATGCGTTGTAGGCGGTTCTCGTTTTGGATGGACGCGGCGCTGGCGTTAAAGCGCACGACCGCGCCCATAAACAAGGCGTTGAGCGTGCCGTGGTGCAAGCGCGGGTTGACGCCCCCCAGGCTGTGGCTCAGGCTGTGGACGCAGCCCAGGCCTTTTTGAAACGCCATGGCGCCTTGCATGCTGGCGCTCATCATGTTCCAACGCGCATCGCGGTCCGCGCCGTTTTCGGTGGCGCGGGCGATATGCGCCCAGCCGCGTGCCAGGCC
>CANFJQ010000159.1 GCA_947447615.1 Comamonadaceae bacterium
GCGCGCATGGTGTATGCCGAGTTTGATGCCGCGCAGGCGCAGCCTTTTGTGGAAGTGACCAGCCGCATCCAAACCCAAAACCGCTTGCAAGACTGGAAGCAAAAATCGGCTCCGGCTGAATCCGCCGCTGCATTGGCGCAATGGACGCGTGCCACAAAACTGATACCGGTCGATGGCATTGTGCTGAGCACCGCCAGCGAGGCCACCAAAGGTGCGCGTACCGACGTGGAAAAAGCGCAAAAAATATTCGACTGGATAGTGACCAATACCTACCGCGAACCCAAGGTACGCGGCTGCGGCGAAGGCGATATCCAAACCATGCTGGAAACCGGTAACCTGGGCGGCAAATGCGCCGACCTCAATGCCTTGTTCGTCGGTCTGTGCCGCTCGGTCGGCCTGCCTGCGCGCGATGTCTATGGTTTGCGCGTGGCGCCCAGCGCTTTTGGCTACAAAGAGCTGGGCGGCATATCCGCCAAGCTGCAAGGCGCACAACACTGCCGCGCCGAGGTCTATTTGCAAGGCCATGGCTGGGTGGCCATGGACCCGGCGGACGTGGCTAAGGTGATGCGCCAGGAAACCGCCGATTGGATTAAGGGCCCACGCAACCCGGTTGTGGCGCCGGTCAACCGCGTTTTGTTTGGCGGCTGGGAAGGCAATTGGATGGCCTACAACACCGCGCATGATGTGGTGCTGCCAAACGCCCAAGGTCCGCGCCTGGGCTTTTTGATGTACCCCCATGCCGAGACTGGCGGCCAGCGCCTGGACCCGTATGCGCCCGACGATTTCCGCTACCGCATTAGCGCCAAAGAAATCGCCGCCTAAACCGGCGGCAGGGGCAGCAAGCGCAATTGGCTTTCAAACGTCAAAGGCCGCCCGCTGACCGGGTCTTTAAACGCCAGGCTTTTGGCCAGTAATTGCAAGGGCGTGGTCTGGTCGCTGCTGCCCTCGGGCGTGAGTTGCGGATAAATGCCATCGTTTAGGATGGGAAGGCCCAGCGCCATCATGTGCACGCGCAACTGGTGGCGCTGTCCGCTTAAAGGCCGCAATCGGTAGCGCGCCCAGTGGCCGCAGACTTCCAGCACGTCGATGTCCGTGATGGCATTCACCGGCCCCGGCACTTCGGCCTGCTGCATAAAGTGCGCGCCTACCCGAATACGGCTTTCGCGGCGCACCGGCATTGCTAGCTTCGGGCTAAAGCCGGCGACCGCCTCGTAGCTTTTTTCCACCCGCCGTTCTCTGAACAAAGCGCTATAGGCATCGCGACTGGCTGCTTGCAGCGAAAACAGCACCAAGCCCGCCGTGTCGCGGTCTATGCGGTGGATGGGCACCAGGTCGGGCAGGTCTAAGCTTTGTTTTAAGCGCAGCAACAAGGTGTGCTGCAAATACTTGCCCGAGGGGATGACGGGCAAAAAATGCGGCTTGTCTACCACCAGCAAATGCGCATCCTGGTACAGCACCTGGTGTTCAAAAGGGATGGGCGTTTCGCTTTCCACTGCCCGGTAGTAATAAAGCCAACCGCCGCCCATGGCTGGCGTGTCGGCTTGCAACGGCTGCCCTTCGTCGCCTAGCACCAGACCTTGGGCCAAGCGTTGTTGCCAATCAGCCGCGCTAATGTGCGGGAAGCGGGCCAGCAAAAAGTCTATGACGCACGCCCAGCGCCCTGGCGCTATAACTACCCGGCTAGCGCCCACGCCATCGCGCGTGGGCAAGTCGCGCAGTGCGCTGGCTAGTTGCATGGCTTAGCGGCGCAGGCAGACCACATCCCACACGCCGTGACCGAGCTTGAGCCCCCGGTTTTCAAACTTGGTCAAAGGCCGGTAGTCTGGTTTGGGCGCGTAGCCTTGTAAATCAGGCTGCGCGCCGCGCGCCTGGTTTTGCAGCAGGGGCTGGGCTTCCAGTACCTCCAAAATTTGTTCGGCATAGGGCTGCCAGTCGGTGGCGCAGTGCAAATAGCCGCCGGGCTTGAGGCGTTGCGCTAATTTTTCGACTAAGTGCGCTTGTATCAAGCGGCGTTTGTTGTGTTTGGTTTTGTGCCATGGGTCTGGGAAAAAAATATGGATTCCGTCCAGACTGGCCAGGGGGAGCATCTGGTCTATCACTTCCACCGCGTCATGCGCGCAAATGCGTATATTGCCTAAGCCCGCTTCGCCTATGCGCTTGAGCAAGGCGCCCACACCCGCCTGGTGCACTTCGCAACATAAAAAATCCGTCCCGGCCAAGGTGGCAGCAATCTGGGCCGTGGCTTCGCCCATGCCAAAGCCGATCTCCAGCACCACGGGCCGCGTGCTGCCCGGCGCTTGGCTTTTGCCAAACGCTTCGGGCCAGGTGATGAGTGACGGGCGGTAGGGCAGCAAGAACTGCGGCCCCAGTGTCTCCACCGCTTTGGCTTGGCCGTGCGTGACCCGGCCTGCGCGCAAGACATAGCTTTTGACGGTGCGCATAAAAACCGGTGGTGCGTCAGGCTCGGGGGAATGGTTGTTTTGCATGGGAGGGGGATGCGCCAGGCGCACAGGAGGCCGGTGGCTGGCCCAAAGCGCGCAATTTTAGGTGGCGCGGGTTTGGCGTTCGGGCCGCACCCCAGTAGATGCCCAAGCCGCAGTCCAGGCGGTCAGCGCGTGCTCCACGCTGCCCGATTGCGCAGGCAACCCGAGGGTGGCTGCAGCCTGGTTCAAAGCGCGCAGCGGCGCTGTAGTCGATGGCTTGCGCGCCGTTTTGCTTGGACAATTTTTCACCATTCGCACCCAGCACCAGCGCGGTATGCAGGTACTGCGGCGTGGGCAGTTGCAGGCTTTGTTGCAGCCGGATTTGGCGCGCGGTGTTGTCCAGCAGGTCCGCGCCGCGCACCACATGGCTGATACCTTGGTCGGCGTCATCCACCACCACGGCCAATTGGTAGGCAAAGCAGCCATCGGCGCGCAGCAGCACGAAGTCGCCCACCGCGTCTTGCACGTCTTGCGCCTGTGGCCCGGCGGCGCGGTCTTGCCAGTGGATAACGGCGCCCTCGGTGCGCAAGCGCCAGGCCCGCGCCGCTTTGCCATGCAGGCCGGTTCGGCAAGTGCCGGGGTAGCGCAGTTCCGCGTGGCGCGGGCGGGGGGCATGGCCGGTGATGGTGTTTTCAATGTCCTTGCGCGAACAGCCGCAGGGGTAGGCCAAAGCGCCCGCCACAAGCTTGTCTAGGGCTGCGCGGTACAGCGCGGTGCGGGTGCTTTGCCACACGGGTGGCGCGTCGGCATGCAGGCCGCAGGCGGCGAGTTGCGAAAGTATCACGCGGTCCGCGCCGGGCACGGTGCGTGGCGTGTCGACGTCTTCGATGCGCACCAACCACTGGCCACCGTGTGCGCGGGCGTCTAGCCAACTGGCCAGCGCAGCCACCAGCGAGCCGGCATGCAAGGGGCCAGTGGGCGAGGGCGCAAAGCGGCCCCGGTAGTGCGAAAACTTGTCAGGCGACTGCAAGCGCCAGTTCCAAGCCCGATACGAATGCGTTTTCCACCCGGTGGCCCAGGCACCAGTCGCCGCACAAGCCGATGCCGGATTTGGCATCCCACACATGGCTGCGGCCCAAGGGCTTGTCGGTTTTAGCGTACAGCCAGCGGTGCGCTTCCACATAGGCCGGCTGGGCGCGTATGCCAGTGACTTCGGCAAAGGCTTTGAGCAATTTGCCTTGCGCGCGCGCTACGTCGTCGTGGATATGTTCTTGCGACCACTCGGCGCTGGCCTGCACCGTCCAGCGCTCCACAATGCCGCGCCCTGGTTTGCTCGATTCGCGCGCCAGCCAGGCGATGCGGTGGTGGGTGCTGCGCGCAGCGTTCCATTGCGGGCCCAGCGTGGTCAAGCCCGGCTGCACCGCTTGCGGAAAGGCCAGCATCAGCGTCCAGCATGGCTGCACGCTCACGGCATCCAGCGCTTGCAACACGGCTGCGCTGCCGCTGGTCTTGGGCGGCAGGGTGCGCAGCAGGGCCGCGGCCTGCGGATGCGGGATGGCCAGCAGCACATGGTCAAAGCCGCCGTGCACACCGCTGCTGTCGTCGCTGCCACGGGTGCGCAATTGCCATTGGCCTTTGTGGAGCGCGTCGGTCTCGATCGCCATCACGCAGGTTTCCAGGTGGATATGCTCGGTAATCGGCGCGGCCCAGGCGACGGCCAAATCACGCATGCCCGGCCCCGGCACCCAATGGGGCTCGCGCGCGGGCAGGCCGGCCGCGGCGACGCGGCCATGCTGGTCTAGCACCTGCACCATGGTCACGCTCCAGGGGCGGCACACGCCGGGGGCGGTTTCCAAGGCCTGGGCAAAGCGCGGGTCGCGCACGGTGAAATACTGGGCGCCATGGTCAAAAGTGCCAAAGGGGCTGCGCCGCGTTGACATGCGTCCGCCGACGCCTTTGCTCTTTTCAAACAGGGTGACGCGGTGCCCGGCTTGTACCAGCGTGCGGGCGCAGCTAATGGCGGCCAGTCCGGCGCCGACGATGGCAATGTTTTTGGGCCTGTGCATGCGTGGATCTCCTTGGCGTTTTTATGTGTCGCCGCTTGCGGCATGCGGCCTACTGTACACCCGCCGCTGTCTACCAAAGCAGGTCCGTAGCCTCTCGGCCCCCGGGCCTCCCAGGGCGCCGCCGGTTTTCGCTAGGATGCGGCCATGATCTATCTACGCACATCTTCTGACCGCGGCTACGCCGACCATGGCTGGCTCAAATCCTTTCATAGTTTTTCTTTTGCGGGCTATTACGACCCGCAGTTCATGGGCTGGGGCAATTTACGGGTGGTCAATGAAGACCGCATCGCGCCCGGCACCGGTTTTGGCACCCACGGCCACCGGGACATGGAAATCATTAGCTACGTGCTGTCGGGCAATCTGGCGCACAAAGATAGCATGGGCAATGTCAAAGGCATACCGCCAGGCGACGTGCAGCGCATGAGCGCAGGTACTGGCGTGCAGCACAGCGAGTTCAACCACGCACCCAACGAAACTACCCATTTCCTGCAAATCTGGATCGAGCCCAATGTACGCGGCATAGCGCCTTCGTACGAGCAAAAAACATTTTCTGCTGCAGAAAAAGACGGCGTCTTACGCTTGGTAGCCGCGCCCGGCGGTGCCCAAGGCGCAGTGCAAATCCATGCCGATGCGCGCATGTATGCAGGGTGCTTGGACGGCGCGCAAAGCGCTACGCTGGAACTAGACCCGGCGCGCAAAGCCTATGTGCAGGTGCTGCGTGGCAATTTATCCGCGAACGGTCAGGCACTGAAGCAGGGCGATGCGCTATTGATGCAAGGGGAAAACCGATTGCTTGTAGACCAGGCGCAAGCGGCTGAAGTGCTGGTGTTTGACCTTGCGGCTTGATCGCGGGTTGTGCGGCCAAATGCGAATGTATTCAGCCTTTTTTTACCGAGCGCCCAGCAGCGCTGCTGCCGATGCTGACGCAGCGCGGGCCTTAGAAATTTTAATTTTTTGGATATATTGACGATGCCATCCACTGTTGTGATTTACCACTCCGGCTACGGCCATACCCAGCGCCTGGCCCAGCAGGTGGCCGATGGCGCTGACGCGCAATTAATTGCCATCAGCGCCGAGGGCACGATCACCGACGCCGAGTGGGCTGATCTGGACGC
>CANFJQ010000160.1 GCA_947447615.1 Comamonadaceae bacterium
GAATTGCCGCTGCTCAAACAATTCTTCTTAATTACCGCCAAACCGGCCATGTTTGTGGCCAATGTGGCCGAAGACGGCTTTGAGAACAACCCTTTGCTAGAGCGCCTGCAAGCCTTTGCCGCCGCGCAAAACGCGCCGGTGGTGGCCATCAGCGCCAAGCTGGAAGCCGAACTGAGCGAAATGAGCGACGAAGACCGCTTGTTATTCCTGCAAGAGCTGGGTCAGACTGAGCCAGGTCTGAACCGGCTGATCCGCTCAGCCTACCGACTGTTGGGTTTGCAAACTTATTTCACAGCCGGCGTGAAAGAAGTTCGCGCCTGGACCATCCACGTGGGCGATACCGGTCCGCAAGCGGCTGGCGTGATCCACACCGACTTTGAAAAAGGCTATATCCGCGCCCAGACTATCGCCTTTGAAGACTTCATTCAATTCCGTGGTGAGCAAGGGGCAAAGGATGCGGGCAAAATGCGCGCAGAGGGCAAGGAATACGTGGTCAAAGACGGCGACGTGATGAATTTCCTGTTCAGCTCCTAAGCACCCCCGCCGCTTATTTATTTTTGGAGAACGCTATGCCCGCCTTATTACCCCATATCGACCCGGACGGATTGCTCGAGTTTTCGGTGGTCTATACCGACCGCGCCTTGAACCATATGTCGCAACGCTTTCAAGGCGTGATGCGCGACATCTCCACCATGCTCAAATCGGTGTATGGCGCCCAATCCAGCGTGCTGGTGCCCGGCAGCGGCACCTTTGGCATGGAAGCAGTAGCGCGGCAATTTGCCACCGGTAAAAACGTGCTGGTCATCCGCAACGGCTGGTTCAGCTACCGTTGGACGCAGATTTTTGATATGGGCAACATCCCTTCCCATGCCACCATTTTGAAGGCCCGCCGCTTAAGCCAAGACAGCCAGGCCGCCTGGATTCCCTGCCCGATTGAAGAAGTAGTCGCCACCATCTTGGCCGAAAAGCCCGCCGTGGTTTTCGCGCCCCATGTGGAAACTTCGGCCGGCATGATCCTGCCCGACGGCTACTTGCGTGCCGTGGCCGACGCCGTGCACCAAGTGGGCGGTTTGTTTGTGCTGGACTGCATCGCCTCAGGCACGATTTGGGTGGATATGAAAGCGACCGGCGTCGATGTGTTGGTGACCGCGCCGCAAAAAGGCTGGAGCGGTTCACCCTGCTGCGCCATGGTCATGCTCAGCGAGCGCGCCCGCGCGGCCATTGACAGCACCACCAGCAGCAGTTTTGCTTGCGACTTGAAAAAATGGCTGCAAGTGATGGAAGCCTATGAAAACGGCACCCATATGTACCACACCACCATGCCTACCGACGCCATCACGCGTTTGCAGGAAGTGATGCACGAAACCCAGGACTATGGTTTTGACAAAGTTTGCGCCGAGCAATGGGAGCTGGGCCACAAAGTACGCGCGCTCATGGAAAGCCGTGGCATTCGCAGCGTGGCAGCGCCGGGCTTTCAGGCACCCGGCGTGGTGGTCAGCTACACCAACGATACGGGCATGCACAACAGCAAAGGCTTCTCGGCACTAGGCCTGCAAACCGCCGCCGGTGTGCCGCTGCAATGCGACGAACCGGCAGACTTTATGACCTTTCGCATCGGCCTGTTTGGCCTGGACAAATTGCACAACGCCGACCGCAGCGTGACGCATCTTTCAGCTGCATTGGACGAGATGGGTTTTAAGGCGCAAAAAGCGGCTTAAATACCCTGAGCCGCATTTACTGTGCGGCTGGGCTGCTGCTAAAGGCCAGCGTCTCTTGCAAAGTGGGCGGCTGACAGCCGCTGCGGCCGCAGTTGATCGCTGCGGCCTGCATCGCCAGTCGCAAAGTGCTTTGCAACTCGCCCTGTGGCTGCAGAGCCCAATCGGCCACGCAATTGCCCCAAAAAGTATCACCCGCCCCTACGGTATCAACCACCGCGACACGAGGTGCCGCCATGGCCATACCGCTCTCGCCCACCTGCAAATACGCGCCTTGCGCGCCAAAGGTCAGGGCGATGTGCGTGACCTGCGGCGCACATTGGCTGCGCACGGCCTGCACCAAGGCCGCAGCATCTGCCAGGATCGGTGCGGGCCAGCCCAGTACCTGCAAATCCTCGTCGCTGGCTTTAAGCCAATCAGCCTGCGCCATCAAGGTCTTGACGCCTGCCACATAGGCCGGTAGATCCTGCGCCACCTGGGGCCGCATATTGATGTCCATGCTGATGACCCAACCCAGCGCCTTCGCCGCTTGCAGTAGCGCTAGCACCTTCTCGTTTTCCGGCGGTATCAAGAGCAAAGAGCCGACATTCAAAATGCCTGGCCCGTGGGCCGAAGCATGCGTGCGCAGGAGCTGCGCCATCGCGTCCACGGTGTAGTCGCGATCGGCCACGCCTTCGCGGTAAAAGCTGTAGCTGGGGTGGCCGTTTTCAATTTGCACCATGGCCAGCGAGGTGGGCGCGCGGCTATCGGGCGTGTCCAAAGCCACATCGTCGGCCCGCAATTGCGCTGCCAGCGTGCGGCCAAACCTGTCGGTGGACAAGGGGTTGAGGTAGCGCACGGACGCCCCGCGCAAACGGGCGGCGCGCGCCATGTTGTAAGGGCTGCCACCGGCAAGCGGGATAAAACGGCCATCTGCCTGCATCACGCAGTCCATCAGCGCTTCGCCCAGGACCCAGAGGTGTTTGGTGTTCATAGTCATTTAACAAAAGCTGGCAATAAGTGGCGGGGTGCAGCAGCTACCGCTGTGGCCCACAAGTTGGCTTTGCAAGGGTGCGCTGCGCAGCCACCGCGATCAGTGGCTATTGTCCTTTAAGCGTAGGCGCATGGATGCAGTGTTCACACCAAGAGCACGCAATGGTCAGGTAAAAGGTGAGCTTAGGCGCCATAGTTCGGCCCGCAAAGCCCAAGCGATCCCTAGATTCAATAGGCCAGCGCCTCAGGTGGCAAGTCACTCACCGCTTTGGCCCCGGTCATCACCGCCACGGTATCGCTCATGCTAATGAACTTAGGGTTGACCACCGCCGCGCGCTTACCCAAGCGAGCGATATGGATGCGGTCGGCCACTTCAAATACATGCGGCATATTGTGCGAAATCAGCACCACCGGTAGCCCCTTGTCGCGCACGCGGCGTATCAGTTCCAGCACCATATTGCCTTCTTTGACGCCCAGCGCAGCGGTAGGTTCATCCATGATGACTACATGCTGCGCAAAAGCGGCGGCGCGGGCTACGGCCACGCATTGGCGCTGGCCGCCGGACAAGGTTTCCACTGCCTGCGTCATCGAGCGGATGCCGACCTTCAGGTCGGTCATACGCGCAATACTCTCGTCGAGCATCTTCTTTTTGTCGATAAAACCCAGCCAGCCCAAGGGGCCGCTGCGGCGCAGCTCGCGGCCCAGGAACAAATTTTCTGCAATCGTCATGGCAGGTGCCACGGCAAGGTCTTGGTACACGGTTTCAATACCGGCACGGCGCGCGTCGATCGGGCTCTTGAATTGCACGATTTTTCCGTCCAACAAGATGTCACCTTCGTCGGGAATGCTTGCGCCCGACAGGCATTTGATCAAGGATGATTTACCTGCGCCGTTATCGCCAATCACGGCCAGGATTTCGCCAGCGCGCAATTCGAAGTCGGCGCCATCGAGCGCGGTAACTTGGCCAAAGCGTTTGACCAGGCCACGGGCCTGCATCACGATGTGCGGGGCGCTCATTAACGTGCTCCTTTACGCGACATTTGGTCGGTTGCGACGGCGAGAATCACCAGCACCCCGGTCACCAGAATTTGATACACCGAGGACACGCCCATCAGGGTCAGGCCGTTGCGGAACACGCCCACAATCAAGGCGCCCACCAGGGTGCCCAAAATAATGCCCCGTCCTCCAAACAAACTGGTGCCGCCCAGCACTACAGCGGTAATCGCATCCAAATTTTCAGTCTGACCCGCGTTGGGGTCACCGGCGCCAGTACGCGCCACCGCCAGCGTGGACGCGATGCCGTAAAAAACGCCAGCCAGCACATACACGCCGAGCAGCACTTTATCCGTGGAAATACCTGCCAATCGCGTGGCCTCCGGGCTGTTGCCGACAGCATAGACATGGCGCCCTTGCGCAGTGTCGCGCAGCCAGATCCATGTGGCAAGGTAGAGCGAGAGCATCAACACAATCCCGTAGGCCACCCGCGAGCCGCCGAACTCAAAGGTCTCGGCCAGCAAGGTCATGCCATCGGGAATCTGCGTGATGGTTTGCGCGCGCGAATAGAGTTGGGTGATCGCAAAGGCGATGTTTAAAGTACCCAAGGTCACGATAAATGGCGGTAATTTGAGGCGCGTGACCAGCAATCCATTGATCAGGCCAAAAAGGGTAGTGGCGGCGATGCCGCACAAAATAGCCACCGGCGCGCTGAGCTGGTAGTCCGCAGCGAATTTGCTCATCACGATCGCACCCAGCGCCATCACCATGCCGCAGGATAAATCGATGCCGGCGGTCAAAATAATCAGCGTCTGTCCAATAGCAATCGTGCCCACCACCATGACCTGCTGCAAGATCAGGGAAAAGTTTTTCAGCGTGAGAAAGTTTTCATGCTGAAAAGAAAAAAAGGCGCAGGCCAATACCAGCGCGAGTGCCGGGCCTAAAGTGCCCATCGGAGGAAGTTTGGCTTTTAGCGAATTCATAGCGTCAATTCAATGGATGGACGGCCTTAGCCGGTGCGGTGCATCTGGCGATGCATAAAGACGCAATCGAAAGCCTGCTACAGCAGACTTTCGATTTTCAGCGCGGCGTCCGAGCGCCGCTCGCATACAAGGCACCGGCCAAGCAAGGCTTGGCCGGTGCGATGCCCATTACTCACCCCAGCACTGTGCGCGGGCGGTCTTGGTGTCTATGCTCTTGACGCCAGCCATGGGCTTGGCAGCTACCAGGTCCACGCCGGTGTCGGTGTAACCGGCTTGGCGCTTGCCGTCCTTGGCGTATTGCACGCCGGCAGCAACGCCCAGTGCCGCCATCTTCAAGGGGTATTGCATGCTGGTGGCAGCGATCACGCCTTTTTCGACGTTGCCCACACCGTTGCTGCACATGCCGTCAACGCCCAAGATGACCACATCTTTTTCCTTACCTGCGGCTTTGAGCGCTTTGTAGGCACCGGCAGCAGCGGGTTCGTTGATGGCGTACACCACATTGATGTTGGGGTTCTTTTGCAGGCAGTTTTCCATGCCGGTCTGGCCTTTGGCGGCATCACCAAAGCTGTCAGCCATGCAGACCACTTCCGCAGGTTGTGCCAGCTCATTGCTCTTGGCATCCAGTGATTTCAGGCCGTAACCCGCCAGAAAACCGTTGTGACGCTGTGCGCCCACGGGGTGGCCAGGGAACAAGTCCATGGTCGCAATCACCGGCTTTTTGCCACCCAGAGCGGCTTTGGCGTATTGGCCAATCAACTCACCGGCTTTGTAGTTGTCGGTGGCGAACAGGGCGTCGGCTTCAGCGACCGGGCTGTCCAGGGCAATGACTTGCAC
>CANFJQ010000161.1 GCA_947447615.1 Comamonadaceae bacterium
AACCATGACTGAATCCAATATCCAGCCGTCCAGTGGCAATGTGTTTCTGGACCTGGGGTTTGCTGACGGCGAAGCTGCTGTGCTGGCCCTGCGAGCGGATTTGATGGGGCGTTTGCGCCTGCTCGTGCAGCAGGAGGGCTGGACGCAGGAGCAAGCAGCCAAGCGATTTGGGGTGTCGCAGTCTCGGGTGTCTGACCTGGTGCGTGGAAAGTGGGAGAAGTTCAGCCTGGACATGCTCATTACCCTGGCCGCCCGTGCGGGACAAAAGGTGGCGATTGAAATGCACGCTTGAACTTTCACGACACCCACAAACAAGGCCAAATTTCAGCGGCCTTTTAGAGCGGCAACGCCGTCGGGCTAGGACTAGGCGGCGCGCCGCGCACCGTGGCGGCGATGGTGATGCCGTGTTCGCGCAGGGCGTGCAAGATCGCTAGGTTTACGTCTGAGCGCAAATTGCCCTGGCCATTTTCCATGTCGGCAATCCAATACACCACCGTGAGTTCAATGCCGTCAGTGGTGAATTGCGAGAGTTGTACGCTGGCAGGGGGCTGCTGCAAGACCCTGGGCTGGGCTTGCGCCGCGGCTTGCAGCACTTGCATGGCCAGGTCGATATCAGTCTCGTAAACAACCTGGATACGCGCGGTCTGCACCACCTTGGTATCAGCCAGCGACAGGTTTTCTACCCGGCTAATGAGCAGCATCTCGTTGGGCACAATCGCCTCGCGCCCGGTAATAGCGCGCACCACGGTGTAGCGGGCGTTGATCTGGGTGATGATGCCCTCAAAGTCATCGACGCGCACGTTATCGCCAATGCGCAGGCTGCGTTCGGTCAGGATCAAAAAGCCGCTGATGTAATTGGCCGCCAGCTTTTGCAAGCCAAAACCAATACCCACACCCAATGCGCCGCCCAATACCGAGAGCGCCGTCAGGTCAATCCCTACCGCCGACAAGGCGAGGATCAAACCCAAGAACAACAGCGTAATGCGCGTGGCATTGCTAATGGCTTTGCGCACCGACAATTCGCCGCCGGTGGCTTCGCGCAAGAGGCGCGACTCAATCGCTGCCGAAATCCACAGCGTCACGATCAGCACCGCGCTGGCCGTGAGCAAGCCTTCAACCATGTTGCGCAGCGACAAGCGCGAGCCGCCTACTTTCCAACCAATCTGGTCCAACTCACCCAGCACCAGCGGCAGCAAGCCACTGACCCACAAAACCAGTGCCAGCCAAACCAGCCAGGAAATCGTCTGCTCCAAGGCCCGCACCCAGCGGGCTTGGGAAAACGCCAGTTGCAAAACCTTAACGCCGGTGCGTATCACCACCAGCGCCAGCAGCACCGGCATAGCCACTTGCAAAACCACCACATTGAGCTGGCGGTCCAAAACCGCGCGGGCTGCGAACACCAGACAAAGCAAAACGGCGGGAAACAGCACACCGTCAATATCTTTGCGCCCAAACCACACAGAACGCTGGTCGCGCCCGATAGCGGCTGCCAAGGCACGCACCAGGCCCCAGGCCACTGCCGCGCTCAGGGCCAGCGCCGCCAACTCGATAGCCACCGTGGGCTGGGTAAAGGCTTCCAGCCAAGCGCCCAAGTCCTCAATCGGCGGCGGTGCGGGCATGCGAACGCCACTCATGCGAATCCTCTTTCAAACATAGCAAAACTAAACATCCGCTAGCACCCGCAAATGCGCTTCCACGCTGCGGCCCAGAGCGCGCAGGTTGTAGCCGCCTTCCAGGCTGGAGACGATGCGCCCCTTGGCATAGGTGCGCGCCACGTCTTTGAGTTGCTGGGTGATCCAGGCGTAATCGGCTTCTACCAAACCCATCTGGCCCAGGTCGTCATCGCGGTGGGCGTCAAAGCCAGCGCTGATAAAAATCATCTCCGGCGCAAACGCCTGCAAACGCGGTAACCATTGCGATTGCACCAACGCACGTACTGCATCGCCCTTGGTGTAGGCAGGAACCGGCACGTTCAAGATGTTGTCGGCATGCCCGTCGGCGCCGCTATAGGGGTAATGCGGATGCTGGAAAAAACCCACCATCAATATGCGCGGGTCATTGCTAACGATGTCCTCGGTGCCGTTGCCGTGGTGCACATCAAAGTCCACGATAGCCACGCGCTGCAAGCCATGGTGCTCCAAAGCATGGCGCGCCGCAATCGCCACATTATTAAAAATGCAAAAGCCCATGGCGCGGTCGCGGCAGGCGTGGTGGCCTGGCGGGCGCACTGCGCAAAACGCGTTTTCTAATTCCCCGGCCATCACCGCATCGGTAGCTGCAATCGCGGCGCCTGCGGCATGCAAAGCGGCTTGCCAGCTGTGCAGGTTCATGCTGGTATCGGGGTCGATGGCGGCATAGGCGCGCCCGGTTTGGACATGCTCAAAAGCCAGGTTTTTGTGCATGCGGTCAATCGTGTCGATATAGCCATGCCCGTGCGCTAGCGCCAATTGCTCTGCATCGGCAGCCGGGGCCTCGTGCGACTCCAAGACCGCCAACATGCCGCTGATCAACAAGCGGTCCTGGATCGCATCCAGGCGCTCGGGGCATTCCGGGTGACCCGCACCCATCTCGTGCCGGCGGCAACTGGGGTGGGTGAAATAACCGGTTTTGTGCATGGAGCTTGGGCTACGCTAGTGGCGGCGATTCTAGTGGCGGGTCCGCGTGCGACATCGCCACGCCACGCCACGCCGGTGCGTAGCGCTTTGCGCTTCGTGCGGGCGAGCAGGCCTACCCAGCCCCATAAACCCGCCAGCAAAGTAGGTGGGCTAAGCCAAGCGCTCCCGATCAGACAGAATGCAGACCGTTTATGCACCGTCCGCCCCGCCCCGAAACGCTTTCCCGTCGCCGCCATCCTGCGTTGTGGGTGGTGATCGCGGCCCTGATCACCCTGGCCTGCGGGTACAGCGCCACCGCGCTGGCTGCCAGGCCCCCAGCCGCAAGCGCCGCGCAGCGCGACTGCGGTCTCTCCGAGGTGGGCAAAGACCCCAGCGCCGCAAAATCAAGCTCCAGCAAAGACAAAGCAGGCAAAAAAGCCAAGAAGCGCAAATGCCAGGCGGCCAAGACCCCGGCACCTAGCAGCTACGCCAACCATCCAGCCGCACGCGCTGCCGCAGACAGCATGGCCCAGAACAATGCCTTAAACCGCAAATGGGTGCGCGCCACAGTGGCACAAGCGCGCATGCTGCCAGACGTGGTGCGCGCCGTGACCCCGGCGCAAGACCCGGGCGTGCGCAACTGGCAGGTCTATCGCGAGCGCATGGTGGACCCGGTGCGCGTCGAGGCGGGTGTGCAATTTTGGTTGCGCAATGCCAAAACCCTGGAGCGCGCCGAGCGCGAAACCGGGGTGCCCGCGTCGGTCATCGTGGGTATCTTGGGCGTGGAAACGATTTACGGCAAGCGCATGGGCAAATACCGCGTGCTGGACGCGCTGGCGACCCTGGCTTTTGACTTCCCCGCCAGCCACCCCAAAGCCCCGGCCCGCGCCGCTTATTTTTTGCAAGAGCTAGAAAGCTTTTTGGTCTGGTGCGATCGCACTGGCCGCGACCCGCTGACGGTGCGCGGCAGCTACGCCGGGGCCATGGGCATGGCGCAATTTATGCCATCGAGCTGGCAAAAATACGCGGTGGACTTTGACGCCGATGGCCGCATTGATTTGTTTGATAACAGCAAGGACGCCATCGGATCGATAGCCAATTACCTGGCCGCCTTTGGCTGGAAAGCGGGCATGCCGACCCACTACCCGGTGCAGCTAGACGCCCCGCGCCTGGATTTACCCGCACTGCTGGAAAAAGATATTGTGCCCAGCATGTCTTCCGCACAAATGGTGCAACGCGGCGCCATCCTGCCTACGCAAGCCATGCAGCATGCGGGCCCATTGGCGCTGATTGAATTGGTCAACGGCAACGACGCGGCACCCAGCTACGTGGCGGGCACTGATAATTTTTATGTCGTTACCCGCTACAACTGGAGTAGCTTTTACGCGATGTCGGTGATTGAATTAGGACTGGCGGTACAAGCGCAAATGCTAGCGGGTGCGGCCTCTAATTAACTAAAGCACTGACCAATGCGCCTCAAGGCACGCGGTGGTGCCAATAGCGCTGCAACGCCTGGCGCGCACACTGGCTATTTGCAGGTTGCCAGGATTGCCATACAAATGCTCCGCAGTGCGGCGTGTCCACCCATTGAAAGGCTTCATCCGGCGCGTAGCTTTGGGCCAGGTCGGCATAGCGCTGCACTACTACCGGCGCAGGATGCCCATAGCGGTTGCGGTACCCCGCCTGCACCACGGCGGTTTGCGGATGCACTGCCGCCAAAAACTCCGCGCTGCTGGATGTTTTGCTGCCGTGGTGCGGTACCAGCAGCAGGTCGGCTTGCAGTCCCGCATCGTGGGGATTTGCGGCGGCACGCGCAAGTAACTGCGCTTCCTGAGCTTGCTCTATATCGCCCACCAGTAGAGCGCTGCGTGCAGAGACGCCATCTTGCGCGAAAGCTTGCACCCGCAACACACAAGACAGCGTATTGGGTTTGGGCACACTTTGCGCACTGTAAGCCGCTGGCGCAGGATGCAGCACGCTAAAGCGCACCCCATCCCAGTCCCAGCTTTGCCCGGCCTGGCAGCGCGTGTTTTCGCGGCCTTGTAGCAAGGCGTGCCCGGCTTCGAGCGAACTCAACACATCGGCTTGCGGCTGCATAGACAGCACGCTGGCTGCGCCGCCTACGTGGTCGGCATCGCGGTGGCTGAGCATGAGGCGATCCAGGCGCGTCACACCGGCTTGCAGCATCGGCACGATAACGCGCTGACCGGCATCGCTGTCCAGGCTGTAGCGCGGCCCGGCGTCGTAAAGCAAAGTGTGCTTGTGGGTGCGCACCAGCACCGCGTTGCCCTGGCCGATGTCGGCGGCAATCAACTCGAACTGTCCTGGTGGCGGCGCAAGCGGGCGCCATACGCCCAGTGCCAGTAGCAGCGGCAGACCCATGCAACGCAAAGTCCAGGGCAGGGGCAAAGCCAGCACCAGCGCACCTACACCTGCGGGCAAGGCCAGCCACCACGGCGGCACTGGCAGGGCGAGCACCGCCAAAGGCCATGCCGCCATGGTTTGCACCAGCGCCATCCACCAGGCCGAGGTCGCTGCTGCCCATTGCCATAGCGGCTCGATCACCACCCCGGCCAAAGCCAGTGGCGTGATCACCAAAGTCACCCAGGGCACGGCCAACACATTGGCCAGCAAACCCACCAGCGACAACTGCCCAAACAACACAATGCTCAATGGCGCAAGCGCCAGCGTGATCAGGCCCTGCTCGCGCAATAGCGCGCGCAGCGCTTGCAAGGGCGGCATAAGCCACGCATGCAAGCGCGCAAGCTTGCCCGGCGCGGGCTGCGGCTGCGCTTCATGGGCAAACAAGTCATCGCGCGGGTCTTGGGCGTCTTCGCTGGCAGGCTTGCGCCATTGCCACGGCCAGCGCAAGGCGCGCAGCCTGCTGGTCGCTGGCGCAGCAC
>CANFJQ010000162.1 GCA_947447615.1 Comamonadaceae bacterium
CCTGGAATACCCGAATTTCTTCAAGCTGTTCCGCTCCGAAGCCCTTGCGCCGTTTCGGCGTTTGGGGCAGCACTTTCTGTACAAGTGGTACTGGATGCAAGACGAGCTTTAAATTATGGGTCACACGGTCACAATTCTCGATGGCGGCATGGGCCGTGAACTCAAACGCATAGGCGCCCCTTTTCAGCAACCCGAATGGTCTGCGCTGGCGCTGATGCAAGGGCCGCAGTTTGTGCGCCAGGCGCACGATGCGTTTGCGCACAGCGGCGCGCAAGTGCTGACGACCAATAGTTACGCAGTGGTGCCCTTTCATATAGGCCAAGAGCGCTTTGACGCGCAAGGCGTAGCACTGGCCCGCTTGTCTGCCGAACTGGCCCGCGCCAGTGCTGATGCGGCTGGGCACAAAGTGTTGGTGGCCGGATCGCTGCCCCCAGCGCTGGGCTCGTACCGGCCCGATTTATTTGTCCACGCGCAGTCGGTAGCGATACACCGCAAACTGATTGAAGGCATGGACGCGCTGGTGGATGTGTGGCTGGCCGAGACGCAAAGCTCGATCGCCGAAATCCGCGCCGCGCACGAAGCGCTAGGTGCAAACACCAAACCCTTGTGGATTTCTTTCACGCTAGACGATGAGCCTGAAGGCGATGCGGTAACGCTGCGATCGGGCGAAGCCGTCGATGTGGCGGTGCGCGAAGCGCTGGCTTTGGGGGCCAAAGCCGTGCTGTTCAATTGCAGCCAACCCGAGGTGATGGAAGCTGCGGTGATCGCAGCGCGCCAAGTGATTGGTGACATCGGCGTGGACATTGGCGTGTACGCCAATGCCTTTCCGCCACAGCCCAAAAAAGCCACGGCCAATGCGGTGATTTTGGACATCCGCGCCGACCTGGACCCGCTGTCCTACACCGGCTGGGCGCAACGCTGGGTGGACCAGGGCGCCACCATGGTGGGCGGCTGCTGCGGCATTTCGCCCGCGCATATTGCCGAGTTGTCACGCACATTTTCTTAAAGCGAGCGCCGCATGCGTATCTGGCAAAAACCTATTAGCGTTGAACTACTCACCGCCAACACCCGCAATGGCGCGGACGAGCGACTGGGTATCGAGTTTGTAGAAGTGGGCGACGACTACATCGTGGGCCGCGTGCCGGTAGATGAACGCACGCGCCAGCCCTATGGGCTGTTACATGGCGGCGTGTCGGTGGTACTGGCCGAAACGCTGGGCTCTTGCGGCGCGGCGTTTTCCTGCCCGCCGGGCTATCGCGCCGTGGGCCTGGACATCAACGCCAACCATTTACGCGGCGTGTCCTCCGGCTGGGTTACCGGCACCGCGCGCTCCATGCATCGCGGGCGCACTACGCATGTGTGGCAAATTGAGTTGCGTGATGAGGCGGGGAATATGACTTGTATCTCGCGGATTACGATGGCTATCTTGGCACCTGCGGGCTAATGCCTATTTATTGAAGCTACGCCCCCCGCGCCAAGCGCTCACTCTTCCAATACACATCATCCCCAACCGTCCCATCGCTGCGGTGGCGATTGAGCACACGGGCCAGCACAAACATCAGGTCAGACAAGCGGTTCAGGTATTGGCACGGGGCTTCTTTCAAAGCCTCTTCATTGCCTAGCGCCACCACCGCGCGTTCGGCGCGGCGGGCTACGGTGCGGCATACATGCGCTAGCGAAGCAGCGCGGTTGCCTGCGGGCAGGATGAACTCTTGCAGCTTGGGCAGGTGTTCGTTGTGCTGCGCCAAAGCTTGGTCTAACGCAATCACCGCCTCGGGCTTGAGCAGCTCAAACCCGGGGATGGACAATTCGCCGCCCAGGTTAAATAACTGGTGTTGCACTTCCACCAAGACGCTGCGCACACTCTCGGGCATGGCTTCGCACAAGAGCACGCCGATGTGGCTATTGAGTTCATCGACTTCGCCCATGGCGTGCACGCGCAAGCTGTTTTTGGATACGCGCGAGTTATCGCCTAATCCGGTGGTGCCGTTGTCGCCAGTGCGGGTGGCAATTTGTGTCAAACGTTGTCCCATGGGGTGTGCTTTCGGTGGGTTGCTTGCAGGCGGGCTGCAAAAGGTGGTGCGGTATGCGCGGTGATTTGCTTGCCGCGCGTTCAGGTGGCTGGCGGCTCGGCCAGTGCGTCGTCCAAAAATTCCATTTTGCGTTGCAAATCTTGCTCGGTATCGGCCAGGCGTTGCGCGATCAGGCGCATGGCGTGGCCTTGGTTGATAAAGGCATCGACCACGTCCGGGTCAAACTGCACGCCGCGTTCTTGCCAGAGCTGCGTCAAGGCTTGCTCATGCGTCATGGTGGTTTTATAGACTTTGTTGCTCACCATCGCGTCGTAAGCATCGGCCACCGCGATGATGCGCGCTGACGCGGGAATGGCCGTGCCTTGCAAGCCCTGCGGGTAGCCTTGGCCGTCCCAATGTTCGTGGTGCGATAGCGTGACCTCTTTGGCTACGCGCACGGCGTCGCCGCTATAGAGCATGGTTTTTTCGGCTTGCTGCAAAGCTGCAAATCCGCGTACCGTGTGCGCTTGCATGGCGCGCCGCTCTTCGGGCGTATAAACGCCGGGCTTGAGCAAGACGCGCTCGGGCACAGACAGCGTACCCATGTCATACACCCAGACGCTAGCCAGCACATGGCGGATGTAATCAGGCGTGAGCAATGCCAGCCAGCGCGGGTGCGATTGCAGCGCTTGCGTGAGCACACCCACATAGGCATGCACGCGCAGCAAATGCTGGTGGGTTTGCGTGTCGCGCTGTTCTAGCAAAGTGGCCATCGCCAGCAACAACACGTCGGTGGCCTGCGCCTTGGCGGCGGACTGTCCTTCGGGTTTGGATGGTTCAGTCATGGGCATAGACAAAAGGGCTTTGGTAGATCCAGACCATTTTGCCATTGGGCGCTTGGTAGCGCGCTTTTTCTACCAAGTCGTGCGCCTGAAAATCCAGGCTCACCAAGTACGCGCCGGGGCGCAATTGCTTGGCGGCTTTGGCCACCGCACGCGGCATGCTTTCTGGCCGCTGAAAGGCATAAACCATATCGTAGCCAGACCAGTCGGCCTCCCAAATATCGGCGCGGCGTATGCGCGCCCAAGGCAGGCGCAGCGCGCACCACCAGCGCAACACCACGCTCCACTCCAAGCCATAAAACTGCGCTTGCGGATAGGCCAGGCGCAAAGCACGCAAACCATGGCCCATACCGCAACCAGCGTCCACGATCTTTGCGCCCACAGGCAGCGGTGCATGGGCAGGCAGTTCTAGCAAAGCCTTGGCGGGCGTGGGAAACAAGGGCGCGTCGGACCAGGCATTCACTGGATAGACCAAGAGCATGATGGCCAGCGGCAACAGCCACATCCAGCTAGGCAAATCGCCCGGCCCCAGCACTTGCAAACTCAGCGCAAACGAGACCGGAAAACCCCCGGCGATAAACAGCTTGCGCCACCAACTATTGCCCCACACACTCAGCAGGACACCCACCCCCGCCGCCATCGCCAAAGCTGCCACCGGCGGCCAGCCCTGGGTGTTTAAAAACCGGAACAAAACCCAGCTTGCGCCCCAGGACAAAAGTGCAGGCGCAGGCCAAGGCGGCGCTTTGCGCCAGCCGCTGGCGGTCGATTCGGGCGGGGTGTCGAACACGGTTTAGCGCTCGGTTTGAGGCGACAGGCGTTCCACCAAACCATTGAGCGCATCGAGCGAGCCAAACTGGATCACGATCTCGCCCATGTCGTCCATACGGCCACGGCGCTTGACGCGTTTTTTGATGCGGATTTCTACCTCGGCGGCCAGGGTGTCTGACAGCTCTTCTTCCAAGCGCTTCAAGTCGCGCGATTTTTCTTTTTTCGGTTTGGCCGATGTCAGTGTGAATTCGGCGCCGAGTTTTTTGACCAAACTTTCGGCTTCGCGCACCGACATTTTTTTGCCCACAATCTGGTTGGCCGCAGAGATTTGCGTGGCCTTGTCTAGGGCCAACAAAGCGCGTGCATGGCCCATGTCCAGATCACCCGCCATGAGCATGGCTTGCACCGGCTCGGCCAGTTGCAAAAGGCGCATCAGGTTGCTGGCCGCGCTGCGCGAGCGCCCTACCGATTGGGCGGCCGCTTCATGTGTGAGCCCAAATTCTTTGATCAGGCGTTGCAGGCCTTGCGCTTCTTCCAGCGGATTTAAGTCCTCCCGCTGCATGTTTTCAATCAGCGCCATGGCGGCGGCGGCCTGGTCGGGCACATTGCGCACCAGCACCGGCACAGCATCTAAACCGGCTAAGCGGGCCGCGCGGAAACGGCGCTCACCGGCGATGATTTCATACAGCGGCTTGGCGCCGCGTGCGGGTTGCACGGCTTGGGCTTGTTCGCTGCTGAGTTGGCGCACCAGCAGCGGCTGCATGATGCCCTGGGCCTTGATGCTTTCGGCCAATTCGTACAAAGCGCCTTCGTCCATGCGGGTGCGCGGTTGGTATTGACCGGCTACCAAATCATCCAAAGCCAGGCTGACTGGCAAGGCGTTTTCATCTGCCGCGCCCGGTGCGCTGTCTTGCACTTTGGGGCCGAGCAAGGCCTCCAGGCCCATGCCCAAGCCTTTGAGTTTTTTAGTCGCCATGCGCGTCGTCCTTTGTTTCTAACCATTGCCTAAGGTGTGCGTGCCCGTCAGGCCAGTCGCCCAGGCCCGAGTCCGTGTTAATGTGTCCGGTCATGCCGTAATCGATGCAGCGTGCGCCCCAAGCTGTGGCCATGGCATTGGCGCGCTCAAAGCTGCAATAAGGGTCGTTGTGGCTGGCAAATAGCACGCTGCTAAACGGCAGTGCCTGCATGCTTACTGGCGCCCAACTGGCGAGCATTGGGCGCAAATCGTCGCGTTCTGCATCGCCTGGCGCTACCAGCAAGGCCCCGCGCACTTTGGCCGTGTTGCGCGAGTGCGCGGCCCAGCTGGCCACCAGCAAGCAGCCCAGGCTATGCGCCACCAGCACACAAGGCTGGCTATGGCTGAGCACGGCTTCCTCAAGCTGCGCCATCCAGTCGCCGCGCAAGGGCCGCATCCAATCGTGTTGCTGCACCCGCGTGTAGCCATAGCGCGCTTCCCAGCGGCTTTGCCAGTGGTCGGGCCCGGAGTTTTGCCAACCGGGCAAGAGCAAAACTTGTGCGTGCATCAGCGCTTATTGCAGGGTGGGAATGCGCCGAATCATCTCTTGCGCAAAAGCCACAAAGGCCTGCGCGCCTTTGGACGCCGGGTCAAACGCCACGCCGGGCAAGCCGTAGCTGGGCGCTTCGGCCAGACGCACATTGCGCGGAATCACGGTGTCAAAAACCTTGTCGCCAAAGTGCGCTTTGAGCTGGTCGCTCACCTGCTGCTGCAAGGTAATACGCGGATCGAACATCACCCGCAATAAGCCAATGATTTTTAAATCGTCATTCAAATTGGCTTTCACTTGCTTGATGGTGTTGACCAAA
>CANFJQ010000163.1 GCA_947447615.1 Comamonadaceae bacterium
GCGCCGCTGCGCCCTGCGGCCAGCGCGGCTGCCAGACCGGCGATACCGCCGCCAGCGACAAACACATCGCAATGTGCGTTTTGATGTACGTAGCGCGCCGTATCTTCCACTTCGGGTGCAGCACCCAGGCCACCGGCCTTGCGGATAAAGCGCTCGTAAAACATCCACGCCTTGGCCGGCCACATAAAGGTTTTGTAATAAAAACCGGCGGGAAACAAAGGCGTGCCCCAGCGGTTGGGGCTGAGCAGGCGCGAGAGCAAACTCGGCCAGCCGTTCACGCTTTCGGCGTACAGACCTTCGTATAGCTCGACCTCGGGCATCTTGGCGTTAGGAATGGTGTGAGCGCCACGCTCCATTTGCACCAATGCAGACGGCTCTTCAATGCCCGAAGTAAGGAGGCCGCGCGGACGGTGGTATTTCCAAGACCGCGAAAACAAACTCTCGCCCGCTGCCAGCAGCGCCGAGGCCAAGGTGTCGCCAGCAAAGCCGCTAAAGCTGCGGCCATTAAAAGTAAAGCGCACCGGAGCGCTGCGGTCGATGCGGCTGCCGTGGCCATTGATGCGTTGCCCGCTCATGCTGCTTCTCCTGCGTTGGGCGCGGCGTCTGGGTTCTCGCCGGGTTTGTAAAACTTGCTGAACTGGTAGCTCACGGTATGGCGTTCGGCATTGAACCAGCGGCGGCAACCAGCGGAGTGCAACCATTGTTCGCGGTGTAGCCCTTTGGGGTTTTTGCGCATGAACAAATAGTCGCCCCATTGTTCATCCGTGAGGGCATCGGTATCGAGGGGCCGCGCAATATGCGCTTCGCCGCCGCAGCTAAATTCACTTTCAGCGCGGGGGCCGCACCAGGGGCAGGTAATTTTTAGCATTTCAGTTTTTGTTCAAATGGTTTTTTAAGTCAGGTTTCGGCCTGTTGGCCGGCTTGCGCCTGCCGCAGGCCTCACTTTTCTTTGCTTCGCCAAAGAAAAGGTGAGCAAAAGAAAGGCGAGCCAAAGGCCGTGCCCCTTCGGGGTGCCTTGCGCTACTCGCGCCGCCCGGGGTCGGGCGCAAACTCGCTACGCTCAGACAAGCGCCCGCCCTGATCCGGTCGCCGCTGCGTTGCTCAGCACGGCCTATGGCAGCGGGGGCCCGCGTGTGCTCGTTCGCTACGCTCACCTTGCACACGCTTGTTGGCGCGCAGCCGCCGCATCCGCGCCAAGCATTCAGCCCTTGACTACGACTGCGACGTTCACCAATCTGCGCAAACAAACCCGCACCGTAACGCCCCGAATCAACACCCCTATCCAGCCCAAAGAAACCAAATTGGGTATTCAAGCTCCCCTTCACCCCCCGAGGGGGTGAAGGGGCGGGGGGGAAGCGGGGGAAAAAATAAAAGCTTTTCTTCACCCCGGCGGGGGGGAAGCGGGGGACAAGACAGCGGGGGTAAACAAAAGTCCCACAGGGAAAATCTTTAAACATATCCAAACCTCAATGCGCCACACCCGCCGCACCATGCTCATCAATCAAGTGCCCGGTGTTAAACCGATTCAACTCAAACGCCGCATTGAGCGCATGCGGCCGATCCTGCGCCATGGTGTGGGCCATCACCCAGCCCGAGCCTGGCGTGGCTTTGAAGCCGCCAGTACCCCAGCCGCAGTTGAAGTAGAGGCCTTTGATATGCGTCTTAGAAATGATGGGGCAGGCGTCGGGCGCCACATCCACAATGCCGCCCCACTGCCGGTTCATGCGCACGCGCCTGAAGATGGGGAAGAGTTCGCAAATCGCTTGCAGCGTGTGCTCGATGATGGGGAAACTGCCGCGCTGGCCGTAGCCCACATAGGCGTCGATACCGGCGCCGATCACCAGATCGCCTTTGTCGGACTGGCTGGCGTAGGCGTGGATGGCGTTGGACATCACGACCGTATGCAAAATCGGTTTCATGGGTTCGGAGACCAATGCTTGCAGCGGGTGGCTTTCCAGGGGCAGGCGAATGCCGGCCATGCTGGCGATGACGCTGCTGTGGCCGGCGGCCACGACGCCGATTTTTTTGCTCTTGATCACGCCGCGTGTGGTCTCAATGCCCACCACCTGGTCGCCTTCACGCTGCACGCCGATCACTTCGCAGTTTTGGATGATGTCCACGCCCAGGCGATCGGCAGCGCGGGCAAAGCCCCAGGCGATGGCATCGTGGCGGGCCACGCCGCCGCGCGGCTGAAAGGATGCGCCCATGACCGGGTAGCGCAGGCTGGCGCTGGTGTTCATGATGGGCACCATGGCCTTGATTTGCTGCGGCGTCAGCACCACACCATCCACACCGTTCAAGCGGTTGGCATTGACGCGGCGCTCGATGTCGCGCATGTCTTGCAGCGAGTGGCCCACGTTCATCACACCGCGCTGGCTGAACATGGTGTTGTAGTTCAGGTCTTGCGACAAGCCTTCCCACAGTTGCAAGGCTTTTTCATACAAGTGCGTGGCGTCGTCCCACAAATAGTTGGAACGCACGATGGTGGTGTTGCGCGCGGTATTACCGCCGCCTAGCCAGCCGCGCTCCACCACCGCAATATTGCGCATGCCGTGTTCTTTGGCCAGGTAGTAGGCCGTAGCGAGGCCGTGGCCGCCGCCGCCAACGACGATGGCGTCATAGCTGGCTTTGGGCTCGGGGCTGCGCCATTGTTTTTGCCAGTTCTCGTGGTAAGACATGGCGTTGCGCGCCAGCGCAAAAATAGAAAAGTGGCTCACGTGGGTACTTTCATTGCGGCGTTAGGGAAGGATTCAAAGGGCCAGAGGCTGGGGCTTGCGGCGCAGCGTTGGCACCAGGGTCTGCGCAGGCCATGGTGCATTGCAGGTAGTTGCTGTCGCACTGCTGTTTTTGCTCCATGGCCAGATTTTTTTCATTGCGGTATTTGTCCTGGCGCTGCTGCAGCCAGGAGCCCGAGTCCACATTGTTTTCATCGCGGTTGCGCCATAGCGTGATGTTTTTATCCAAAAACATGCGCGCGCTTTCCAGCCACATGGGCCTCGCAATATCTTTGACGCATTGGGTTTTTTCGGTATTGCACAGATGCCGGCACATGCCGATTTGCTGCGCCATGGCAGCGCTGCCCGCGCACAGTAGCCACAGCACTACCAGCTGTACAACCCGTTTTTGAAGCAACACAAAGGCCTTTTAGCATTCGATGACATTGACCGCCAGCCCACCCCGGCTCGTCTCTTTGTATTTTGTCATCATGTCGTGCCCGGTATCGCGCATGGTTTTAATCACTTGGTCGAGCGACACAAAGTGCGTGCCGTCGCCACGCATGGCCATGCGCGCGGCGTTCAAGGCTTTGACCGAGCCCATGGCATTGCGCTCGATGCACGGAATCTGCACCCGCCCGCCCACCGGGTCGCAGGTCAGGCCCAAGTTGTGTTCCATGCCGATCTCAGCAGCGTTTTCTACCTGGGCCGGTGTGCCACCCATCACCGCGGCCAGTCCGGCTGCCGCCATGGAGCAGGCCACGCCGACCTCGCCCTGGCAGCCCACTTCGGCGCCACTGATGGAAGCGTTTTCTTTGTACAAGATGCCAATGGCTCCGGCGGTGAGCAAAAAGTCGCGTATGCCTTGCTGGTTAGCGCCCGAAATAAAGCGCTCGTAATAGTGCATCACCGCCGGGATGATGCCGGCCGCACCATTGGTGGGCGCCGTCACCACGCGGCCTCCGGCAGCGTTTTCCTCGTTCACTGCCATCGCATAGACGTTGACAAAGTCCAATATCGTTAATTGGTCGCGCAGCGCCTCTTCGGGGCGGCTGCTCAGGCGGCGGTGCAATTCGGCAGCGCGGCGCTTGACCATTAAATTGCCGGGCAGGTGGCCATCGGTGCGTATGCCGCGCGCCACGCAGGCTTTCATGGCATCCCAAATCGCATCCAAACCTTCGTCCAATTCAGCGTCGCTGCGCCAGGCGTGTTCGTTGGCGCGCATCACCTGCGCAATCGACATGCCGGTGCTGGTGGTAATCGCCAGCAATGCGTCGCCGCTCAGGAATGGATGGGCCAGCACCGTGCGGTCGGCCACGATACGCGGCGCTTCCTGGGTGGCGGCGTGTTCAGCATCGGCATCTTCTTGCGACACCACAAAGCCACCGCCCACCGAAAAATAGCGGCGCTCTTGCAACAAGCCACCCTCTGCATCCATCGCCATGAACTTGACGCCATTGGGGTGAAAAGACAGGGTTTCACGGCGCAAAAACAGCACATCGGTTTTTTCGGCGAAAGCGATGGGATGGCTGCCTTGCAGGTGCAGGATTTTTTCTTTGCGGATTTTTTTGAGCCGTGCATCGATAGTGTCCGGGTCTATGCTGTCGGGCATCAGGCCCTCCAGGCCCAGCATCACGGCGGTATCGGTGCCGTGGCCTTTACCGGTGGCACCCAGCGAGCCGTAGAGCCGCACTTCCACCCGTGCCGTAGCCGCCAGCATGCCGTCCTGTGCCAGCGCTTTGGCGAACATGGCGGCCGCCTTCATCGGGCCTACGGTATGCGAGGACGAGGGGCCGATTCCGATTTTGAACAGGTCAAAAACGCTTAAAGACATGGAGGTAACCCTATAAAGCCGGTGACAAGGATTGTGAAGCGGGCCATACAGTACGTATTGTTCGCCATACGACGCGCCACGATGCCTGTGCGACAGTGCCTATGGCGTTTAGATGCAAGTAGGTGTCGCAGTATGACTTGGGCTAGGCTTGGGCTCTGGGGATACTCATCGATGCCCCTTGCCTTGTACCGACTGGAGATTTGCCATGGACGATAGTGTGACTTTGACCGCCGCCGACAGCGCGCCGCGCACCCGCCGCAGCGCTGGCGGCCGCGAAGCTAAGCGTGCCCTGCGTTCATCGCGTAGCGTGCAGGCTGCGCCCTTCATCACGCGCAATATCCCCTTTTACGAAGTGGTGGACGAAGAGGCCTTGGCCATCATTGAGCGCAATGCCAATACGATTTTGGAAGAAGTGGGCATTGATTTTCGCGACGATGCTGAAGCCCTGGACATCTGGCGCAAAGCGGGTGCCGAAGTCACGGGCGAACGCGTACGCTTTCCCGGTGGCATGTGCCGCGCTATCGTGCAAGCCAGCGCGCCACGCCAATTTACCCAGTACGCGCGCAACCCGGCGCATAACGTGGTTATTGGCGGCAAAAACACCGTGTTTGCGCCGTCCTACGGTTCGCCCTTTGTGCGCGACCTGGACAAGGGCCGCCGCTACGCCACCTTGCACGACTTTGAAAACTTTGTGAAGCTGGCCTATATGGCCAACTCCATCCACCACAGCGGCGGCACAATTTGCGAGCCAGTGGACTTGCCGGTGAA
>CANFJQ010000164.1 GCA_947447615.1 Comamonadaceae bacterium
GAATTCGCCCTTGATATAGAGCTGGGGGATGGTGGGCCAGTTGCTGTATTCCTTGATGCCCTGGCGGATTTCCTCGTCTTCCAGCACATTGACGGTGGTCAGCGCCTTGGTGTCCACGCCGCTGGCTTTGAGAATCTGGATGGCCCGGCCCGAAAAACCGCACTGCGGGAAATTGGCATTGCCCTTCATAAACAGAACCACTTCGTTGCCTTTAACCAGGCTGTCAATGCGTTGCTGGGTGTCGCTCATGGGGAAAATCCTTTGTGGCAAAAGTTGCAATATGGATCCGATTATTTCACCTTTGCGCCCGGTGGGGCCTGGGTGAGCGGCGCAGCCGGGGCAGCGCGCGGGGTTTTTCCGATAATAGGGGCCGCTTTAGCCTATCCACACACTTTTTACCCCCATGAAAATCAGCCAAGACTGCGCCGTCACCCTGCATTACCAAGTCGCCACCCCGCAAGGCAAAATCCTTGAGCAAAGCAAAGAGCCTATTGCCTACCTGCACGGCGGCTACGGCAATATCTTCCCCAAAGTGGAAGAAGCGCTGCTCGGTCAGGAGGCAGGTTACCGCGTCACCCTGGATTTGTCGGTGGCGGACGCCTTTGGCGAGCGCGACGAGTCGCTGCTGCAAACCATCCCCAAAACCCAGTTCCCACCCGGCGTCAAAGTTGGCGGCCAGTTGGAAGGCCGCGATGCCAATGGCCAGGCCCGCGCCTTTACCGTCGTCAAAATCAAGGGCGACAAAGTCCTCCTCGACGCCAACCACCCCCTGGCCGGCCAGGCCCTGCGCTTTAGCGCGCACGTGTTGGAGGTGCGCGCGGCCTCGGAAGAGGAAATCGCCCACCGCCATGTGCACGGGGCGCATGGGCATCACCACTGATTGTGTGATTTCCTAATTTTTAGCATTTAATGACTAAAAAAGTTAATTTATAGGCATATAAGCCTAATAACTAGAAATACCGAGGCAAATTCGCAATCTCCTGCGCGCCCGCTCGGGATACCATAGAGCCTCGATTTCGCTGTAACACGGCTTTTTGTATCCCAAGGAAACCATGCTCTCGCAACCCGCTACCAAGTACCGCGCTTTTCCCGCCATTGACCTGCCCGACCGCAAATGGCCGGGCCGCACCATTACCCAGCCGCCGGTCTGGATGAGCACCGACTTGCGCGACGGCAACCAGTCGCTATTCGAGCCCATGAACCTGGAGCGCAAGCTGCGTATGTTCCGCACGGTGTGCGATGTGGGCTTCAAGGAAATCGAGGTCGGTTTCCCCAGCGCCTCGCAGACCGACTTTGACTTTGTGCGCAAACTGGTTGACGACAAATTGGTGCCTGACGATGTGACCATCGAGGTGCTGACCCAGGCGCGTGAGCACTTGATTCGCCGCACTTTCGAGTCGGTGGTGGGCGCGCGCCGCGTCATCATGCACGTCTATAACGCGACGGCGCCTCTGTTTCGCGATGTGGTCTTCAATATGAGCAAGGCCGAGGTGGTGCAACTGGCTGTGGAGTCGGTGACGCTCATCAAAGAACTGGCACTGGCACATCCGCAAACCGAGTGGGTGCTGCAATACAGCCCGGAGTTGTTCACCTCTACGGAATTGGAATTTGCCAAAGAAGTGTGCGATGCAGTGACCGAAGTCTGGGGCGCTACGCCAAACAACAAAGTCATCCTCAATTTACCTGCGACCGTGGAAGTGGCCACGCCCAATATATATGCCGATCAAATTGAGTGGATGCACCGCAACGTGGCCCGGCGCGACAGCGTCCTGATCAGCCTGCATCCGCACAACGACCGTGGCACGGCAGTAGCCGCCGCCGAGTTAGGCCTGATGGCCGGGGCCGACCGCGTCGAAGGCTGCTTGTTTGGCAACGGCGAGCGTACCGGCAATGTGGATATCGTCACCCTGGCGCTCAACCTCTACACCCAGGGCGTTAATCCGGGCTTGGACTTCTCGGATATCAACGCCGTGGCCCGCACCGTGGAGCATTGCAACCAATTGCCCATCCATCCGCGCCATCCTTATGTGGGCGATTTGGTGTTCACCGCCTTTAGCGGCTCGCACCAGGACGCGATTAAAAAAGGCTTCTCCGCGTTGGACAAAAACGGCCTGTGGAGCGTGCCTTATTTGCCCATCGACCCGGCCGATGTGGGGCGTACCTACGACTCCATCATCCGCGTCAACAGCCAGTCGGGCAAGGGCGGTGTCGCCTATTTGATGGAGGCTGAATACGGCATCGTCATGCCGCGCCGTTTGCAAGTGGAGTTTTCGGGCGAAGTGCAGGCTTACACCGACACCCACGGTGGCGAGATGAGCGCGCAAGACATTTGGAATCTGTTTGCCCAAACCTATGTCGCGCCTACCGAGCCTGTGGGCTATGTCGGCTATCAGCTGACCGACCACCCGCGCGACGCCAGCGGCCAAGGCATACGCCTAACAGTGGAAGTGGCAGGCACTCGCCACACGCTGCAAGGCTATGGCAACGGCCCCATCGACGCAGCCGTGCAGGCCTTGCAAAGCATTGGTGTCGATGTGCAGGTGCGCAGCTTTGAAGAGCGCTCCACCAAGAGCAGTGCCCACGGCGGCGACGCCCAGGCCTGCGCTTTTATGGAGCTGAGTTCGGATGCCACGGATGCGCCGGACCGCTTTGGTGTGGGGTTGGACCACAACATACTGACCGCTTCCATTAAGGCGCTGGTCAGTGGTGTCAATCGCTTGGGGCTGGTGCCCAAGGTCGAGGCGAAAACGGCGAAGGATGCGGCTTTGGTTTGATAGGGCGGTTGCGTACCGCTTTTTCTGAACAAGCGATTCACTTGAATGGCGTATCATTTTTTCGCCAGCGTACAATTATTTTCACCATGACAGTGAATCGAAAGGTGGGTAAACCATGTCGCAAGACCTCGCGGAACTTGAGCGAAAAGCCTCGCAATTATCAGGTGCTGAAAGGGCGCAGCTTGCCATGCATCTATTGGAATCCCTAGAGCCACTCGAGGGGGGTAATGTGCAAGAGGATTGGCGTATTGAGGCTGAATCACGACTTGCCGAAATAGAGTGCGGTAAGGCCCGGCTGGTGCCCGCCGACGAAGTATTTAACAATCTGCGCCGTCGCCCCGATTGATTCAAGTTCAATTTCACTCCGAGGCGCAGGCCGAATTCGGCGAGGCTGTGGAGTTCTACGAATCACGCGTCGCTGGCTTAGGAATAGCCTTGGCTGCTGAGGTACAGAGGACACTTGGCTTCATCGAATCATCCCCAGCGCGTGGCGCACCACTCGGAGAAAAACTAAGAAAGTTGGTGGTCAAACGTTTTCCTTATTCGGTCATTTACCGACGCGAGGGGCGTTTCATCTATGTTCTGGCGATCGCCCATGATCGCCGCCGCCCAGGTTATTGGAAGGTTCGGCAGTCCGCAAGTTAAGCCGCCACGGTAAGTTGCCGCTCTTATGTCGAGTGACTTTAGAGGTTGATTTCGGCAGCACAGCGTCCGCCGCTGCAACGTTCGATCCCCGCCAAATCCCGGCGCGACTGCACATCGATAAAACCGTTTTCCTGCAATAACTGGCGCACAGCAAACGCCTGGTCGTAACCGTGTTCGAGCAGCAGCCAGCCGCCGGGCTTGAGGCAGACGGGTGCTTGCGCAACGATGGCGCGTAAATCGTTCATGCCTTCGGCACCGCTGGCCAGGGCTTGCATTGGTTCGTGGCGCAGTGCCGCCAGGTGCGGATCGGCATCGGCAATATAGGGCGGGTTGGAGACGATGGCATCGAATGGTTCCTTAAAGCCCTCCAGCCAGGCACCTTGCGAAAACGCTATTTCCACACCTAAACGCTGCGCATTGGCCCGCGCTACATCCAAGGCATCGGCGCTGAGATCGCGCGCATGCATATACACATAGGGGCGATGCTGTTTCAGCGCCAAGGCGATAGCGCCGCTGCCGGTGCCCAGGTCGATGACGCGGGCGTCTTGCGGCAATAGCGTCAGCGCCCAATCCACCAGGGTTTCGGTATCTGCGCGTGGGCACAGTACCCGGGCATCGACTTGTAAGTCCAAGCCGTAAAACGATGTCCAGCCGGTGATGTAGGGCAGGGGCTCGCCACCCACGCGGCGCGCCAGCGCCTCCCGCCAGTGCTGTTGCTCCGCGCTAGAAAGCCTTGCGTCGTCATGCGCCAACAGCCAGGCCCTTTCATGCGATTTGCGGCCCAGCACGTGCAGCAATAAAAGCTGGACTTCCAAGCGCGTAATGCCTTGCGCGATGGCGCTGTGCAATGCCTGACCGATGGTGAGCGCGCCGTCCATGCGTGTTACCTTAAACCTTACCCAACTCCAAATCCGCCATTTGCTGTGCGGCCTCAAAAGCTTGCAGCGCCTCCACCACATCGCCCAAGTCCCCTTCCATGATGGAAAGCAGCTTGTAAAGCGTCAGGTTGATGCGGTGGTCGGTCAGGCGGCCTTGGGGGAAGTTGTAGGTGCGGATGCGGTCGCTGCGGTCGCCGGTGCCGACCAGGCTTTTGCGTTCGGCGGCGTCTTTGGCGGCGCGCTCGGAGCGGTCTTTTTCTTGGATGCGCGCGGTCAGCACGCGCAGGGCTTGCGCTTTGTTGCTGTGCTGGCTGCGCCCGTCCTGGCACTCGGCCACGATGCCGGAGGGCAAGTGGGTAATGCGCACCGCTGAATCGGTTTTGTTGATGTGCTGGCCACCGGCGCCGCTGGCGCGGAAGGTGTCAATGCGTAGGTCGGCGGGGTTGATCTTGATGGCTTCTGCCTCGTCCGGCTCGGCCAGCACGGCCACGGTGCAGGCGCTGGTGTGGATGCGGCCCTGGGTTTCGGTGACGGGCACGCGCTGCACGCGGTGGCCGCCGGATTCAAACTTTAGCGCGCCATAGACGTTATGGCCTTCCACGCGCAGCACCACTTCTTTGTAGCCGCCCAGCTCGCTGGCCGACTCGCTCATGATTTCGGTTTTCCAGCCCAGGCTGTCGCAGTAGCGGGTGTACATGCGCGCCAAGTCGCCGGCAAACAGGGTGGACTCGTCGCCGCCCGTGCCGGCGCGGATTTCCACGAAGGCGTTGCGCGCATCGTCCGGGTCTTTGGGCAGCAGCATGCGCGTGAGTTCTGCCTCGAGTTGGGTGAGTTCGGCGCTGGCGCTGTCCATTTCCTCCTGCGCCATGGCTGTCATGTCGGCATCGGTGCCCGCGCTTTCAAGCATCTCCGTGGCGGTCGACATATCAGCCTCGCGCTCCTGGTAACGCGCCCAGCGGCTGGCCACTGCGCCCACCTCGGTATGCTCGCGCGA
>CANFJQ010000165.1 GCA_947447615.1 Comamonadaceae bacterium
ACAGATTCAGCAATACCTTCTTTGTCTAAATCATTCAACTGGGTTCGCCCGGACAGACTGAGGAAATTGGCGTGTTGCCGTTGCAACTGCTGCAAGGATTTTTTGAACTTGCTGTAATCAATCATGGCAAGCCTCAAGCGCCGACCGGGTAGGAGCCAATCACTTTGTAAAACGCGCACATGTTTTGCAATTCGCTCAGCGCCTTGGCGACATGCGGCTGACTGACGTGGCCATCGAGATCGATGTAGAAGAAATATTCCCATTGGCCGGATTTGGCCGGGCGGGATTCGAAGCGTGTCATGGACACGCCGTTTTGCTTCAAGGGCACCAATAGGTCATGCACCGCGCCGGGCTTGTTCGTCACAGACACCACCAAAGACGTGCAATCGCGCCCGGAGGCCGGTGGTGTGGCCAGGGTTTGCGGCAGGCACACGATGGCGAAACGGGTGCGGTTGTAGGCCTCGTCTTGAATGGCGTGCGCCACCACGTGCAAGCCGTATTGGGATGCCGCGCGTTCACTGGCCAGTCCCGCCCAAGCCGGGTTGGTAGCCGCCAGTCGCGCACCTTCGGCGTTGCTGGACACAGCGCGGCGCTCGGCGTTCGGCAAGTGTTGCGTCAACCAGTTTTGGCATTGGCCCAGCGCTTGCGGATGCGCCAGCACCACCTCCACACCTTGCAGCGAAGGCGACTGGCGCAGCAGGTTGTGGCGTACCAGCAAACTCACCTCACCGACCACGTGAACCGGCGTGCGCAAAAACAAATCGAGTGATCTCGCCACTGCCCCTTCGGTGGAGTTTTCGACGCCGACCACGCCGTATTGCGCCGTGCCCGCAGCGGTGGCGTGAAACACCTCGTCAAAGTTGTTGCAGTAAATCAATTCTGCTGCGCTGCCGAAATATTCAATGGCAGCCTGCTCGCAAAAAGTGCCTATGGGCCCGAGCACGGCCACGCGTTGCGGTGCTTCCAGCGCTAAACAAGCTGACATTATTTCGCGCCAGATGGCAGCGACATGGGTGTTTTTCAGCGGGCCGGGGTTGAGTTGCTGGATTTTTTCCAGCACCTGCGCGACACGGTCAGGACGGAAAAACGGCGAACCTTCCGCGCGCTTGATGTCGCCGACTTGTTCGGCCAGATGCGCCCGTTGATTCAGCATGTCCAGCAATTGACGGTCGAGGGAGTCGATTTGCTGGCGCAAACCGGACAAGCCGTCACTCGCTTTGTCTGTCATGGGGTGTCGTCCGCGGGCGCGTCTTCGCCACCGGCTTCACCCGCTTCGTCAGCACCGCCCTGCGCATCGTTTTCCACAATGCGTTGCATGCCGCTGAGCTTGGAGCCTTCGTCGAGTCCGATGAGCGTGACACCTTGCGTGGCCCGGCCCATTTCGCGGATTTCGCTGACGCGGGTGCGCACCAATACACCCCGGTCGGTGATCAGCATGATGTCGTCGTCGCTGTGCACCAAGGTGGCGGCCACCACCTTGCCGTTGCGTCCAGTTTGCTGGATGGCGATCATGCCTTTGGTGCCGCGTCCATGGCGGGTGTATTCGTCTATGGGGGTGCGCTTGCCGAAACCGTTTTCGGTGGCGGTCAGCACGCTGTTGCGGGCAATGACGCTCTCGTCAGTGACGGTGTTTTCCTGCTCGGCCACCAGCAGAGCAATCACGCTTTGCGTCTCTTCCAGCATCATGCCGCGCACGCCGCGCGCACTGCGACCCAGCGGGCGCACATCGTTCTCATCAAAACGCACGGCTTTGCCGCCGTCGCTGAACAACATCACATCGTGCTTGCCGTGGGTGAGCGCTGCGCCTATCAAATAATCGCCATCGTCCAAGTTGACAGCAATGATGCCGCCTTTGCGCGGGTTATTGAATTCATCGAGCGAGGTTTTCTTGACCGTGCCCATGGACGTGGCCATAAAGACAAACTGGTCTGCCGGGAATGCACGCGCTGCGCCGGTCAGTGGCAGCACCACATTGATTTTTTCGCCTTCAATCAGCGGGAACATATTGACGATGGGACGGCCGCGTGAACCACGCGAGCCTTCTGGCACTTCCCAGACCTTCAGCCAATACAAGCGGCCCCGGTTGGAGAAGCACAGGATGTAGTCGTGCGTGTTGGCGATAAACAGTTGCTCGATCCAGTCGTCTTCTTTGGTGGCGGTGGCCTGCTTGCCGCGACCGCCGCGTTTTTGTGCGCGGTATTCGGACAAAGGCTGGCTTTTGATATAGCCGCTGTGCGATAACGTGACCACCATGTCGGTCGGCGTGATCAGGTCTTCAGTGGCCAAATCTTGCGCGTTGTGCTCGATATGGCTGCGACGTGCGCCGAGTTTGCTTTGGCCGAATTCCTGGCGCACGGCAGCAAGCTCGTCGCTGATGATGGTTGAGACCCGTTCGGGACGCGCCAGAATGTCGAGCAAGTCGTCGATCTCGGCCATGACCTCTTTGTATTCGTTGACGATTTTGTCTTGCTCAAGACCGGTCAGGCGCTGCAAGCGCATTTGCAAAATTTCGTGCGCCTGGGTGTCGCTCAAGCGGTACAGGCCGTCAGCCCCCATGCCGTAATTTTTTTCCAGACCGTCGGGCCGGTAGTCGTCAGCGTTGATGACACTGCCGTCGGCTTTGGCGCGGGTCAACATGGTGCGCACCAGTTGGCTGTCCCACGGCTTGCTCATCAATTCTGTTTTGGCCACAGGCGGGGTGGGCGCATTGCGGATGATGGCGATGAACTCGTCAATATTCGCCAAGGCGACCGCCAGACCTTCCAGCACATGGCCGCGTTCGCGCGCTTTGCGCAAGGTGAATACCGTGCGGCGTGTCACCACTTCCCGGCGGTGCTGCAAAAAGACGCTGATCAGGTCTTTCAAATTACATAAACGCGGCTGGCCGTTGATCAGCGCCACCATGTTCATGCCAAAGGTGTCTTGCAGCTGGGTTTGCTTGTAAAGATTGTTCAGCACCACTTCTGGCACTGCGCCGCGTTTGAGTTCAATCACCAGACGCATGCCGGACTTGTCGGATTCGTCCTGGATATGGCTGATGTCTTCGATTTTCTTTTCGTGCACCAGTTCGGCCATGCGTTCTTGCAAGGTCTTTTTGTTCACCTGGTAAGGCAGTTCATCGACGATGATGGCCTGACGCTGGCCCCGGTCTATGTCTTCAAAATGGCATTTGGCGCGCATGACGACACGGCCGCGACCGGTGCGATAGCCTTCCTTGACGCCGCTGATGCCGTAGATGATGCCGGCGGTCGGAAAGTCTGGGGCGGGCACGATTTCCATCAGGTCGTCGATGGAGGCATCCGGGTGGCGCAGCAAATGCAAACAGGCATCGACCACTTCATTTAAGTTGTGCGGCGGGATGTTGGTCGCCATGCCTACGGCAATACCTGACGAACCGTTGACCAGCAGATTGGGGAATTTGGCCGGTAACACCAGCGGTTCTTTTTCACTTCCGTCGTAGTTGGGACCGAAATCGACGGTTTCCTTGTCCAGGTCGTCCAGCATTTCGTGGGCAATTTTTGACAAGCGGATTTCGGTGTAACGCATGGCGGCGGCATTGTCGCCGTCGACCGAACCGAAGTTACCCTGACCATCCACCAACATATGGCGAAGAGAGAAGTCCTGAGCCATGCGGACAATGGTGTCGTACACCGCGCTGTCGCCATGCGGGTGGTATTTACCTATGACATCACCAACAATACGCGCAGACTTTTTATAAGGCCGATTCCAGTCGTTGTTCAACTCGTGCATGGCGAACAACACCCGGCGGTGCACTGGTTTCAAGCCGTCTCTGGCATCAGGCAAAGCCCGTCCGACAATCACGCTCATGGCGTAATCTAGGTAACTGCGGCGCATCTCCTCTTCAAGGCTGGTGGGCAGAGTTTCTTTGGCGAACTGGGTCATTGAGAAGGGCTATTCCGAGCAGGTAAACGAACTATTTTAAGGTATGCCGGTTTCGCGATTCTTGCCCGCTAATGTGCCATAATCAGTTTGTAGTAGGGGGTAAACCCACCCCTGCATCGCACTTGATCTGAACCCCGGGTTCACTAAGTATCAAAGGAAAGTCATGAAATTCACCAAACATTGCATACTTGCAGCATCCACTCTGGTTTTTTCCGGGCTGGTATCTGCAGGAGAAATCAACAACTGGCTGTCTGCTGCTGGTGAAGTGTGGAAAAACGCTTCTGGCGAATGCTGGCGCAACGGTTCATGGACCCCGGCTACAGCTGCGCCTGGTTGTGACGGCGCCATCGTTGAACAGCCCAAGGTGGCTGCCGCACCAGAGCCAACGCCTGCACCTGCTCCTGCTCCTGAGCCAGCACCCGAACCTGTTCAAGCAGCCCCGGCTGAAACTGTTGTTCAGGTAGAAAAAGGTCCTGTCGTAACAACCGAGCCAATGGAAAATACGGCTGCTGAAGCGCCTCAAGAAGCGCCGCAAGAAGCTGCGCATGATGCTCACCATGAAGTTGAAGCACCCGCACCAGTCGAACCTGTGTCAGCTAAGGCGGCAGAACCTGAACCCGCACCCGTCGCAGCCCCGGCCCCTGCTCAGCCAGTGTCCTCCAAGGTCACTTATGCTGCTGATACCTTCTTTGATTTCGACAAATCGGTGCTTAAACCGGTTGCCAAAGCCAAACTGGACGATTTGATTGACAAAATCAAATCCATCAATCTGGAAGTCATCATTGCTATCGGTCACACAGATGCAGTCGGCTCAGATGACTACAACCTCAAGTTGTCCATGCGCCGCTCCAATGCAGTCAAAGCCTATCTCGTCAGTAAAGGCGTAGACAAAACGCGTATCTACACTGAAGGTAAAGGCGAATCACAACCTGTGGCAGACAACAAGACCAAAGAGGGTCGTGCCAAGAACCGTCGGGTTGAAATCGAAGTGGTCGGTGCACGTAAGAACTGATCTCCAGCGCTCCCACCAACCCCGCACTGTGTGCGGGGTTTTTTTATGCCTGGGGCGAATGCCCCCTGAT
>CANFJQ010000166.1 GCA_947447615.1 Comamonadaceae bacterium
GCCCTGGCCGAATACCTGGTGGCACCGCAATCGCCGTCGCATGGCAAGGCAGCGCCCGAACCAGACCTGTCGTTTCTGGCCCCTGATGATCCAATCCGTCAGTTCATTGGCATTGCCAAAGATGGCATGAGTACCGACGAACTTATGCGTATGACGCGTGGCGACGATTGGAATCAGCCGTGATATTGGTTGACACCAATGTGTTTGTGGACGTCATCCACTTGGACCCGATTTGGCTGGACTGGTCCTTGCGGGAACTGAGCAAAGCCAAGACGCAAACTATCGCGACCAACTTTGTGGTCTATGCTGAATTGCACACGCACGACACGGCAGGCCCGCATATCGATGCATTTTTTGAAAAATTGGGCGTCCAAATTCTGGATGTGTCCAGGCCAGCAGCGCAACAAGCCGCCCATGCGTTCAGAGCTTATCGCCAACGCGGCGGCACCAAAACCGGCGTCTTGCCCGACTTCTTTATTGGCGCGCATGCCCAGGCCGAAGGCTACCAACTGCTCACGCGCGACGCGGGGCGCTACCAGACATATTTTCCAACTATCAAGTTGATCTGCCCCTGACAAAGCAGCTCGAATGCCTGTTACGTCAGCGTACTGAGGCGCACCATGGACTGCCTCCAGTATGCGTTCAATTAATCTGCCGCCCGCGCCTCGGATTGTTTCCACGTGTAGGCCAGCACCACCCCAGCACTCCAACCCGTATTTTGTTGGACCAGCGGGCTAGCCTGGTTGGCCGCGCCGTTCACGCTGTCGAGGCGGCCAAAGGCGATCAGCCGGGTGTCACGATTGAGCAGCCTGGACACCGTGCCTGACAGGCGCGTAGTTAACAGACCGGCCTTGGCTTCGTAGGCGGCGCGGGTTGCGTTGGCCTCTTGGGCGCTCACGCCGTAGAACAAGTCGTTCATGGCTTGGTTGGCCCAGACCATGCTGATACCGGTGCTGTAGGTCCAGCCCTCGCGGTCACGATGCGAGTAGCTCAGTTCGGGCTCAAACACTGCGCCGCGTGTGGCCAACCCGTTGCTCAATTCGAAAACGCCGCGCAGCGGTATGTCTAGGCGCCAGCGATCTGCTTGCTGGGGGTCGGTGATATTCCAGCGCAATCGCGGGCCGATTTCCACCAGCGTGCCCAAATCCGCCATGCCACGGCGCGCTACGGTGTCGTCCGCGCGTCCACCCAGCGAACCTGAAACGCCCAGGTCCAGCTCAAAACGTGGCGTGTTCATGGCCCGCAGATTGGCGCCACCGCCTTCGACGCGCAGCCACTCGCCCCGGTAGATGCCAAAGGGAATCACCAGGGCGCGCCCTATGGATTCCGAGGCACCGGGGTAGGCTTGCTGCGACACGCCCAGGCCCACTGCACCAATCTCCCATAAGGGTCGGTCCGCCTCCTGCTGCGCCCACGCCTGCGCGCCCAGGGTCAGGGTGCCAAGGGCCGTGGTGGCCAAGAGGGTGCACCATCGCAGTGCCAAGTGGTGCAGTGCCCGGGCAGTGGTCTTGTTGGGCTGGCGCGCCGGTACAGTTTTTTGGAGGTTCATAGAGTTTTTCCGGTGTGGATGGGCCCGATTATGTTGGCCTGGCCACTAAGGCGCCGTTAAAGAGGGTTTGCCCTGGCATCCGAAAACGTTATATTTGATAAAAATTAGTACGAATATGGCGATACTAGGTATAAATCCTAGCTAGCCTATGCATAGAAATACTATTAACTGCATATCCAGTACCAATCCTGCAAGAGGGTTTCACTATCTTCGGTCTGTCAGTGTCAGGCACGTTCCCAACATTGAACACGGCTATTCACACCTATCCCTTTTGGAGACTTTCGCATGAAATTTAAAACCCGCATCGTTGCTGCCGCCGCTGTGGCAGCATTTGTCGGAGGCGTCGCACAGGCCGCCACCGAACTGGTCATTGCCACCGTGAACAACGGCCACATGATCGAAATGGAAAAACTCAGCAAAAACTTTGAAGCCGCCAACCCTGACATCAAACTCAAGTGGGTCACGCTCGAAGAAGGCGTGCTGCGCCAGCGCGTCACCACGGACATCGCCACCAAAGGCGGCCAGTTTGACGTGATGACCATCGGCATGTACGAAACCCCGATCTGGGGCAAAAAAGGCTGGTTGACCGAACTCAAAGGCGATGCCAGCTACGACGCCGATGACATCCTGCCTGCCATGCGCAACGGCCTGAGCGTGGACGGAAAAATGTACGCTGCGCCTTTCTACGGCGAAAGCTCCATGCTGATGTACCGCAAAGACCTGACCGACAAAGCCGGTATCAAGTTTGCCGAGCGTCCCACCTGGAACGACGTGCGCGATGCAGCGGCCAAAATCCACGATCCGAAAAACGGCGTCTATGGCATCTGCTTGCGCGGCAAGCCAGGTTGGGGCGACAACATGGCCTTCCTGTCCACCATGGCCAATAGCTTTGGCGCCCAGTGGTTTGACATGTCCTGGAAACCCCAGCTCGAGTCCAAGCCTTGGAAAGAAGCCGTCACTTTTTACGTGGACTTGTTGACCAAATACGGCCCTCCCGGCTCGTCGGCCAACAGCTTTAATGAAATCTTGGCGCTGTACAACGAAGGCAAATGCGGCATGTGGATTGACGCCACGATTGCGGCATCTTTCATCACTGACCCCAAGCAGTCCAAAGTGGCTGACAAAGTCGCTTTTGCACAAGGCCCCTACAGCGTGACGCAAAAAGGTGCCAACTGGTTGTGGGCCTGGGCCCTGGCGATTCCAGCAGGCACCAAAAATGCTGATGCTGCGCAGAAGTTCATCAACTGGGCGACTTCCAAGGACTACATCAACTTGGTGGCTAAAACCAATGGTTGGGCCCGCGTTCCTACCGGCACTCGCAAGTCCACCTATGCGAACCCCGAGTTCCAAAAAGCCGCTGTGTTCGCTGCTGCTGAAAAAGCTGCTATCGATTCGGCCAACCCGAACGACAGCACTTTGCCCAAGTCGCCGTACGTGGGCGTGCAATTTGCCGCGATTCCTGAGTTCCAGGCTATCGGTATTGCCGTGGGCCAGCAAATGAGTGCTGCCTTGGCCGGTAAGAGCACGGTCGATGCCGCGCTCAAAGCCTCGCAAGTGGCCGCTGACCGCGAAATGAAGAAAGGCGGCTACTACAAGTAAGCTGCAATCAAGGCGGGCGCTTGCGGGCGTCCGCCTTTTTTATGTTCCCCATGTGCTGACCCCATTCCCATGAACCGCTTGCTCCCGCGCTTACTGCTGACCCCGGCTGTGGCAACCCTGCTGCTGTGGATGCTGGTGCCGCTGGCCATGACGGTGTATTTTTCGCTCATCCGCTACAACCTGATGCAGCCCGACCAGACCGGTTTTAACGGCCTGGAAAATTTCGAATACTTCCTGACGGACCCCTCGTTTTCTGCGGCCGTCGTCAACACCATCCTGCTGCTAGGCAGTGTGATTCTCATCACCGTGGTGCTGGGCATGGGCCTGGCGCTGCTGATTGACGAGGCCTTTCCCGGGCGCGCCGCCGTGCGACTGCTCTTGATCTCTCCTTTTTTTGTGATGCCCACCGTCAATGCACTCTTGTGGAAACACATGATGATGCACCCCATCTACGGTGCGCTGGCGCAAGTGTCTATCTTTTTTGGGTTCACGCCGGTGGACTGGCTGAGCGACCATCCCTTGGTGTCCATCATCATCATGGTGTCCTGGCAATGGCTGCCTTTTGCCACGCTGATTTTCATGACTGCCTTGCAAAGCATGAACCGTGAGCAACTCGAGGCTGCGCGCATGGACGGCGCCACCTATTTGCAGCAACTGCGCTACCTCTACATCCCACACCTGGGTCGCCCGGTAGCCGTGGTGGTCATGATTGAGCTGATCTTTTTACTCAGCGTGTTTGCCGAGATTTACACCACCACCGGCGGTGGGCCGGGCGATGCCAGTACCAATGTCGCCTTCCTGATTTTTAAGCAAGCCTTGCTCAATTTCGATGCTGGTGTGGCCTCCGCTGGGGCCTTGTTTGCGGTGATGCTGGCCAATATTGCGGCGGCTTTCCTCATCCGCCTGGTTGGCAAAGACTTGGACAAGTAAACCCTATGGCCCGCCGTTCCAAATACCCCTTGCCATTGCTGCTGCGCACCGCTGCGGCCTGGGCCATCACGCTGCTGCTGTTCTTTCCGCTGGGTTGGCTGGCGCTGATGGCGTTTAAGACCGAGTTGCAAGCCATCTCGGTGCCGCCGCTGTGGTGGTTCACGCCCACGCTGGACAACTTTCGCGAAGTGCAAGAGCGCAGCGACTATTTGCTCTACGCGCGCAATTCGCTCATCACCAGCGTGCTGTCCACCGTGATCGGTTTGATGATCGCCACGCCTGCCGCGTATTCCATGGCCTTTTTCAAGAGCCGCCATACCAAAAACCTATTGATGTGGATGCTGTCGACCAAGATGATGCCTGCCGTGGGTGCCTTGGTGCCCATTTATGTGCTGGCGCAAAAAGCCCAGTTGCTCGATACGCGTACCGGTCTGGTCATCATTTTTATGCTGTCCAACCTGCCCATCATGGTGTGGATGCTGTATTCCTACTTCAAGGAAATTCCTAACGAAATTTTGGAGGCTGCGCGCATGGACGGCGCCACGCTGTGGCAAGAGTTTTACCGCGTCACCTTTCCGCTGGCGCTGGGCGGCCTGGCCTCTACTGGCTTGCTCTGCCTGGTGCTGAGCTGGAACGAAGCCTTTTGGAGCCTGAACCTGAGTTCTGCCAAGGCCGGCACGCTGGCCACCCTGATTGCCAGCTACTCCAGCCCGGAAGGTTTGTTCTGGGCCAAGCTCTCGGCAGCCTCTTTGATGGCGATTGCGCCGATTGTGGTGTTTGGCTGGTTCAGCCAAAAGCAATTGGTGCAGGGCCTGACTTTTGGCGCGGTGAAGTAGCGC
>CANFJQ010000167.1 GCA_947447615.1 Comamonadaceae bacterium
CGCCTGCTCAAGCAAGCGGTGGCCTTGCTGCAAAAAGGCGGCGTGCTGGCGGTGCCCACCGATTCGAGCTACGCGCTGGTCTGCCACTTAGACGACAAAGCCGCCGCCGACCGGCTGCGCCAGATACGTGGCGTGGACGACAAGCACCACCTGACGCTTTTGTGCCGCGACCTGAGCGAGCTGGCCAATTACGCTCGCGTGGACAACCGGCAGTTTCGGCTGCTCAAGTCCGCCACGCCCGGCCCGTTTACCTTCATCCTAGAAGCCAGCAAAGAAGTGCCGCGCCGCCTGAGCCACCCCTCGCGCAAAACTATAGGCCTGCGCCTGCCCGAACACGCCTGCCTGCAAGCCCTGCTAGAGCTGCACGGCGCGCCTTTGCTGGCCACCACTTTGATACCGCCGGGCGAGAGCCAGGCCCTGAACGATGCCGCTGACATCCGCGAACGCTACGAGCACCAGATAGACGGCGTGATCGACGCCGGTGCCTGTGCGCTAGAGCCCACCACCGTGGTAGACCTGAGCGGCGGCGAAGCCGAAGTGGTCCGCCAGGGTCGGGGCGACCTTGCCCGGCTGGGTCTGTAATGCGTGAGAGCCCGAATGACTTCAAGCCTTAATCATTGAAAGCCCGCACGTGGACATTGCAAACCTGATTCAAACCGTCAGCCTCTACGCGATACCGGTGATTTTTTCCATCACCCTGCATGAGGCGGCGCACGGCTACGCGGCGCGCTACTTTGGCGACCACACCGCGTGGATGCTGGGCCGCGTCTCGCTCAATCCCATGAAGCACATCGACCCGATGGGCACCATCTTGCTACCGCTGCTGCTGTACTTCAGCACCTCGGGCGCGTTTTTGTTTGGCTATGCCAAGCCGGTGCCGGTCAATTTTGGGCGCCTGCGCCACCCCAAGCGCGATATGGTGTGGGTGGCCTTGGCCGGCCCTGCGATTAATTTCGCGCAAGCCGTGCTTTGGGGCGCGGGCCTATTCGTATTGCAAGGCGCTGGCGTCAGCGAGCCTTTTTTGCTGAAAATGTGCCAGGGCGGCGTGCTGGTCAATGTAGTGATGTGTGTGTTTAATCTGTTCCCGCTGCCGCCGCTCGATGGCGGGCGCATTTTGGTGGGTTTGTTGCCCATGCGCCAAGCCTATTGGTTGTCGCGCGTGGAGCCCTGGGGGTTTTTTATTGTGATGGCGCTGGTGCTCGCCAAGGTGATCAACACCTTTTGGATGCTGCCTTTGATGGGCCTGAGCTTTGAAGCTCTGGATTTGCTGCTCAGCCCCTTGCGCGTCCTGCTGCTCAGCGGCGCAGCGCCGGTTTAATTTGTTTGGCCTTGTTAACTAAAGCACCATGAGTACTGTTCGTTTTTTAACCGGCATCACCACCTCGGGCACACCGCACTTGGGCAACTACGTGGGCTCCATCCGCCCCGCCGTGCAAGCGAGCTTGCGGCCCGGCGTAGAGAGTTATTACTTTTTAGCGGACTACCACGCGCTCATCAAAATTGACGAGCCGGCGCGCATCCAGCGCTCTACCCTGGAGATCGCCGCTAGTTGGCTAGCGGCGGGTCTGGACCCCGAGCGCGTGGTGTTTTACCGCCAGTCCGACATCCCGGAGATTCCCGAACTCACCTGGTTTTTGACCTGCGTGACCGGCAAAGGCATTCTCAACCGCGCCCATGCCTACAAAGCCTCGGTGGACAAAAACACCGCCGCTGGCACGGACCCGGACACGGATGTGAGCGCTGGCCTGTTTATGTACCCGGTGCTGATGGGGGCGGACATTTTGATGTTCAACGCCCACCATGTGCCGGTGGGGCGCGACCAGGTGCAGCACATCGAAATGGCGCGCGACATGGCCCATAGTTTTAACCACCGCTATGGCGAACATTTTGTGGCCCCGCAAGCGGCCATTGAAGAAAGCGTAGCCACCTTGCCGGGCCTGGATGGCCGCAAGATGAGCAAGAGCTATGACAACACCATCCCGCTGTTTGCCAGCAGCGCGCAGTTGCAAAAACTGATTGCCAACATCAAGACCGATTCGCGCGCACCCGGCGAGCCCAAAGACACTGAAGGTTCAGCTCTATTCCAGATTTACCAGGCCTTTGCCAGCCCGCAAGAGACTGCTGCCTTTGCGCAAGAATTTGCCCAAGGCATTAGCTGGGCCGCTGCCAAAGAAAGGCTGCATGCGCGCATAGACCAAGAGATTGCGCCCATGCGCGCCCGCTACCAACACCTGATGGAGCATCCGCAAGAAGTGGAAGCCCTGCTGCTGCAAGGCGCCATCAAAGCGCGCGCCGTGGCCACGCCCTTTATGGCGCGCCTGCGCCAAGCCGTGGGCTTGCGCAGCTTGGCCGCGCAAAGCACTGGCGGCCCTGCTAAAGCAGCCAAAGCCGCCAGCGTGGCCTTCAAGCAATACCGCGAGAGTGACGGGCAGTTTTATTTCAAACTGCTCGATGCCAAAGGCGCACTGCTGCTGCAAAGCACGGGCTTTGCCAATCCCAAAGAGGCTGCACAAGTGATGGGCCAACTCAAGGCTGGCGGCGCTAGCGCATTACCGGCCTGCCAGGCGTTTATCGCCAGCGTTGCGGACGCTGCAGCCCTGGACGAAGCGCTGGAAAGTTTGCGTGCGCAGGCTAACTAATTGGCGATGAGCCCGGCCTGAACAAGCGCCATGCAAGCCAAATACCTCTTACAACTGGCTTGCCTCTCCGCGCTATGGGGCGCCTCCTTCATCCTGACGCGTATTTCGGCGCCGCAACTGGGGCCCAATTTTTCGCCCTGGCTGCGCATGGCTTTGGGTACTTTGATGCTAGCGGGCATCATGCGCGCGCTCAATCACCGCTGGCCCACCGAGCATTGGAAGGAATTGATGTTCATCGGCTTTCTAGCCGTGGCCGGGCCGCATGCTTTGTATTCGCAAGCGGCCTTGTTTTTACCCGGTGGCTATGGCGCGCTGCTGTCGGTTACCTCGGTGCTGTTCGGCGCTTTCGCCTCGGCCTGGCTGGGCGAAGAAGTGCTGACGCGCGGCAAGCTGGCCGGTTGCCTGCTTGGCCTGGCTGGCGCCGCTCTAGTGGTGCGCCTGGGCCCGGTACACCCCAGCGCGCAACTCGTGCTCTCGGCGCTCACCTGCGTGTGCGCGGCAGCCCTATCGGGCATTGCTACGCCCTTCCTCAAGCGCGCGACCACGCGCATGGAGCCGCTTTCCATTACCGCTGGCATGCATGCGGCTTCGGTGCTCATGCTGTTGCCCGGCGCGGTACATGATTTTCCCAACGCACATTTCACGCCCAGCGCTTTGGCGGCGGTAAGCGTGCTCGGCATCGCCACCTCGGGCCTGGCCTATTGGATGTTTATGCGCATCATGCAACACGTGCCGCCCATGGCGTCGATGACGGCCAACTTTATGAGCACCGGCTTTGGCGTGCTCTGGTCGGTGCTGCTGCTGGGCGAAGCCACCAGCATGGCCATGGCCGTAGGTGGTGGATTGATTGTGCTGGCTTGCCTGCTGGTGTCTGATTTCAACCCGCTTGATTTGCAGCGCCGCGCAGACCCCAAGGCTGAACCGGACTCCTGACCGAGCCATCGGGCACATGATCGAAAATACAGGCTCAACACACGCACTCAGCGCCTGCACACCAGCCCCATGCCCAGCATCCTAAATATCTCTGCTTACTTGTTCACGCCGCTGCCCGATGCGGCTGCGCTGCGGGACATATTGCATAGCCGCGCGCTGGGCTTGCAGCTCAAGGGCACGGTATTGCTGGCCCATGAAGGCATCAATCTGTTTCTCGCCGGGCAGGCCGAGCAGGTGCGCAGCTTTGTGGCGCAGCTGCAAAGCGACGCACGCTTTGCGCCGCTGGCGCCCAAAGAGAGTTGGTCTGAAGAGCAGCCTTTCAAGAAGATGCTGGTGAAGGTGAAAAATGAAATCATCCGCATGAACCACCCGGCCATTCAACCAGCTGCGGGCCGCGCGCCTGCGGTGAGTGCGGCCACGGTACGGCGCTGGCTGGAGGCTGGCGTGGACGATGCGGGCCGCCCGGTGGTCACGCTGGATACGCGCAATGCCTTTGAAGTGGACGAAGGCACCTTCAGCGGTGCGCTGGATTGGCGCATCCACAAGTTCACTGAATTCCCCGAGGCCTTTCGGGCGCACAAAGAAGCGCTGCAAGACAAAACCGTGGTGAGTTTTTGCACCGGTGGCATTCGCTGCGAAAAAGCCGCCATCTTGATGCGCGAGGAAGGGCTGGAGCATGTCTATCAGCTCGAAGGCGGCATCCTCAAATACTTTGAGGAAACCGATGGCAAGCATTACAGCGGCGGCTGCTTTGTGTTTGACGAGCGGCGCGTGGTGGGGCCAGATTTAAAGCCTATACCTTTGCAGGGCGACGGGTTATAAGTCCCTTCGCAGCGACCTGGTGGCTTAGGCACAAGCCACCCCCCTCTTCAATCTATTTTGTCCGCCGGCGGCAAGCGCGTTTGATGGGGGTCAATATCGCGACTAGGCACGTCGATGATGTCGTCACCCGCCGGTGGGCGGGCTGCCCATGGTGCGCTTCGTTGCCACTTTTTGTAACTGTCCATCACCACAACCAACTGCGGTTTGCGCCCGGTAAACAACCAGCGCAGCAGTGAGAACATAAACATCAGCACGGCCATGCACAGCAAGGCCAGCATAAAGCCCAGGCCGAGCAGCAGCAAAAAAACACGAAGCAACCAGCGCATATCTACTTATCCGTTTAATTGAAGACCTAAGCGGCCCGGCCCAGCATGGTGCGCAAGTCGTGCACATACGCGGGCACCTTGACACATACATAGGTCGCGACCAGGGCATTTACAAGGCCGGTGAGCAAAAACACATCGGGCACCGTCAGGCCCGCGCCCAACAAGGCCCCGGCCAGCAG
>CANFJQ010000168.1 GCA_947447615.1 Comamonadaceae bacterium
GGTCTGAGTCTTTTTCACGAAGACATGCAGCACCAACAAGCGGCGGTCTTGAATAGCAGCATAAACAGCACGGGCAATCCCATCGCGGCCTTGAATCCGCATTTCCCATAGCTTGCTTTCCAATGGTCGAATGTGTGGAAGGCCTACTCACTGCGGCCCAAAATCTTCCATCATCTCGGCAATGTGCAGGAATCGAGCACGCATTTCTGCCGATAACGCCAGCAATTCAGGCTCTGCTGAGGGGTGTAAGGTGACCGTCCAATTGCTCTTATTATAGCCATTATGCGATATTTAAGGGGCCGCCACGCGTAGGGTACTGGAGTCGGCCTTCGTATCGAATTCAATTCTGGCTTGCTCCAGAATCCATGCCTTAATGCGCTCATGGTGGACGCGCAGCAGTTCAAGTAGGCGCACAAACCGTGGCCAACGGTTTGATGCCGTTTGAAGGGATTGAAAGTTATGCCCCGGGCATAATCTGGGCATAAATGAGGGGAATGGAGGGGAAGGGCTAAACGAAAAACCTAATGAAATCAAGTACTTACATTCCCCTGCATGCCTCTGTGTGCCATCTTGAATTAGCTTCGAGCCCCATCCGCCACCCCATATAAATCATCAACTTAGCCCCGCTCCACAAGAGCGGGGCCTTTTTGTTGGTTATCCATCTGGCCCATATGCGTGGCAGACAATGCGGCCTTGATCAACTTACCCAGATGAAGGCTTCAGATGCAGCGAGCAAACATCCGATGGCCTCTACTTTTTTTATTCCTCGGCATGGCCGCCTGGTGGGTGCCCTGCGCCTGGGCTACAGCAAAGAGCCGCCCCAACATCGTCATCCTGGTCGCAGACGATTGGGGCTTTAGCGATGTAGGCGCGTTTGGCGGCGAAATCGCCACGCCGCATCTGGATGCCCTGGCTGCCAGGGGCAGCCGCTTTTCCAACTTCCATGTGGCCGCTACCTGTTCGCCCACCCGCGCGATGCTGCTGACCGGCGTGGACCACCACCGCAACGGCGTGGGCAATATGCCCGAGACCACGCCGCCCGAGCAAGAGGGCAAGCCAGGTTACGCCGGTGTGCTGGCACCCGATACGGTCACGCTTGCCACCATGCTGCGTGATTCTGGGTACCACACCTATATCGCGGGTAAATGGCACGTCGGCAAGGAGCCCGACAACCTGCCGGGCCGTCGTGGCTTTGAGCGCTCGTTTATCCAGGCCGATAGCGGCACCGACAACTGGGAAAACCGGCCCTACATGATGCTTTACGACAAAACCTATTGGTTCGAGCAAGACCGCGCAGCGCAATTACCCAAGGACTTTTACTCTTCGCGCTTTTTTGTCGATAAGACGATTGGCTACATCCGCGAGCAGGCCGCCGATGGCAAGCCCTTTATGGCCTATATCGGTTTTCAGGCCAACCATATTCCCATTCAGGCCCCGGCGGAGTTTGTTGCCAAATACCGTGGCCGCTATGACCAGGGATGGACGGCTCTGCGCCAAGCCCGCCGCGACGGCGCGATACGCACAGGAATGTTGCCGGCGGGTATGCCCATGGCCACGCTGGCCAGCACCGTGGCCTGGGACAGCTTGACGCCCGACAAGCAGCGCCAGCAGGCGCGCCGGATGGAGGTCTATGCCGGTATGGCCGAGGCCATGGATGCCGAGGTGGGCCGCCTGGTGCAGCACCTCAAATCGAGCGGCCAGTACGACAACACCGTGTTCGTGTTTTTGTCCGACAACGGCTCGGACCCGGCCGATCCCTTCAACATCCCCAGCGCCAATGCCTGGGTTCGCATGAACTACCAGGTGGATGTGGACCCGCTGGGTGGCAAGGGCACGTTTTCTGCCAACGGGCCCAGTTGGGCCAGCGCCACGGTGGGGCCATTGCAAGGCTATAAATACTTTGCCAGCGAGGGCGGCTTGCGCGTGCCCCTCATCGTTTCGGGATTGCCCGGCGCGGCCTCTGGGGCTGTGGTTTCCGCGCTGACGCATGTGAACGACATCGTGCCCACCTTGCTCGACGCTGTCGGCATCGCGCCGCACCAAGGGCAGTACGCAGGGCGCACCGTACAGGCTTTAAGCGGCCACAGCCTTTTGCCTTTGCTGCAAGGCAAGGCCGATTACGCCTATCGCCCTGACGAGCCCCTGGGCTATGAATTGGCGGGCAGCGCAGCGCTATTTTTGGGCGACTACAAGCTGGTGAAAAATATTGCGCCCTTGGGCGATGGCCGGTGGCGTTTATTTAATCTGCGGCTGGACCCTGGCGAGACGCAAAATTTACAGACCACCGACCCGGAACGCTTTGCCGCTTTGCGCGCCGCCTACGACCAATACGCCCAAGACTATGGCGTGCTGCCAGTGCCCGAGGGCTTTGATCTGCAAAAAGCGGGTTTGTATTACGCAGTGCACCACTATCTGTTACCCAAGTTGCGTGCGGCCTGGCCTTGGTGGCTGGCGCTGGCCGGTGCGGTGTGGGGGCTGCTGGTCTGGCGCAGGCGGCGAAAGCTTATTTTTTGATGCGGTCGGCTAGCATTTTGTAGCCGTTGTCATTGGGGGTAATGCCATCTTCTTCGGTGCGGGTGATAGGCAGCACGATGTCTTCATTTTCTTCTGCGATGCGCCGGATAATTTTTTGCGTTTTGCTGATTTCCACCTGGTACTTCGGGTCATTACCGGCAGGCAATACCCAATACACCTTGTCCGCTTCGGTCAGCTTGCGCAGCACGCGTAATTCGGTTTCGGTAAACACATAAAAATGGTCATACGAGCCCAGGCTGATGATGACGCGCTTGGCGATCAGCGGCGTCTTCTTCATGAACTCCTTGTTCCATTTTTGCGAGCTCAGGCCTTCTTTGCTATAGGTTTTGCATTCCGGCCGCAGCTCGGCCAGACCGGCCGCGATGCTGTCGCCAACGATTAAACACTCCAACATAGCTTTTCCTTATACGTAGCGCACTGGCGGCCTGCGCTGGCACCCGGCGCAATGTCGCCACTTTTACCAAAAAACCCGCTGCGCCGAACACGCAAGTATGGCGGGAAATGTAACCATCCAGGCCCAAAAGAAGCGATTCAGGCCGAAAAACCAGAAAACCAGGAAATGAAACAACAGCGCAATAGCGCAAAAAACCAAAGCCGCCAAAGGGTGCAGCAGCGCCAGGGGCGCAGCGCACTCCCAGCCGATAAAAGCCCATGCGCCCAGGCGGGCCAGCCAGGGCTTGCGCAACACGCTGTTGGGCGGCAGAGGACCGTAAATCGCGGCATTCAGAAAAATCGTCATCGCCTGGCCGCTACGCCATTCGGACTGCATCAGCTTGACCCAGCCAGACATAAAGTACGAGGTAATGGATTGCAAACAGATGTACCACAGGCCCGCGCGCCAGGCCAAGTACGCGTCGCCGCCTAGCGCCACCAGCGAGGCTAAAAGCAAGCCGGTCAGCGCCACCAGCGTCATGAAATCGCTGCCGCCGTTAAACGCGCCGCGCCAGCGGATCAGCATCAGCACATGGCTGGCAAACAAAAACACCGCCAGCGCCAGGCTGCTGCCCTGCCAAGCCAGCACCAGCAAAACCGGCAGGCGCAGCACCAGATGCCAATGCATTGCGCTATCGCTAAACAGTACATCCAGCAACTTTTGCACCGGGCCGGGGGGAATGTCGGCGCGCTGCACTGGCCAGGCCCACAGCCCTTGTACCGTCAGGGCCTGGCGTATGCGCAAATATTCCAGGGTTTGCAGCAGCATGCTCCAAGCCAGTAAGACCTCTAGCGCCCGGGCCGCACTGCTTACCGGCATGGCAGCACCGGCGAGCGCATCATGGTGTCCTCTTGTAGCGGGCCCATGGCTCCGTCCAGCACCATGCGCACCTCAAACTGCCCGTGCGTGCAGTCCGGTTGCTGGGCTTGCAGGCTTTGGCAGACCAGGCGCGACACCAATTGGTAACTGACCAGGGCGCGCGCGTCCGCGTCAGGGGGCATATGGTTCAGGTCTGCGGCAAGATGCTCCACCAGGTTTTGCTGGACCAGGGCGAGATTGGTATCGGCGTTATGAAATACATGCAGCACCCGGCGCGGGCGGCGGGGAAAGATAGGTATCCATTGCGACCATTGCAGTGCATCTGCGGGCGCGGTGTTGGGCAGCGCCCAGCGCGCATACAGGTGCGGCACATTGCCCGTAGCGTGAAAAAACTTCCAATTCGGGAAAAAAGCCCTTAGCAGAAACAGCCAAGGCCCCGTGACGATGCGGCTTTTGAACACCAGGGTCGCCAGCAGCACCAAAAAGTACAGCAAGAAAAGTGCTTCAAGCATGGTGCCCAACCTCACCCGCACGAGGGGTTGAAATCGCTCCCATGGCTGACAGTTCACTCGGCTCCATGGCACATTGCTCCAACAATCGCAGTGCAAAGATTGTAGTGAGCGCCTGCCCGGCGGCGCGGCGCACCCTGGTCCTGCGGCGCAGTTCGGTGCCTGGTCGCCCCGAACTGCAAAGGGACGCGTTTTTGCGCCAGATCAATGCAGCGGTTAATATCCGACTCTTCGCTGAATCATCTTTTTGGAGTTTTGCTCATGAGCCAAATATTGCAATCCCTGCAAAAAACACTGCTGGCCGGTCTGGTCTTGCTCATCGCGATCGTCCTGATCGCAGGTGCTGTTTCAGGCAGCCCACTACAAATCACCCCCGTATGGTGGAGCTTTGTGTTCCGCTGGTTGCACGTTACCTGCGGCGTCATGTGGATTGGCCTCTTGTGGTATTTCAACTTTGTCCAAATCCCCAGCATGCCCAAAATCCCCGATGAGCAAAAGCCTGCTATCAGCAAGGTAATTGCACCGACCGCACTGTTTTGGTTCCGTTGGGCGGCCTTGGCTACGGTGGTTAC
>CANFJQ010000169.1 GCA_947447615.1 Comamonadaceae bacterium
AAGCCATGATCCGCTCGGGCGCGGGCGGCGTGCACTTTGAAGACCAGCTGGCTTCGGTCAAAAAATGCGGCCACATGGGCGGCAAAGTCTTGGTGCCCACCACCGAAGCGGTGCAAAAACTCAAAGCAGCGCGCATGGCTGCGGACGTGTATGGCGTGCCCACCTTGGTGATCGCCCGTACTGATGCCGAAGCCGCCGATCTGGTGACCAGCGACTTTGACCCCATCGACCAACCCTTCCTGACCGGTGAGCGCACCTCTGAAGGTTTTTACAAAACCCGCAAGGGCATGGACCAGGCCGTGGCCCGTTCGGTGGCCTATGCAGAGTACGCCGATTTGGTGTGGTGCGAAACCGGCACGCCGGACCTGGACTTTGCGCGCAAATACGCCGAAGCCGTGCACGCCAAACACCCCGGCAAGATGCTGGCTTACAACTGCTCGCCGTCATTTAACTGGAAGAAAAATCTGGACGATGCCACCATCGCCAAATTCCAGCGCGAACTCGGCGCCATGGGCTACAAATACCAGTTCATCACGCTGGCCGGTATCCACAATATGTGGTACCACATGTTTGACCTGTCCCAAGACTACGTCAAGCGCGGCATGACCGCCTATGTGGAAAAAGTGCAAGAGCCCGAATTCGCCGCCCGCGACCGTGGCTACAGCTTTGTGTCGCACCAGCAAGAAGTGGGCACCGGCTACTTTGACGAGATCACCACCGTCATCCAAGGCGGCCGCTCCAGCGTCACCGCGCTGACGGGCTCCACCGAAGAAGAGCAGTTCCACTAAAGCGCTGACCCCCGCCGGGCCGTTCGCGGCTTGGGTGGTGAGAGTCAGATAAAAGGGCGGGTACGTGCGTGCTCGCCCTTTTTTACAGGCTTTTTGGGCCGCCCGTAGGTCTGGCTGCAACCTAAGAGTTGGTATTTATGGTATATTTTTTATACCATGACAGATTTTGAGTTTGATTCCGAAAAGAGCGATAGCAATCGGCTCAAGCACGGGATCAATTTCATCGAGGCCCAATTGCTTTGGGATGACCCGATGTTGCTAGAGATTCCGGCCAAGACAGCGGAAGAACCCCGGTTCCTGGTCATCGGGCTCATTGGCCTCAAGCATTGGTCTGCCGTTATCACCTATCGAGGCGCCAAGGTGCGATTAATCTCCGTTCGCCGCGCACGCATTGAAGAGGTAGCACTGTATGAAAGTTAAAGAATTTGAAGCCCGATTTGACGCCGGAGAGGACCTGACTGAGGCACTGGATTTGTCCCAAGCCAAACGCGTACAACAAGTTCAAAAACGCGTAAACGTGGATTTCCCGACCTGGATGATCGACTCCTTGGATCGAGAAGCCAGCCGGATGGGCGTGACGCGTCAATCCGTTATCAAAGTGTGGTTGGCTGAGCGACTCACAGCAAGCGCTGCAAAGTAATTTATTGGCGCTGGATGATTCGATTTTCGATACATAGATAGTTGATGGGGTGAATAATCGATAGTGCTGGCGGGGCAGGGACAAAACATCGACTCTTACATCCCCGCCACCAGCCCATCCCGTCGCGCATCACTCGCCGCCACATAGCCAACTTTCCCCGGATCGCCAACACGCCAGATGAATTGGCCCGCACCAAAGTCTTGGTAGCTGTCGTTCATCACTTCCATTTGGTGACCGCGTTGTGCCAAACCCTGCACGGTGTCGGTGGCCATGCCGGATTCGACGTTGATAGCCAAGCCGGTGTTAAAGCGCCAGCGCGGCGCGTCGCAGGCGGCTTGCGGGTTTTGGCCGTAGTCCAGCATGCGCACCAGGGTTTGCACATGGCCTTGGGGTTGCATATTGGCGCCCATCACGCCAAAGCTCATCACCGGCTGGCCACCCTGCGTCAGGAAGGCAGGGATGATGGTGTGAAACGGTTTTTTGCCCGGTGCCACCAGGTTTGCGGTATTGGGCGCTTGCGGGTCGGTGCTAAAGCCATGGCCCCGGTTTTGCAGGCTAATGCCAAACTGCGGCTCCACGCAGCCCGAGCCAAAGCCCATGTAATTGCTTTGGATAAAGCTGACCATCATGCCGGTCTCGTCGGCAGTCGTCAGGTAGACCGTGCCGCCTTGGGCCGGGTTGCCGGGGCCAAAGCTTTGGGCGCGCTGCATGTCGATCAGCGCGGCGCGCCGGGCCAGGTACTGCGGGTCTAGCAGTTGCGCAGTGCTCAGGGCCATGGCACGCGGGTCGGCCACAAAGCGATAGACATCGGCAAAGGCCAGTTTCATGGCCTCGATTTGCACATGCTGGCTGTCCACGCTGTCGCGCGCCATGGCCGAGATATCAAAGTGCTCCAGCATGCCCAGCGCCATCAGCGCGGCGATGCCCTGGCCGCTCGGCGGTATTTCGTGCACGGTGTAGCCGCGGTAGTTGTGGGCCAGCGGTGTCACCCATTCGGGCTGAAAAGCCGCCAGGTCTGAGGCGCGCAGGCTTCCGCCGTGCGCGCTGGAAAAGCGCTCCATCGCTTGGGCCATTTCGCCCCGGTAAAAGGATTCGCCTTTGCTTGCCGCGATCTCGCGCAAGCCGCGCGCGGCGGCGGGAAATTGAAATAATTCGCCCACCTGAGGTGCGCGCCCGTAGGGCAAAAAATGTTCGGCAAAGCCAGCTTGGTTTTGCAACTCGGGTGTGGCAGCGGCCCATTTTTGCTGGACTACTACGGGCACCAAGTAGCCGCGCTCGGCGATCTCTATGGCAGGCTGCATGAGGTCAGCGAAAGGTAATTTGCCAAAGCGCTGGCTCATGGCGGCCCAGGCGGCGACGGCGCCGGGCACGGTGACGGCATCTAGCCCGCGCTTGGGCGGCGTGGCCAAGGCCTTGCCGTATTTGCTGGCAAAGTAGTCCGGCGTCCAGGCCGCAGGCGCGTGGCCTGAACTATTGAGGCCGTGCAGTTGCTGCCCGTCCCACAAAATACAAAACGCATCCGAGCCCAGGCCGTTGCTAACCGGCTCGCAAATCGTCAGCGCGGCGGCGGCGGCAATCGCTGCGTCCACCGCATTACCGCCTTGCCACAGCATGCGTAAACCGGCTTGCGCGGCCAGCGGGTGCGAGGTGCTGACGATGTTGCGGGCAAACACCGGCAGGCGGGTGCTGCTGTAGGGGTTGGAGAAATCAAACTGCATGGCGTGGAGCGGCGCGGCGCCGCTATGGGGTTGAAAAAGCCGCCGGGGTATGGGCGGCAGATGCGTGGCGGGGCATCTTAGCCTTTGGCATGCCCTGGGCGCCCAGACTTGCTTAAGCGCCCCGCGAAAACCCCGGCGCTGGTTCTGTGCTCAGACGGGTTACAGGGCAGGCCTCTTGCACGCGGCGGTGGAAATCTTCGATGCAATACTCGTAGCGTGACAGCGGGCCGTTGGCAAAGCCCTGGGATTGCAAGCCCTGCTGAACGCGCTCGCTCAGGGCTTTGTCCTCGGCGCTGACCTGGCGGTTGATGCGGGCGTTCAGGTAGCGCAGTACTTTCATCTCGCGCCGGCTGTCCGGGCGAACATAAATGGGGTAGCGCACGGTGCACGTGGTGGCGGTTTTGGGGAAAAACTGGAACAAGTCCATGCTGTCGCCATAAATGTCCATGCCGGTATTGGGCGGCATGGTAAAAAACGTCCAGGCATTACGCACCGACGCGGGCAGGTCGGCGTTCAGGCGCGGTGCCATGGACTGGTACATGCGTTCGGCCCAGATGCTTGACGGCTGCGCGCGCAATACGCTGGTGCTAGCGGCCACACCGTGTGCATTGAGGCTGCCCATCATGTCGCTGTCGAGCAAGCGCTGGTAGCCCGGATGGCCTAGCGGCACATGGTAGTTTTCCAGGTTGTTGTCCACGCCGACTTTCCAGTTGCAGGCCCAGTCTTCCACCCAGTGCGCGCCCAGGGGCACCATTTCTTCCAGCCGGTAGTCTTGCAACTGGGGTAAAAATTCTTGCCACTGCGTATGCAGCGCCGGGCCGCCCGGCGTCAGGCGCACAAACACCAGGCCGCAGAGCACTTCCAGTTCCAGGGCACGCAGGCCGAGCGCGGATTTGTCATGGTCCACGAATGTCTCTTCGCTGGGCCGTGCGGCCAGCGGGCCTTGCAGGCTGTAGCTCCAGCCGTGGTAGGGGCAGGTCAGCCGCGCTTTGCATTGGCCGCTGCCGTCCAGCAGCCGCGCGCCCCGGTGGCGGCATACATTGAGGTAGGCGCGCAGCACACCGGCCTCGTCGCGCAGCACCAGCACCGGGTCCGGCCCCATGTCCAGGGTCATGAAGTCGCGTGGCTGCGGCAATTCATTCACATGGCAGGCAAACTGCCAAGACCTGCGAAACAGCGCATCTATTTCCAGACCTTGCAACTCCGCATTGCTATAGGTCCAGGCCGGTAGCGTGGGCCGGATGGGGAGCGTTACGTGCTGCGTCATGGTGGTGGCCTGGCTTGCTTGTTTGCGCACTTACAAAAGATGCGCCACTGCGTTCAGGCACATGGCCCGTGCTTGCGCGGCGCTGAGCGACTGCGGGTCTAGTGCGGCTTGCAACCACAGCCCGGCGATCAGGGCCATGAGCGCAATCGACTGGGCGCGGGTATCAATGTGCAAACCATTTTTCTGGGCCAAGCGCTCCAACACGTCTTGGTAAATTTTCAGGTCCAGCTGGTAGAGCGCGCGGTCTAGCTTTTGCAGCTTGGGTGATTTGGGAATCACGCTCCAAAAGCCCAGCCAGATGCGCAACTGCTGCGGGTTGAACATGGCTTCGTCAAAGTTTTTGTTGATGCACGAGCGCAAGGCGTCGGCCGGGTCGGCCATGTCTTTCATGCC
>CANFJQ010000170.1 GCA_947447615.1 Comamonadaceae bacterium
AGCGTCGGTATCGATTTGCAATTTGATTGCGCCCATTTCTTTGATGCCCAAGGCCGCTCGCTGCGCCCCGGGCCCGCCTCTGTTTAGTTTTTCGTATTCACCATGACCGCAGACACTTCCACCTTGACCATGCTCCATTTGGGGCTGGGTTCTTTCCACCGCGCGCACCAGGCGCTGTACTTGCACCAACTGCAAGAAAGCGGCGACCGCCGCTGGACTTTGGCAGCGGGCAATATCCGCCCCGACATGCCCGAGACCATGGCCGCGCTGGCGCAGCAGCAAGGCGCTTACACACTGGAAACAGTAACGCCCCAAGGCGCATATAGCTACACCCGCATCACCGCCATCGCGCAAGTGCTGCCGTGGGACGCGCAGCTCACCGGCCTGATGGCCGTGGGCGCCAGCGCAGCGACCCGCATCATTTCGTTTACCGTCACCGAGGCGGGCTATTACGTCGATGCCGCGGGCACATTGGACTTGAGCTTTGCCGATTTGCAGGCCGACCTCGACGCCTTGCGCGCTGGGCGTGCGGGCAGCACGATTTACGGTGCTTTGTGTGGCATTCTGCGCGCGCGCATGCAAGGGGGCGCTGGCCCGGTCACGCTGCTTAACTGCGACAACCTGCGCCACAACGGCGAGCGCGCCCGCAGCGGGCTGTTGCAATTTATCGAACTTCTGGGCGATAGCGCACTGCGCGATTGGGTGTCCGCCCACTCCAGCAGCCCCAATGCCATGGTGGACCGTATCACCCCCCGGCCCACGCCCGCCGTGCGCCAGCGGGTGCTGGCCGCCACTGGCGTGGACGACCCGGCAGCCGTCATGGGCGAGAGCTTTATCCAGTGGGTAATTGAAGACGACTTCATCGCCGGTCGCCCCGCATGGGAAACCGTGGGTGTAGAAATGGTCGGCTCGGTGCAAGCCTACGAAGAGGCCAAAATCCGGCTGCTCAACGCCACCCATAGCTGCATCGCCTGGGCGGGCACGCTGCTGGGTTACACCTATATCCACGAAGGCACGCACGATGCGCGCATCCGCCAAATGGCTTTCGACTATGTCACCGACGACGTGATACCGGTGCTCAACACGCCCGAACATCCCAGCCCGATCGACCTTGCCGCTTACCGCGACGTGGTGCTAGACCGGTTTGGCAACCCGGCGATTGCCGACACCAACCAGCGCGTGGCCATGGACGGTTTTTCCAAAATTCCTGGCTTTATTGCACCCACGCTGCGTGAGCGCTTGGCGCGTGGCGAGTCGATAGCCAGTGTCGCGATGTTGCCTGCTTTGTTTTTGGCCTATTTGCAGCGCTGGCACGCCGGGCAAATTCCCTACACCTACCAAGACCAGGCCATGGACCCGGCCAGCGCGCACGCTATGTGCCAGGCGCCCGACCCGGTGGCCGCGTTTGCAGCAGATACCGTGCTGTGGGGCGATTTGGCCTCAGACGCACGCTTGCTTGCCGCGCTGCGTTTGGCAAGCGAGCGGGTTGACAATTTTGTACAAGGACACACAGCATGAGCACGCGATTGCAAACCAAAAACGCCATCCTCACCGGCGCCGCCGGCGGCATCGGGCTGGCAGTGGCGAACGCCTATCTGCACCATGGCGCGCGCTGCACGGTAGCCGACATCCACGCCCAGCCCACCCCCGAGTTAGCCGACCTGATGCACGCCTTTCCCGACAGCTTGCACTACGTGCCCACCGATGTGCGCTCCATGTCCTCTATCGACGCACTGATCGCCCAGGCCAGCGGGCGCTTTGGGCCCGTCACCACCTTGTTCAACAACGCCGCGATTTTTGATATGGCCCCATTGCTGGAAAGCGACGAGGCCATGTACGACAAGCTGTTTGCGGTCAACGTAAAAGGCGCTTTCTTTGTGATGCAAAAAGTGCTGGCGCATATGGTGTCGGCCCAAACCCCAGGCGCTGCGGTTATCAATATGGCCAGCCAGGCCGGGCGACGCGGCGAGGCTTTGGTGTCGCACTACTGCGCCAGCAAAGCCGCCATCATCAGCTACACCCAAAGTGCCGCGCTGGCGATGGCGCCGCACAAAATCCGCGTCAACGGCATTGCGCCCGGCGTGATTGCCACCCCCATGTGGGCCAATGTGGATGCCTTGTTTGCCCGCTACGAAAACCTGCCGATTGGCGAAAAGAAAAAGCGCGTGGGCGAGGCCGTGCCGCTAGGCTATATGGGCGACCCGACCGATATTTGCGGCGCGGCCGTGTTTCTGGCCAGCGACGAGGCCGCGTACATTACGGCGCAAACCCTCAATGTCGATGGCGGCAACGTGATGTCCTAAGGCGCGCCTGTCTTGCCTTTGCACTGGTGCGCCACTTTTGATGAACTGCCAATAACTTTTCTCCCGATATGCCCCCCACCCGCGCTGCTCTCAGTCCCCGCCAAACCAAGCCCGAACTGGAGCAGGACCACACACGCTCCAAAGCGCTCGGCTATGAGTCACCGGACGAGGTCGGCATCATCCGCTGCTTGGCGCATGGATTTCCCACGCCGCTGGCGCGCTGGCATTACCACGACGAATACGAGCTGCACCTGATTACCGCCACCTCGGGCAAAGCCTTTGTGGGCGACTGGATCGGCCAGTTCCAGCCTGGCCATTTGGTGTTGACCGGGCCGCGCTTGCCGCACAACTGGGTCAGCATGGACTTGCCCGAAGGCGGCGTGGCCGAGCGCGATCTCGTGATTCAGTTTCCGCACGAGCCCATAGAAGAAGCCAGCCGCCATATCCCGGAAATGCGCGCCGTCTTGCCCTTGCTGGAGCGCGCCAAAAATGGCATCGAGTTTTTTGATGTCTATCCGCAAGCGGTGCAGCACTGGCGCCGCGTCAAAGCCTCGCAAGGCTTGGGCCGTTTGGGTGCGTTTTGCGAATTTCTCAATATGCTGGCGCATTGCAAAGACTACCGGCTCTTGTCCAACGCCCAATTACAAAGCGTGGACAACGACGCGCAGCTGGACCAGATCAACGCCATCCTCAGCCGCATTACTGACAAGCTTTCGGAAGACATTTCGGTGGGCATGCTGGCCCAAGAATTTGGTATGAGCGAGAGTCGCTTTAGCCGCTTCTTCCGCCGCGCCACGGGCAATACTTTTACCGACTTTGTCAACCATGTGCGCATCAACCGCGCCTGCCAGTTGCTGATGGAGTCCGACCATCCGATTACCCGGATCGGTTTTGATGTGGGCTTTAACAATATGGCCAATTTCAACCGCCGCTTTTTGGATATCAAAGGCATGACGCCCCGCGAATACCGCCGCCAGGTGGCCACGCGCTTTGGCTTGGTGCAATAAACCGCTATGTTTCTTGGTATTGACCTAGGTACCTCTGCCATCAAGCTCTTGCTGCTGGACAATGCGCACCAGATCCGCGCCGTTGCCGACGCGCCGCTGACGCTGCAACGCCCGCACCCCAGCTGGAGCGAGCAAGACCCGCAGGCCTGGTGGCTGGCGGTGGAGCAGGCCGTGTCGCAGATGCGCGCGCAGCATCCGGCGCTGTGGCCCAGCATTCAAGCCATAGGCCTGTCTGGCCAAATGCACGGCGCCGTGGCGCTGGATGCGCAAAGCCAAGTTGTGCGCCCCGCTATTTTGTGGAACGACGGACGCTCCGGCGCGCAATGCCTGGCGCTGGAAGCCGCAGCGCCGCAGTCCCGCGCCATCACCGGCAACCTGTCCATGCCCGGCTTTACCGCGCCCAAACTGTTGTGGATGCGCGAGCACGAGCCCGCGCTGTTTGCCCAAACCCGCAGCGTCTTGCTGCCCAAAGATTGGTTGGGTTTGCAGCTAACTGGCGAAGCGGTGAGCGAGATGTCCGACGCTGCGGGCACGCTATGGCTGGACGTTGCGGCGCGGGCCTGGAGCCCCGCGATGCTGCAAGCCTGCGGCCTGGCACTTTCGCATATGCCGCGCCTGATTGAAGGCAGCCAATCGCGCGGCACCTTGTTGCCGGCCTTGGCGCAGCGCTGGGGTTTGTCCGCCAGCGTCATCGTCGCGGGTGGCGGCGGTGATAACGCGGCCAGCGCCGTCGGCGTGGGCGCCACCCGGCCGGGTGAGGGCTTTGTGTCCTTGGGCACCTCGGGCGTGGTGTTTTTGGCGGGCGATGCCTACCAGGCCGCGCCCGAACTGGCAGTGCATGCGTTTGCCCATGCGCTGCCCGGGCGCTGGCACCAGATGTCGGTCATGCTCAGTGCGGCCAGCGCGTTTGGCTGGATTACGCAGCTAACCGGCAGCGCTAACGAAGCCCAACTGGCGCAGGCAGTACACGCGCTTAGCCCTGCGCAAAGGGCTAGAGCGCCCTTGTTTTTGCCCTACTTAAGTGGCGAACGCACGCCGCACAACAACCCGCAGGCCAGCGGCAGCTTTGTGGGCCTGCGCAGCGAACACGGCGTGGCCGACCTGGCCTACGCCGTTATGGAAGGCGTGGCTTTTGGATTGATGGACGGGCAGGCCGCCATGTGTCCGCAAGGGCCGGGGCAGGGTGCACCGGCGCTGCACTTGGTGGGCGGCGGCGCCCGCAGCGATACTTGGGCGCAACTGCTGGCCAGCGGTTTGCAGCGCCGTTTGCAGCGCCCCGCCGGGGCCGAAGCCGCTGCCGCTCTGGGCGCCGCGCGCTTGGCGTGGATGGCACTGGGCGCCAGCGAGGCCGAGGTCTGCACCGCGCTGCCCGCCAGCGCCACCTTTACCCCGGATGCTGCGCAAGCCGATCTGCTGGCCCCGCGCTACGCCCGCTTTCGCGCTCTGTACCCG
>CANFJQ010000171.1 GCA_947447615.1 Comamonadaceae bacterium
ATGACCCGCTTTATGGCGCGCGCACTGCGCGCCCCGGCCCCGGCTGCGCGTATTACCCACCGCATGAACTACCCCTACGCCATGCGCTGGTTTGGCAGCGCCGGTGGCTTTGCGCAAGCAGCGCAAGTGGACTTGTCCATGCCGCTGCTGTATGTGTATGGCAAACGCAAGCCCTTTATGTTTCATTCCCAAGCCTGGCTCGATAAGGTGGCACAAGCGCCGGGCAGCGCGGTGCTGGCCTTGCCGTGCGGGCACTGGTTGATGCTGGACCAGGCAGAAGCTTTTCATGCTGCCGCGCTGCAATGGCTGGCGCAGAGCACCACACCATGAACCCCGAAGACTTGCAAAAACTGGTCTCCATGCCTATGCCCTACGGCAAATACAAAGGCCGCATGTTGGCCGACCTACCTGGCAACTACCTGACCTGGTTTGCGCGCGAAGGTTTTCCTAAAGGCGAGCTAGGCCGCTTGCTGCAACTCATGCATGAAATCGACCACAACGGCCTGTCCGATTTGCTTCGCCCGCTGCGCTAAGCTTGCGCGCATTCCTCCATTTATTACATGCTGTCACCATGTCAGTTTTGCATATCCAAACCCCCTTGATCGAGTCACGCGCCCTGAGCGCATTACTGGGTCGCCCCGTGTGGCTCAAGTTAGAAAACACGCAGCCCAGCGGCTCTTTCAAACTGCGCGGCATCGGCCATGCGTGCCAATGGCATGTGCGCCAGGGCGCGACGGGTTTTGTGTCGTCCTCCGGCGGCAATGCCGGATTGGCCGTGGCCTATGCGGGCCGCAAACTGGGCGTGCCGGTTACCGTCGTGGTGCCGGAGACGGCCACCGAGCGCGCCAAAGAACTGATACGCATGGAAGAGGCCAGCGTCATCGTGCACGGCGCCGCCTGGGACCAGGCGCATAGCTACGCGCAAACACTGGCCAACGCCAGCACGCCGCTGATACATCCCTTTGACGACCCACTGCTGTGGGAAGGCCATGCCTCGCTAATTGACGAAGTGGCCCAAGCCGGCCTGCGCCCGGACCTGCTGGTGTGCTCGGTGGGTGGCGGCGGCCTGCTGCAAGGCATGCTCACCGGCCTGGACCGCCAAGGCTGGCAAGACACCGCCGTGCTGGCCGTAGAAACCGACGGCGCCGCGTCTTTTCAGGCGGCCCTGCAAGCAGGCCACGCAGTCACCTTACCGGCCATGAAAACTATTGCCAACTCATTAGCTTCGGCACGCGTTTGCGATGCCGTAGTACACAGCGCCCTAAGCCACACCGTACGCAGCGCCCTGGTCAGCGACGCCCAAGCCCTCAGCGCCTGCCAACGCTTTGCCCATGATCACCGTATCTTGGTCGAACCGGCTTGCGGCGCGGCACTGGCTGCTTTGTATGAAACACCGCATGCGGTGGGGGATGCGCGGACGGTGTTGGTGGTGGTTTGTGGGGGGGTAGGGGTGACTCTTTAGTGCTCATTGTGATGAGCTTGATAGATCGCTTACGACCCAAAGCGGAAATCTGAAAGATCGAAGTACATTTCCGAAAGCAGACATTGAATCTGTTTAGGACTAGTTCGATCCCAAGTTGCGAAGCCAACTTAAACAGCATTGAATTTTTCAATGTTTTTTCTGTTTTGGTGGTCGATATTGTCATCTGCAGAGTCTTTTACTGACTCTTTTCTTCCCAGAAAAGAAAGTTTATTACACGCTTATTTCACGGCCAAGCCGTTGATAAGGTCTCCCATTTCAATAAACCACATTGGCGTCTGTAAGGGCAGTTTCGCTTTCGAGAAAACCAGACGCATTTCGATCTTATGCTTGTCTTACTTGGCCGCTTCCTATCAGAGGGATACTATTGCATGGAGCAACTTTGACGGCCCCATACTAGCCCGTAGGCCCGATATGCCCGATATCGCAGTTCACATCGTTAACAGTGCCGAACCCCCATCTGGCAGGGGCGGACCAGTCCTGCCAACGTTGGCACCCGCTTTTGCAAACGCGATAGGCCAACTCACCGGCAAAATGCCCCGCGCGCTTCCGTTCGCTCAGGCCTGATGGAATGGACCGCTTCGACCAGCCCATTTCATGTTCCTTGGATTGATCTACTGCTGCAAATCGGCACCTAGTCCAAGCATTGAATTGGTTCTTTCCAAGGGTATTCGTATTAAGTCCACGCATTTGGCGCACTAAAACCGCAAAATGAGCCAAAATACCACCAATAAGGCCTATCGTGTTCGAACGCTTTACTAAACCTAACTCGCTGGAGTCAGCAAAGAAAACAGCCAACAGCCTCATGTCCGAACGCGGCGACGCTAATGCACGCGGGGTAGCGGGCAAACTGGTGAGCCAATTCAAGCTACTGGATAAGACTGAGCAGCTGAAGTTTTTTGAATTTCTAGCTAAGCAGTTCAGCCCAGACCCAGTTGCCGTGCTGGGCGCCGCCCAGCGCTACTCAGAGACCGGCAACGATGAGAGCCTAATCCATCTCTTGAAGACCGTAGAACCTCCACGTCAAGAGCTCCTGCGGAGGCTCAACCGTGCACCGGACGGTACGCAGACCATCGTGCGCATGCGCGAGCGGTTGCTTGAACATGCCAAAACCAAGCCAGGACTCAAGGCGGTGGATGCCGACATGCAGCATTTGCTAGGTTCATGGTTCAACCCTGGGTTCTTGGAGCTGCATGAGATCACCTGGTCCTCCCCTGCTCAATTACTTGAGAAGATCATTCAACATGAATCGGTGCATGCGATTGACGGCTGGGATGATCTGCGCCGCAGGTTGCAACCCGACCGGAGGTGTTATGCCTTCTTCCATCCCCAGCTACCTGGCGAGCCACTGATTTTTGTGGAGGTGGCATTGGTCGCCGGCATCGCCAAGGAAGTGGGCCCTTTGCTGGACAAGAAGTCCGAGGCCTTGGAGGCGAAGAAATTCAAGACCGCCATTTTTTACTCCATCAGCAACTGCCAGCCCGGCCTCAAGGGCGTCAATTTAGGCAACTTCTTGATCAAGCGGGTGGCTGAGAAAATTTTGCAAGAAATTCCCAGCGTCAAGACCTTTTGTACGCTGTCGCCGGTACCGGGTCTCAATCGTTGGCTCGATACGCTGCCAGCATCGCTGACGCCAGAGCAGATTGCAGACAAAAAGGACAGGACAGCCGCTGCGGTGAAACTGCTGATGCCAGGAGGTGAAGTGTGGACTAAACGCGCCACAGCGGGCTGGCAACCGACGAGCGCGACTGCGGATGAAAAGGCCGCACTGATGCGCCTGTGCTTTGTTTACCTGTCCAAGCACGTACACAGCGCGGCGGGTGACTCGGTGGCCAAGTTCCACCTCGCCAATGGTGCCGAATTACACAATATCAACTGGGCCGCTGATTTGTCTAAAAAAGGACTTGCGCAATCCAGCGCCATCATGGTGAATTACCTGTATGAGCTCAACGACATTGAATCAAACCACGAAAAGTTTCGGAAGAAAACGGTGGTTTACTCGAAAAGCTTAGATCGATTGTTTTGATTTGGAACATGCGCAGGCGATAAGCCCAAGTGGTCCGGCGCAGGGCCCTTGAAACGCTGGCCGGCAAGGCCAGCCGCGTCAAACCGTTTGCGCGTTGAGCGCTGACAAGGAAGCCAATAAATCACCAAAGCGTTCGCCCTGCACCACGATGTGGTCATGCAGCGCCTGACCCGCGGCCTGGGCGTCGCCCGCGCTAATCGCCTGGACGATGGACTCATGCTCGGCAAAAGAGCTCCCCATACGGTCGCGCACCCGCAGTTGCAGTCGCCGATAGGGGCGCAGGCGGCGGTGCAGTTGCTGCGCCTGCTCGCTTAAAAATTGGTTGTGGCTGCCTGCGTAGACGGCGGCGTGGAACAGCTCGTTGAAATAAAAATAGCCGTCCGGGTCGTTGGCAGCACGGGCTTTTTCGCAGTCTTCGTGGGCTTTTAACAGGGCTTTGCGTTCGCCCTCGCTCATACGCCGTGCAGCCAGGCGACCGCACATGGATTCGAGTTCAGCCATCACCTCAAACATTTCAATCAGCCGCGCCGGGCCAATGCTGGTGACCACGGCGCCGTGGCGCGGGCGCATCTCGATCAGACCTTCGGTGGCTAGTTGAATCAGTGCCTCGCGCACAGGGGTACGTGAGACGCCGTGGGCTTCTACCAAGGCAGCTTCGTCAAGCGTGCTGCCTGGCGGCAACTCGCCTGTGGCGATCTGTTCTTCGATTTTTTCACGGACTACGTCAGAAATTTTCATCCCCAGAGTATCGCATGAGTATTCACAAATTCAACTAAGGGTATTTACTAATAGATCAAAAAAATACATTGAATAGAATAATATATACTTGAAAGCTCGAAAAGAGCGCCTGTATTACCCCACGCGGCCTGCAATGATGCTGCTTGCATGGGTTTTTTGTTCGCCCCGCCCCTAGGAGATATTTCCATGAAGAGACGCAATCTATTGAAAGCCGCAGGCGCCTTGTCGCTCGCTGCTTCCCCTTTTTCTGCAGCCCTGGCCCAAAACACCACGCTGAAAATTTCGCACCAGTTTCCCGGCGGCACCGCCATTGAGGGCGATTTCCGCGACCGCCTGGTGCGCAAATTTGCCGCCGACGTGGAAAAGCGCACCAACGGCGCACTCAAATTTGAGATTTACCCCGGCTCCTCGCTTATGAAGACCATGGCCCAGTTTTCCAGCATGCGCAAGGGCGCGCTGGACCTGGCGC
>CANFJQ010000172.1 GCA_947447615.1 Comamonadaceae bacterium
CCTGGGCCAATTCGCTGGGCTTGCGTCCAACTCGGACCAACTCCACCATTTGCTGACGAAATTCGGGCGGATACGCCCCTTTTCTTTGCCTCATTTCTAACTCCTTTAGCAGAACAATATTGTGTCCGGGCTAAAGGGGCAACTCCAGATGACCAAAGTTTTTATGACCGCCTCAAGCGACGAAGTCTGAAGAAAGAAGTCACTACATTCGTCAAGGCGAATGAAGAGAAAACCATCAGTCCTGACGCTGAGATGCTCAAGATGTTCAGGATTGCCGTAAACAATGGCAAGTACACCCAAAAGGGTATGAATGCAGAAGGAGTTATTGAGTCTGCTGCCTCAACGAAATACCCACTTAAAGAGCCCACCAGTTACGACCCCGACGTTATAACCGAGCGGAATGCCTTCATTGAAGTAGCTCGCCGACTGGTCGCTTGAGCAATGTCTAACAGCCACACAGCCAAAACCGATTTAGAGATTGCGAAGCTGGCTTTGAAAAACATGGGCGGCACCGCAGCAATTTTGAAGTCTTTTGACTTTCGTATTGCTCTTGCCGTTAGCTTTTTATGCTGGCCGGCTTGGCTTGCTCCTGATTGGTGGGCAAAAGCCATTTCTGTGCTGCCAAGCTTGCTGGGGTTCACTTTGGGTGGATTCGCAATTTTTCTGGGCTTCGGTAGTGACCAGTTCAAAGAGCTCATTGCAAGAAAAGACGAAGCCAAGTCGGAGTATCTGAGCGTTAGCTCAACTTTCCTGTTCATCGTCTCTGTCCAAGTTATTGGTTTGCTTTACGCCATCATCTGTGAGTCTCTTTGGGTTCCCACGCCCATATGGCTTAAGCACATCAGTCCTATCCTCCCCTACCTCAACTACATAGCTTGGTTTGTTGGCTACTTCCTGTACGTGCTGGGCATCGTGCTGAGCTTAAGGGCAGCAATACGAATTTTCAGGGTTAGCCGTTGGTACAACAGCTTCCTTGTCGCCAACTCCGAAAAACACGATGACACCCAGAAATAGTCCAAAACCATGTGTGTCGATACCAAACTTGAAATTTGGGTGACAAGATGGCATGAGTACCCCGAAACTGCGCCCAAAGCTGCCAGCCTGGGCATCAATCGATCAAGTTGTCACCGGCCTTGGCTGATGCGATAACCTGACGCGGCCGTCAAAGGCTCCATGCGCACCACGGCACGCGCACCCACGGCATTGGCAAAGCGTTGGACGGTTCGCATGGATAGCGTGCTCCTGCCACTTTCGATGCGTGTCACCACGCTTTGGGTCGCGCCCATGCGTGCGGCCACATCGCCTTGCGTCAGGCCCACTCTCATACGTGCTGCAATCAGTTCACGGGCCAGCTACTAGTCAAGTCTGTTTTTCATTCAAATTGCAATTGACAAAATATGTTTTTAAGTCCATAATTTGGCAATGACTTGGACTGTTCTATTTCACGTCGCATTCGACACCGAGTTTGAAGCCTTGGTTGAGGATCTTCAAGACGAACTCTTGGCGCATGCCAAGTTGCTGGCTACGTTTGGACCTGATTTGGGGCGACCTACCGTCGATACCCTGAAGGGTTCACGTCACAGCAACATGAAGGAACTTCGGTTTTCTTGGAATGGTCAGGTTTGGCGAGTGGCCTTTGCCTTCGATCCCTTAAGACAAGCGATCGTGCTGGTCGGTGGCGATAAAGGTGGGGCAGATCAGCGCAGGTTTTACAAGCGCTTACTCACGGTGGCCGATGCGCGTTACGGCGATCATCTGGCATCTTTGAGTCAATCAACTAAGGAGTCCAAAAATGGCAAGAAAACTCGATGACGTGATGGCTACGCTGCCCAAAGCCCGAAAAAAACGGGTCGAAGATCGGGCCATGGAGTTGGCGACACTCAAAGACCTTCGCCATGCTGCTCAGCAAACCCAAGAGCAAATGGCTGCCGCCTTGGGGGTGCGTCAGGACACCATTTCTCGTCTGGAAAAGCGCAGCGACATGCTGCTTTCAACAATGCGGCACTACGTGGAAAGCATGGGCGGAAAGCTGGAACTGGTGGCCAAGTTTCCTGATCGTCCTTCAGTGGTGATTGACCACTTGGGAGGTGACGTCACCCTCAACAAGCGCGTAAGTGCGGCTCGCCGATCACGGGCAGTTGTCTAAGTTTGACCGGTCGCTTTGGGTCCGAATAAATAATTCATCCGTCACTAGCTGCATGTGCACCACGGCACTGACAACAGGCGCAAAGTCATTCGAATCATCGGGGCAGGCTATTGGCGCAAAGGAAAGGCAATGTATGAAAAAGAAGATCGTTTACACGGATGAGCCCATGGGCGATATTGAGGTAGTCGCGGATTTTCTGCCGTCTCCTGCCGAGCTGGCGTTCAAGGAAGATGGCGTGAAAGTCACGCTGGCCCTGAGCAAAAGCAGCGTGGAGTTTTTCAAGTCTGAGGCAGCCAAGCACCAGACCCAGTACCAGCGCATGATCCGCCGCTTGCTGGATTCATACGTTGAAGCGCAGGGCACCCTTGCCAGCAAGCCAAAACGCACGGCGCGCAAGCCCGCACCGATTTAGGCCTAACGAATCGCCGACTATCAGCAGCTTGTGATGTGCGTGCTGCAATCAGTTCACGGGCCAGCGCGCTCCCTGCGCGCTTGCTCCCTCAGCACGAACAGGTACAGGCTCTCCACCTTTTCACGCGCCCAAGGTGTTTTGCGCAGGAATTTCAAACTCGAGCTGACGCTCGGGTCGTGCGAAAAGCAACGGATAGGAATCTGGCGGGCCAACGCTTCCCAACCGTAGCACGCTTCAAGGGCGCGCACGATTGCCTCGAGCGTTACACCATGAAGGGGGTTACGCGCTTGTTGGGCGCGAGCAGTTGGATCATTCATACCTGCTTAGCGCCTTCCTCAGCCCAGCCTTCCATCGCGGGGTAATAACCTCTAGGTGTCTGATTTTGTGCATCGTCACCCCGTTAGCATCGCCTTAGGGCGAGGCTTCCCAAGGGTTGATGACGGGCACCCCAGCAGCCTCAAAAGGACGGGTGTCTCGGGTGGCGACGGCGAAGCCATTAGCGAGTGCTATGGCTGCGATGAAGGCATCGGCCGTTTCAACCGCCAAGCCGACAGCGCGGGTCTTGGCAAGTAGTTCGGCGTAGGCTTTTGTGCAAACCATGTCGAGCGACAGCACCCGATTGGCGAACATGGGCAGCAGGCGTTTTTCCAAGTTGTCATGCAGGCTGTCCCGGCGCTTTCCGGCAGGTAGGAGCGCGATACCTGCACGCAGCTCGGCTACCGTGACCACAGACAGGTAGAGCGTTTCCAGCGCTTGCGCGTCTATCCATTCAAGGACACGGGCATTGGGCTCCCGGCGCTGCGGCTCCGAAATGACGTTCGTATCGAGCAGGATCATTCGAAACTCGCCGCACGAGCTGTAGTCTTGATACGCACGCTCTCTAACAAGGCGTGTTCTTCATCGGTCAGGCCGCCTGCATCGCGGGCGATGGCAGCCAAGTACGAGCCAAGTTTCACGCGCCCCTGCGGCTTTGCTGCCTGCTCCAGGATGTCGCGGATTTCCGCCTCGGTGCTGCGGCCATGGTGGGCGGCTTGGATTCGGATGGCCCGATGAACCTCATCGGGCAGGTTTCTTACATTCACGTTGGCCATTTGATATACCTTATACTAATAAGCACCATTGCACTCATTTTATAGAAATGATACCAAAGCGCAAGCGCTTTCCATCGCTCAGGTGGGGTTACTTGCGCGCCGGTGGCAAATCCGTACAACTGCCATGCGCCACTTCCGCCGCCATGCCGATGGACTCGCCCAGCGTGGGGTGCGGGTGAATCGTCTTGCCAATGTCCACGGCATCCGCGCCCATCTCGATAGCCAGTGCGATCTCGCCGATCATGTCGCCCGCATGGGTGCCGACGATGCCACCGCCCAAAATTTTGCCGTGACCGTGGGCTTCAGGGCTGTCGTCAAACAGCAGCTTGGTAAAGCCTTCGTCGCGGCCATTGGCAATGGCGCGGCCTGAGGCGGTCCAAGGGAACAAGCCTTTTTTGACCTTGATGCCTTGGGCCTTCGCCTGGTCTTCGGTAAGTCCCACCCAGGCCACTTCAGGGTCGGTGTAGGCCACGCTGGGGATGACGCGGGCGTTAAAGGCCGCAGCGGCCAGTTCTTTGTTGCCTTGCAGTTCGCCCGCGATGACTTCAGCGGCCACATGCGCCTCGTGCACCGCTTTGTGCGCCAGCATAGGCTGGCCCACGATATCGCCTATGGCGAAGATGTGCGGCACATTGGTGCGCATCTGAATATCGACGTTGATAAAGCCCCGGTCGGTCACGGCGACACCGGCTTTGTCAGCAGCGATCTTTTTGCCATTGGGCGTACGGCCTACGGCTTGCAGCACCAGGTCATAGACCTGGGGCGCGGGGGCCGTGCCTCCGGGTTCGGCGCTTTCGAATGTGACTTCAATACCCTCGGGCAAAGCGCGTGCGCCCACGGTTTTGGTCTTAAGCATGATGTTGTCAAAGCGCTTGGCGTTCATTTTTTGCCAGACTTTGACCAGATCGCGGTCCGCGCCTTGCATCAGGCCGTCCATCATTTCCACCACGTCCAGGCGTGCGCCCAAAGTGCTATAGAC
>CANFJQ010000173.1 GCA_947447615.1 Comamonadaceae bacterium
CCAGGAGCCTGTCGGCGTAGGCAGTCAGGTCCTGGTGGCCTAGGGCGTCCAGGGCGGAAGCGGAGGGGGCGTCTTTGCCTCCCGAGCTGACGACAGCGTCAGCCAGGGAGGCCCCGGTAGGGCGCGGTGCCGGACCTCCTGACCGGCTGTACTTGGGGGCTGGGACTGAGTCTCCGGGCGGACCAGGCGGAGCAGGCGGTCTCGGGCGTGAGCCGCGACCCGGGTCGTCGACATTGTCAGGCGGCTCGGGGGTGCTGACGCGTCGCACCATGTCACCGCGCTGGCTTAGGCGCCGATAGAGACTGTTAGTCGGATCGGAGTAAGCCGTGCGCACGAAGTAGCCGCCGGATTCCATCGGGTCGAGGATCGCGACGGCCATAGGACGTGAGGTACGAAGGAGTGCGATGCGGCCACCGTCCTGCACCACCATGTTGTTATAATCGCGGAGGATACCGCGGACGAAGTCAGTCGGCTCTTGGCCGAGCTCTCGGATTTCATCGCCGTGCTGAGCCTCGATGTGCTCGAGCCCCTGGCCGCGATGATCGCTCACATGGACGCCGTCCATCATCACGATTCGTCCCGGGTCAACGCCAAGCCGCTTGGCGTCCTGCTCAGGGAGACGGCCCCAGTCGTAACCGCCGTCGGGGGTCTTGAGCCAGGTGCGGCCACGGCGGCTGAGCGCCGGGCTAGAATCCGCGGCGCCCTCGCCGGCGGCTTCGTTGGCCTCACGGCGCACGGCGGCCTTGGCGAGTTCCTGAAGGTCAGCGATATCCAGGGACATCATGCGGCCGCCGGGCACGTTGCGATAGACCCAGGCACGCACAGCCGCGATGATGCGGCGCACGACGCTGGACTCGGGGGCGTTCTGAATCAGGTAGGCGAGCTGCTCTTCGCGGCGCATCTGCGCCGGAGTGTCATCAGGCACGGCGCCCTGGGCAGCGACTGCGTGCTCGTCGCCCGAGGCGATGAGCCGGTCGACGTGGTCGAGCACATTGGCGTAGAGATCCGAGCCGAGCATGTTCTCAAGCCCGACATGGACGCCTACTTCGTGGAGCACCATACCACGGGCCTCATCCACGCCAACATTATCGGCGACCATGTGAACCGTACCATCAGGCATTGCCACGCCCTTGGTGTCGTCAGGATGGACGCCAGGCAGCTCGTCGACCGACTGCACGACACGGATACGACCGAGCTCGAGAAGTTTGTCGGTGGCCTTGCCGAAGCTGCTGCGAAGAGCACCCGTCAAATCATCGACGGACGCACCGACCTCGGTGGCGCCGGCGGAAGAACCAGGCTCACCACGGGAGCGGAAGGAAGAATCGTAACCGATGATATGGCGCGAGTGCGTGACTCCGGCTGCGTCGACCGCGTCCAGGAGCGTGATTTTTGAGGCATTGGCCAAGCGGGAGATATTCTCGATGACGGGCACACGGGCCTCGGGAGGCATGTCGGCCGTGTAGACAAACGCGTTGACCGCGTTGCTGCGCTCGACGGAGGCGAAGAACTGGTCGGCTCCGCCCGGGCGGATCATCTGGCGCATGAACTCCTCGGTCAGAGGAATCGCGGCGACCGGCATGTTCGCGTTATTTGTCAGGACGATACCTGGGCGACCACCGAGCAGTCCTGGCATCTCCTGCGAGACGACGAGGGGGTCGCTGAAGGCGGTCTGACCGAGGTAGCCGACATTACGGTACACGCGTTCGGTGACAGGATACTTGAACTTCTCAGGCAGGTCAGGGACCGGCCGGTTCGCGTAGATGCTTCCGCCGTTGTCCATGAAAGCGAACTTGTCGAAAGCGATAGCCAGCGCTCCGCCATACTTGAGACCAGCTGCCTCGGAGAGACGCTGCACGGCTCCGGAAGCGGAAATGTCCGCCGGCGAAAGCGAGGCCTTGCCAGAGGGATGGTTGTGCGCGAACCAGACCTCCGCGGCGCCTGGGGTACTGGCGGCCGTGCCGATCAGGATGCCAGGATTAAAGCCTGCGGAGGTGGGGCCGCCGATCTGGTGACGTGCGACGTGGATCGGACGGCCGTTCTTGTCCGTCACCAGCATCACGATGTTTTCCTGCGGATAGCGACGGAGGGATGCCAGGACATTGGCCGCGTCCTCGGCGTTTCTCACGAACTCCACACCGGCGGAGACGGTCCCGGCCTGCTGATGCTCGACGAACGTGGAGAGCGTGCCGTCGATGCGGTAGGTCTGCAGTTGCTCGAACGGCCCCTGCCCTTCCGGGCCTCCGGTCGGATCCGGAGCGGGAGGCGGAGGCTCGGCCGGGGCGGCGGCCTTCTTCTTGCGGGCATAAGCAGGAACGGCTTCGCCGAAATCGCCCTCGGCTTCACGGCGGATACGGGCCTCCTGCTCGACTCGTGCGCGTTCGCCTGCGAGCGCGGGCGAATCTGCGGCGGCACGCTCACCGGCAGCCTCCTCGGCAGCCTTGGCGGCGACGTCGGTAATGCGGACAGTAGAAGACCCGTGCTCGGGAGAACCGATCCGGCGATAGGCTCCGGCGGCAATTCCCTCGATGGGAGCCATTCCGAAGGAGGCGATGCCGGCCCCGACCAGAGATTTAAGATCATCCACCTTGCCGGTACTGGCATACTGGGCCGCGGCCTCACCGGCGGCGCCCACGGCAGACTGGATGCCGGCCTCGATAGCACCGTTGGCGGTGCGAGCGGCAAATCTGTCCATGAACGCACCTGCGACCGGCTTGGCGATAAAGCGTCCGGCGAGGCCGGCGCTCACGGCGTTAAAGATGGACTGCGGGATGGCGCGGCGCTCCGCGTAAGTGCGGGCGTGATCCATGACCTTGGCGTCGTTGAGTCCGGAGATGACGGACTTCTTGTCGGAAAGGTCGATGCCCGCCTCCTCCATGGACTGCAGGAAGCCGTTGGCGTATTCGGAACGGAAGGCGGAGATACCAGCGCCGAGTCCGCCGCCAACCGTTGAACCGACAGGACCAAAGACGCTACCGCCAGCCGCGCCGGCCGCGGCAGTGGCCGCCATCTGGCCGGCCATCTGCGATGCACCCTCGCCAATCATGTTGGCAGTAACCTGGAATGGATTCGAAGCGAAGGCGTCCCAGGCGGCGTTCGCACCGTCTGATGCCTGCCAGCGACGATAGGCCTCCGAGGAAGGAAGCGTGCCGAGCTTATCGGTGAGTTCGGCGACCCTCTGGGATCTGTCGTCGATGCGCTTGGCTTTCTCAACCTCGTAGGCGGCGCGACGATTGACCTCGAGCTCGGCGTTGGACTTGGCAAGGGAACGCCGGGAAAGGCGCTGCAGTTCAGCCTCGTCCTTAGCATCGCCGCCTTGCACGACGCGACGTTCCATCTCGGCCTCAGAAGCGTCGAGAGGCTCGAGGGGCGGCGGCGCCTCCTCCTGGATATCGCGGGCGTCGGAGAGAGCGGAGGCTCGGCGACCGGAATAGTAGCCGCGCTTCACGCTGTTCCAGATGCCGCCAAGAGTGCCGGGATCCTCGTCACGGGAACGCTCTTCGCTCCAGCGATCGAGAGAGGAGCCGCGGCGGAGCGGCTGGGGTCGGTTGTCGGCGTAACTGTCGAGGTCGAATGCCATGTGGGTGGTTTGGTTAAGGGGAAAAGGGATCAGTACTCGCGGTTGAGGCGGGAAAGGACGTCAGGCGCACGCGGGTGGTTCGGATTGGTGCGCAGCTCTTCGAGCGCGGCCTTGTCCTGCTCACCGCGTCGTACCTTCTCGGCCAGATCCTGAGCGGCGGAGCGGCGGCTCCAGATGTTCAGGAAGCCATAGCGCTCATCGCCCGAGGCGAGCTCGCGGTTGTGCTCAGCGAGCTCGGCCTTGTTATCGGAAAGGCGACGAGTGATGCGGGAAGAGATGCCGTCGAGGTCGACCCCTGGGATGATGGTGTCAGGTGTCCGGTTACCAGGGATGGGAGACGACGCGGAGGCGCCAGGCTTCACCTTGTCCTGCCAGGCCTTAACTGCGTCCTGCACGCCTGGGACACTGATGCCACCGAGGGGAGGCAGATCCACGCCCTGCTGGAAGGTCGGGGTCTCCGTACGGTCGAGCGGGTTCTCCGGGTCGATGGAAGTCTTCTTACCGCGGATGTTACGCAGAGCCGAACGCTGGATGCTATAGGCACGACCCAGCGCATCGAGACGGGCATCGTCGTCATCGGTCCGGTCGTCACGTCCACGGAGATCCGTGATCTCGGTGGCCAGATCCTCAGGACTCATTTCGACGCCGGACTTCAGATGACGGTCGAAGGAGTTCCAATAACGACGTTCCTTGTCGAGGCCGGCGGAGCGGGTGTCCTCGGTCGCTCCACGCTCCTTGGTCAGAGAGAACTGTTTCTCACGAAGGGCCATCTCGGCATCCCAGCGTTTCTTCTCGGCTTCGATCTGAGCGAGGCGATCGGTTCGGTCTAGGTCACGGGCGGCGAGAAGGTCGGTGCGGGCCTGCGTACGAGCGGACAGTGCGTCCTCGCGCTCCTTGGCCCGTTCGTCGACGGTCATCTGGCGCTCCTGGGCGCGCTCGGAAAGAGCGGC
>CANFJQ010000174.1 GCA_947447615.1 Comamonadaceae bacterium
CCGCGTGCTCACCGCCGTGGATGCGGCGCTGATGGTGATTGATGCGGCCAATGGCGTGGAGGCGCAAACCCGCCGCTTGATCGAGGTCTGCCGCCAGCGCGATACGCCCATCATCACTTTCGTCAACAAAATGGACCGCGAAGTGCGCGAGCCTTTGGACATTCTGGACGAAATCGAGCGCGAACTGGGCATGCCTTGCGTGCCCATGACCTGGCCGGTGGGCCAGGGCAAATTGTTTGGCGGCATCATCAATTTGCGCACCGACACCATGACCGTGTTTGAAAGCGGCAGCGAGCGCCTGCCGCAGGACTTTGACGCTATTGCCCTGTCGCATCCGGAGGCCTTGCAACAACGCTTTGGCAGCGAATGGACCAGCGCCGTAGAGAGTATGGAGCTGGCCACGGGCGCATCCCCGGCCTGGGACCACGCCGCCTTTTTGGCGGGCAAGCAAACCCCGGTGTTTTTTGGCTCGGGTGTGAATAACTTTGGTGTCATGGAAGTGCTGGACGCTTTGGTAGACCTGGCGCCCTCGCCGCAAAGCCGCACCAGCACCGTGCAGGTCAACCGCCAGCCAGTGGTGCAGGAAGTGCAGCCTGAGGACAAGGCCTTTAGCGGCGTGGTCTTCAAGGTGCAAGCTAATATGGACGCCAACCACCGCGACCGCATCGCCTTTGTGCGCATGGCTTCGGGCAAGTACACGCCAGGCATGAAGCTCAAGGTAATGCGCACCGCCAAAGAGTTGCGCCCGACCAGCGTGGTGACTTTTATGAGCCAGCGCCGCGAGGCCGTCGAAGAGGCCTATGCCGGTGACATTGTGGGCTTTACCACCCACGGCGGGGTGCAATTGGGCGACACAATTACCGACGGCACGATCAACCTGCAATACACCGGCCTACCGTTTTTTGCGCCCGAAATGTTTATGACCGTGGTACTCAAAAACCCGCTGCGCACCAAGCAATTGCAGCAAGGCCTGGCGCAACTAGGCGAAGAAGGCGCGATTCAGGTGTTCAAGCCGGAGATGGGCGGCAATATGCTCTTGGGCGCTGTGGGGCAATTGCAGTTTGAAGTGGTTCAACACCGCCTCAAGGGCGAGTACGATGCCGACATCCGCTTAGAGGGCAGCCAATACACCGGCGCGCGCTGGATAAGCGCCGACAGCCCGGCTGAGTTGCGCGAGTTTGTGAATGCCTACCCCCAGCGCATGGCCAAAGACGCAGCCGATACCCTGGCCTTTTTGTGCACCAGTCCCTATGACGTGCGTCTGGCGCAAGAGCGTTTTCCGAAAATTCATTTCCACCCCTTGCGCGAACATGCCGGCCTGAGCCTTGGCAGCGCGGGCTAAAGCTAGGCTATGGCGGCGCATCGCGGTCTGATCGCCGTATTCGGCTCCACGCTATTTCAGTTATGCGGCGTATTTATGTTGCTGCCGCTGCTGCTTTTATTGCTCAAGCGTGCCGAGGTGTCTAACACCATAGCCGGTTTGTTTGCCGCCACCGAGTGGCTGGGCATTTTTGTCATGACGCCTTTTGCGTCGGCGATTACCCGCGTCATGGGGCGGCGCAATGCGCTGTGGCTGGCGACTATCACGCCGCTGTTTACCGCCATTGGCTTTTTATTCACCGACCAACTGGCCGCATGGTTTGTGCTGCTCTTGCTCAGCGCCATGGCCGGTGGTATGCGCTGGGTTTTGGCAGAGGCATTCATCGCCGAGTTTTCACCGCCGCAGCACCGGGGCACGCTGATTGGCGCGTATGCGACGCTGATCGGCATGACCATGGTGGTCGGGCCCGCGCTGCTGGCGTGGCTGGGCGCGGATGACCCTGCCGCACTGCGTATCGTCATCGGCCTGATGCTGGTTGGCCTGGCGTGGACTGCTTTGATACCACGCCTGCCGCATGACCATGACAGCGACACCGCCCGCGTCGGACTGGTCGGTCTGTGGCATGCGGTGCGCGCCAACCCAGTGGTGATGCTGGCCGGTTTTGTTGGCGGGTTTTTTGAAATGGGCCTCAGCTCGGTGCTGCCGATTTATGGCCTAAGCCTGGGCCTACCTCCGGGGGAAGCGGCATTGCTGCTGTCCTTAAGTGGTCTGGGCGGCACGTTATGCGCCATTCCTGCGGGCATGGTGGCAGACCGCTTTGCTTCGCCCACATTGGGACGGCGCCGACTCATGGTGTTGTTGGCGGTGCTCTTACTTATTTCAGGCGCCATGGTCCTGGCCTTAGAGCAGTTCACCACACTGGTTTGGGCGGTGGCGCTGCTATGGGGTTCAGCCGGTGGCACGCTGTACACGCTCACCATGTTTGACATCGGCAGCCGCGAAACCGGCATCACCCTGGTCAACAGCACGGCGGTGTTGGTGCTGACCTACACCCTGGGGGCGCTGGTGGCCTCCTCGGCGGCTGGGCTGATGCTGGACTGGTCGGCCAGCCTGGGTTTGTCGCTGATGCTGATGGCCGTTGCCGGTGGCGGGGTATATGCGTTTGCACGCAGTGCGCGGGCATTGGCGCACGCACAAAAAACTTAAATCGGCTTCTAGCACTTGCCGCATCAAGTCTCATGCAAAAGCTTGCAGCACATTCGCCACGTTGACGCCCACCGCATCCACCGCATAGCCGCCTTCAAACACCAGCACCGTAGGCAAACCTATGTGGGCGATGCGCTCGCCCATGCGCAGATAGTCATCGCTTTGCAGCGCGAAGCCGGAGATCGGGTCGCCTGCAAAAGTATCCACGCCCAGCGACACCACCAGGGCTTGCGCGCCATAGGTGCTAATGGCTTTTAAGGCCAGCTCCAATGCCACAGACCAGCGCGCAAAGTCGCTAGCGCGCGGCAGGGGAAGATTGAGGTTAAAACCCAGTCCCGCGCCTTGGCCGCGCTCGTCGGCATGGCCTAAATAAAACGGGTATTCCGTGCGCGGGTCGCCGTGGATGCTGGCGAAAAATACATCGGCGCGCTCGTAAAAAATCGCTTGCGTGCCATTGCCGTGGTGGTAGTCCACATCCAGTACCGCCACACGCTCTAGGCCAGTGTCACGCAAGTACTGCGCAGCCAGCGCTGCATTATTGAGAAAACAATAACCGCCAAAAAAATCCGCGCCTGCGTGGTGGCCCGGCGGACGGCTCAGCGCAAAGGCGGCGCGCCCGCCTTGCGCAATATGCGCTGCCGCACTCAGCGCGCAGTCGGCCCCGCTGCGCGCCGCCAGCCAGGTGCCTGCGGTCAGTGGCGTTCCAGCATCAAAAGAATACAGGCCCATGCGCGCCGCAAAATTATCCGGCTCGATGTCGCTGCGAAAACTACGCGTCGGCCAGACACTGGGGATGGCGTCCAGCGCCCCATTGGCTGGGTCCAGCGCAATCCATTGTTGCCAGGCAGTTTGTAAAAACCGCAGGTAGCGCGAGCTGTGAATGCGCTCAAGCAGCGCGTCATCAAAACGGCTTGGCGTTTGCAGCGGACCCAGCGAGCGCCCCTGCAATACGGCAGCGACCTGGTTCTGGCGCTGCGGTACTTCATGGCAGGGCACCATGCGGCCACGGAACATCTCCAGCTTGCCCTGGTGGGCGGCGTGGTCGGGGTTGTAATAAATTTGCATGGCGCTAGCCTACAAGAATATGCCTAAGGCCCATCGCCGCTGTGGCCCTAGGCCTAGAGCTTGACGCAATCAACCAGTTGCTGGTTAACAGCCTGCTCAGCCCGGTCAGGCACACGCGGCCTAACGCAAGCGACTGCCCACAATCCCCAGCGTCAGCGGGTGGAAAAAGAACTCGCCGTCTTCGCCTTTTTCATTGGTTCCCACCACCACATAGCAGCCCGCCATGTCGCCGATGCGGCGCACTTTGTAGCCCTTGGTTTCCAGCAGCTTGGAAAGTTTGTCGGAGGCGGTCCAACCGGATTTCGGGCCGGAGTTGCACTTGACCGGTGCCTGGGCAAAAGCCAGTGTGCCGAGCAGGCAGCACAGCCCTATCAAAACGCGACGCAGTTTGCGCATGGTGTCCAGAAAGTAGTTGCGATGCGCGATTGTGCACCTTGGCACGGGTCGCGCCAGGAAAAGCCTTCGCACACCTAACTAGGAAGGGGCGCGCCCTATGCAATATGCCGGCGCACAGCAGTTTCCCTAAGAATCCTCGCAAGGGCGCACCTCTGGCATTGGCTATAAGCGCTGGCGGCGTAAACCACTGATGCGCAATAGACCCCTCCAACCTAGGGAAAGCACTATGCGCCTAATGGGCAAACTCCCGTATCATGGGTATTCATAAATGAATGATTTATTCATATTTGAATTAATTTAGGGAATTCTGTAATATGACCAGCGGGCGGCTCCAAGGCAAAACGATTTTTATCACTGCAGCCGGTCAAGGCATTGGGCGCGCCAGTGCGCTGGCCTGCGCTGCGCAAGGTGCCAAGGTGATTGCCACCGATATCAACAGCGCCTTGCTCGCCTCCTTGGCACAGGAAAATTCGGCCATACACACCGCTGTGCTCGACGTGCGTGA
>CANFJQ010000175.1 GCA_947447615.1 Comamonadaceae bacterium
CAGCCAAAAGCCCCGGCGTATGGAATAGGTGGTCATCAAGATGCGCTTGCCTTCGCACAGGGTGCGGTAGCGCAGCTCTTCGATGCAGTTGTCTGGCGTGATGAAAATGCATTCAGACTGTTGGTAAAAGCGGTGCGCCATCAAGCGATCGGTGGCGGCGCTGCTGCCTACAAAGTCGGTGATGAATTCGCCGAAATCAAAATGAAAACGGCTGTCGGCAAAGGCTACTTCGCGCAGCGCTGCAAACACGCGCTCGCGAACCGTGTGTTTATGGTCGGTGTGTTCCATAGGCTTCTTTCATGCAATCAAAAAAGGGTGGTTGCGCACTCAGGCCGCAGGTGCCATGGCGTAGCGTTGCAGCACATAGCGCTCCAGCACCACGACCAGGCTGTTAAGCGCCACGGCGATGAGGATGGCCACCACCGCGACGCTCCAGATCATTCCGAAATCGAGTACGCCGCGCGACACATTGAGCAAGTTGCCGATGCCGGTGCCAGTGGCCAGCCATTCGGCAATCATCACGCCCAAAAACGCGCGCGGTGCCGCCAAGCGCGCAGCCGCGCACAAATAAGGCAAGGCCCAGGGCAGCGCAATCAGGCGCAGTTGCCGCCAGCGCCCCGCGCCATAGACCCGCACAAAATCCGCCGCGCTGCTAGGCACCAGCGCCAGGCCTTGGGCAATCGTCACAAAGGCCGGAAAAAAAGTCACCGATATGGTGATCACCAAGATGCTGGCCGTGCCACGCCCAAACACCAGCACCACCAAAGGCGTTAGTGCCACCAGCGGCATGGACTGGCTGACCAGTGCCACCGGCATCAGGCTGTGGCCCAGCGCTTTATAAACCGTGGTGCCTACCGCCAGCAGCAGCGCCACCGCCAGCCCGGCCAACATGCCCAGCACGGTGTAGGGCAAGGTTTGCGACAGCGCATCTAGCAGCGCCACGCGGTTTTCGTCGGCCTTGTCCACGCTGAACAAATGTTCCAGTACGCCCACTGGCCCGCGCAGCACGATGTCGGATACGCCCAGCAGCGTGAACAGCGCAATGACGCCGTACCACAGCAAAAAAGGCATAGCCAGCGTGCCCAGGCGCAGGGCCCAGCGCGTGGCGGCGCTTTCGGTATCCAAGCCCGCCTGAAAACCCAGCGGCGTGCTGGCGCTTTGCGTGTTGCCGGCAAAGCGCGCGGCGATCAGCCCGGCGCAGCCGTAGGCGATGCCGCTGATCGCCGTGGCTGTGAGGCCAATGCCCCATAAACGCTCCGGGTTGGCGCGGCCCAGCGAGCCGATTAAATACGTGCCCAGCCCGGCGTTGCCACCACTGCCAAACTCGGCCAGCAATGAGCCCAGCACCGCAGCCGGCGCGGCTACGCGCAAACCTGCTAGCAGCGTCGGCAAGCCGCTGCGCAAACGGATGCGGCGCAGCACTTGCGCATCGCTTCCGCCATACACGCGCACCAGGTCCACCAAGCGCGCGTCCACTTGTGTCAGGCCCAGCACCGTGGCCACCATGGTCGGGTAATACACCGAGAGCGCCGCCAGTACTACTCGCGGCGTATCGCCTTGCAAAGCGATCACCAAAATCGGCACCAGCGCAATCGCTGGCATGGCAAAGAGGGTGACGTTGACACCGGCCATCAAACGCCCCGCCGGGCGCCACCAGGCAAACCACATGCCCATCAGCACCGCCACCGTATTACCGATCACAAAACCCGCAAACGCGGTCTTGAGCGTGCCCCATATATGCGGCGGGTAGTCGCCCCGGTCTTGCCACCATTGGCGCAAGATGCCGCTAGGCGCAGGCAATGCACCTTGCCCCACCCATTGGGCCTGGCCCGCCACTTCCCATAGCAGCAGCATCAGCAGCAAGCCTGGCACAGCAGCGCGGTGGCGGGTTGGGGTATCCATACACTGTGCGCTAAGCCGTGCCGTACAAAATACCGGCCACTTGCTGCTCTAGCGCGCGAAACTCGGGGCTGTTAAATAAGTCCACTTTGCGCGGCCTGTCAAATGGCACTTCCACGATCTGCGCAATCCGCCCGGGCTGGCTTTGCATCACCGCCACGCGGTCGGCCAAAAACAAAGCTTCGTCGATGCCATGCGTCACCAGCAGCGTAGTAGTGGGCCGCTCCAGCCAAATGCGTTGCAGCTCCAGGTTCATGCTGCGGCGCAAAATTTGGTCTAGCGCGCCAAAAGGCTCGTCCAGCAACAGCACTTCGGGCTGGGTGACTAGCGCCCGTGCTATCGCCACCCGTTGGCGCATACCGCCTGATAGTTGCGAAGGCAATGCGCCTTCAAAACCCTTTAGGCCCACCAGCTCCACCAGGCTGCGGATGCGCGCCATGTCCACTGGCGCGCCGGTCACATCCAGCGGCAAACGTACGTTGTCCACCACCGAGCGCCAGGGCAAAAGCGCAGCGTCTTGAAATGCAATACCCAGCGCACCGCGTTGCTGCAAAGCCAGTGGTGTCTCGTCGCCGATGCGCACCGTGCCGCCATCGGGTTGTTCCAAGCCAGCCACCAGGCGCAGCAAGGTGGACTTGCCGCAGCCCGAAGGCCCGATCAGCGCGGTAAACGAGCCGCCAGGGCAATGCAAAGAAACATTCTCCAGCGCCACCAATGGCGCAGCGCCGGAGACTACGAACACGCGCCCGACCTGGGCTATGCGCAGTTCGCTATTACGCATCAGATTTCTTTGAGCAAGCTGGTGTCAAAGTGCGATTTGTCGGCTTTCACATCGACCGCGTTGAGCGCGGCAATGCAGTTAGCGATCGACGCATCGCTCATGGCGAACACGCCACCTGCGTTGGCGATCAAAGGCTTTTGCGCTTCGTTGAAGAACAACTCGTTTTCCACGCTGCGGCCGGTGCCTTTGAACCAGGTGTCTTTAAACTTGGGTGGGTAGGCTTTGGTGTCTTTGAAGTTCTCGTCCCAGCCTTTGCGGCTGGCACGCATAAAGGCCACGATGTCTTTGCGGCGGGTCTTAAGGGTCTCTTGCGTTACCACCACCACGTCGTTAAACAGCGGCAGTTTGAAGTCCGCCAGCAGGAAGCTGGTGGCGTCTTTACCCATGCTCTTGATGGTGAAAGGCACGTTGGTCGTGAAGTCCAGCGAACCGTCGATTTCGCCTTTGATGAGCGGCGTCGGGTCATAGGCATAAGGCACGATCTTGACCTTGGCTTTGTCGATGCCATTGAGCTTGAGCATGGCCTCGACCGTCAGGCGGTTGACCGGAGGCACGGCAATGGTTTTACCGATCAGGTCTTGCGGTGTTTTCAGGGGCTTGGAAGCCAGGCTGACGATACCAATCGGGTTCTTTTGGTATTGCGCGCCGATGATGACCAGCGGTGCTTTTTGGTCGGTGATGGCCTTGATGGCGGTCTCCACCGTGGTCAGGCAGACATCGGCTTTTTTGGACAAGAGCGAGGCCTCGGGAATCACGTCCGGGCCGCCGGACAAATACGTCAGATCCAGGCCTTCGGCTTTGTAAAAACCTTTGTCCATGGCCACAAAGTAGCCCATGAATTCGGCGTCGTTCACCCATGCCGCTTGCATGGTGAGTTTGGCAGCGCTTTGGCTCCAGGCGCCCATGGGCGCGATAGACGCCAAAGCGGCGGAAGTGGCAAGAAACTGACGGCGTGAAGCTTTCATGGTGTCATCCTTTGGAGGTGGGAAGTTAAAAAACAAGGGGCGGGGAAATCGTAATAGATTGCAAATAAAAATGGGCTTTATGCAAGACCGATGATGCGCCGCAACTCGGCCAAAGCCGGTATGGCGTGCACTTGCTCGGGTGTGATGTCTTTCCAGTTCAGGCCGCGCGGGCGCTGGGTTTCGCGCGCCACTTGCAGGCTGCGCGTGGGGGTGCAAATCCAGTCCACCAGCACGTCATCGGGGCTGGGGTAGAGCTTTTTGTCCAGTACTTGCACATCGTGCACCACCGTGACCAGCGGCGTCAGGTTGTCCACCAAGCCCATGTCACTAAAAATGCGCCACTCCAGATCAAAAAAGCCATGGCCACGCCCAAAGCGCACGCCCGAGCTAGCTACCGCCGAGGCGCCCGTCGCCACAAAATCAAAAGCGCCCAGATCGGCCAGCGCGTTGAGCGAGAGCGGCTCGCCAAAATGCGCCAGCCCATCGGGCCAGGCGCCATAGAGTTCGTGGCCCTTGGGCACCGCGCCTGGGCGCAGCAGGTAAAAGCCGCTGGCCATGTTGTAGCTAGAAACTACCAGGCTCACGCCGCGCGCCAGCAGGCGCTGGCGCAGCCCAGTCAGGCTGTTGTCTGGCGTCACAAACACATGGCGCGCCGCATCAAAACCGGGTAGCGCCCACATGCGGTCAATGGCAGCGTCCGAGTCGTTGAAGTCGGGGATGAACTCTGAAAAGCGCAAATGAACACGTGAGTCTGGCAGCGCTACGGCGCGCAGGCCGTCCCACAGTTGTTCACGGGCAAAAGCGGTAGCGGCCAATCGATTTCC
>CANFJQ010000176.1 GCA_947447615.1 Comamonadaceae bacterium
TGCGCGCTGTATATCGACACCTCGGGCGAAGCGCTGTTCAAACGCGGCTGGCGCGAAGACACGGGCGATGCGCCCCTCAAAGAAACCCTCGCCGCCGCCATGATTGCCGCCAGCGGCTGGGCCGATGGCGATGCCGATTTGCTGCCCCTGTACGACCCGTGTTGCGGCAGCGGCACGGTGGCGATTGAGGCGGCGCAAATCGCCTGCAATATTCCGCCAGGCCTTTTGCGCCAGTTTGCGTTTGAAAAATACCTGCCCTTTCAGGCCCATGTGTGGGAGGCCATCCGCGAGGAGGCCAAAGCCCGCATCATCCAACCAGAGCCCGGCGACGCGCCCCTGATTTACGGCAGCGATGTGTCGCACCGCATGGTTGATTTTGCAGAGCGCAATGCGCAACGCGCCGGTGTGGCCGGGGTCATCAGCTTTCGCGGCGGCGATGCTTTGCAGCGCATGCCGCCCATCGAAGGCGGCGGCGTGATGCTGCTCAACCCGCCCTATGGCGAGCGCATTGAAGTAGGCGGCGTGGCCGGCGAAGGCGCGCGCTTTGGCGCCCGCGAAGTGGCGCAGACCGAAGAAGGCGGCGCGTTTTTTAACCAGCTAGCCAGCCACTGGAAAAAGCACTTCAGCGGTTGGAGCGCCTGGGTGCTGACGCCCGACCTGAAACTGCCGAGCAAGATGCGCCTTAAAGAATCGCGCCGGGTGCCGCTGTGGAACGGGCCTATTGAATGCCGATTGTTCAAGTTTGATCTGGTGGCCGGGCGTATGGATAAAAGCAAAGCGGGTACGGATGCGGAAACCAGCACCCGCCCCGCGAGCGCTTAGTTGAGCCAGCCAACCGCATCCGCAGATAACGCGCAGCGCCCGCTGTGGGTGCTGGATACCAACATCGTGCTCGACGCATTTCTCTTCGCTGACCCCGCCGCCCAGCCGCTGCGCGAGGCGCTGGCGCAAGCGCACATCCGCTGGATCAGTACCGAGCCCATGCGCGAGGAACTGGCCCGCGTGCTGGGCTATCCGCATATCGCCAAACGCATGGACTTTTACCAGCGCAGCGCCGAGGACTTGCTACGCGACTTCGACACATACAGCCACCCAGTCGAAGTAGCTCCACGCGCCCCGCTGCGCTGCAAAGACCCGGACGACCAGCGTTTTATCGACCTGGCGTTGGCGCATCAAGCGGGCTTGTTGAGTAAAGACCATGCGGTGTTATGCATGGCCAAGCGTTTGCGGTCGCTGGGAGTGCCGTACGTGGGAGCTACATTTACTGGAGCCGCGATAAGTCAAACAGTTTGTGCGACCTAACCCGTATTGACGTATCTCTGCGTGGCAGCTCACTGTGCTATCGCACAAACGCACCTACATGCTTAAAAGTCTAGGGCTTCAACGCGAAGCAATAAGCCACAACCGCATTCGCATGCCCATGCCCCATCCCATGCTCGGCCTTGAGCCAATTCACAATTTCCATGTGCTTGGCGCCGCTGCGGGTTTCGACCAGCGCAAACCAGTGGGCCATGGGTTGGCCGTATTTCTTTTCGATGGAGGGGAAGTAAGACGCAGGCCCTTGGACCTTGGGTACGTTTGCCATGGTGCGCCTTAGCCGGGAATGTTCGGCTCCACCAGATTGGCCAGCTGGGCCAGCGATTCTTGCCAGCCCAGGTAGCACATTTCCAGCGGGATGACCTCGGGGATGCCGCTTTGGGTAATGTTGATTTCTGTGCCGCAAATGACGGCTTGCAGCGTCACCCTTACTTCCAGTGTGCCGGGTAAATTCGGGTCTTCAAAGCGGTCGGTGTAGCGCAGGCGCTCGCCGGGCACCATTTCCAGGTATTCGCCGCCAAAGGAATGCGCGCCGCCGGTGCTGAAGTTGTGAAAGGACATCCGAAATGTGCCGCCCACGCTTGCGTCCATGTGGTGCACGGTGCAGCTAAAGCCATAGGGCGGTATCCATTTGGCCATGGCCGTGGGCTCGATGAAAGCGCGGTAGACCTTGTCAGGTGTCGCGCGCAGGACGCGGTGCAAATGAACGCTGCGGTCTGTCATGGTGCCCTCGAGGTTTAAAACGGAATATCGTCGTCCATGTCGTCAAAGCCACTGGCCGGGCGCGCAGCGGGCGCGGTGCGGGCCGGGGCGGGTGCGGAGGGGCGCGCTGCCGGGGCGGCGCGGCGCTGGCTGCCGTCTTCGCCTTCGCCGGGGCCACCCATGCCTTCGCGGCCACCGAGCAGTTGCAATTCGGTGGCGATGATGTCCACGGTGTTTTTCTCGACGCCGGCCTGGTCGGTGTATTTGCCGTATTTCAAGCGGCCTTCGATGTAGGCGGGACGGCCTTTTTTGAGATATTCCCCGGCGATTTCCGCCAGGCGGTCGTAAAAGGTGACGCGGTGCCACTGGGTGTCTTCAATCGACTCGCCGGTGTTTTTGTCTTTGCGGCGGCTGCTGGTGGCGATGCTGACGTTGGCCACGGCCTGGCCGGAGGGTAGGTAACGGATTTCGGGGTCGCGGCCGCAGTTGCCGACGAGGATGACTTTATTGACGGATGCCATGGGGTTTCTCCAAGATAGTGGGCCATTATCCCGCCTTTGAAAACCGCTGGCGATGCGGGAAAGTGCCTAGGCCGCTAGCGGGCACGCCAAGGGCGAAGCTGGGGCAGCGGCACGCGCAAACCGGCGCTTGGCGATAATGCGCGGTTTGGCTTGGCGCACGCGTTTTGAACACTCCACACACTCCGATCAACTTGGCTGCCGAACTAGGCGAAGAGGCCGGCACCTACCTGGGGCGCAGTTTGCGCCAGCCCAGCATCAGCATTCGGGGGGCGCGCACCCACAATCTGAAAAACATCGATCTGGACATTCCGCGCAACCAGTTGGTCGTAATTACCGGCCTGTCCGGCTCGGGCAAATCCAGCCTGGCCTTTGACACGCTCTACGCCGAAGGCCAGCGCCGCTATGTGGAAAGCCTGTCCACCTACGCGCGGCAGTTTTTGCAGCTGATGGACAAGCCCGATGTGGACATGATCGAGGGCCTGTCGCCCGCCATCTCCATCGAGCAAAAAGCCACCAGCCACAACCCGCGCTCCACCGTGGGCACAGTCACCGAAATCCACGACTACCTGCGCCTCCTGTTTGCCCGCGCCGGCACGCCCTACTGCCCCGACCACGGCCAGCCCCTGCAAGCACAAACCGTCAGCCAAATGGTTGATGCGGTGCTGGCGCTGCCGCAGGACACGCGGCTGATGATTCTGGCGCCCGTGGCGCGCGAGAAGAAAGGCGAGTTTTTAGATGTGTTTGCGCACATGCAGGCGCAAGGCTATGTGCGCTTTCGCATCAATGGCGTGGTCTATGAAGCGCAAGACTTGCCCCTGCTCAAGAAAAACGAAAAGCACGATGTGGATGTGGTGGTGGACCGGCTGAAAGTGCGCCCCGAGTTGCAACAACGCTTGGCCGAAAGCTTTGAAGCCGCGCTGCGCCTAGCCGCGGGCCGCGCAATTGCGCTGGAGATGGACAGCAGCGCCGCAGACGGCAGCTTGGTGGAGCACCGCTTTAATGCCAAATTTGCCTGCCCGCAGTGCAGCTACAGCATCAGCGAGCTAGAGCCGCGTTTGTTTTCTTTCAACTCACCCTTGGGCGCCTGCACCGCTTGCGACGGGCTGGGGCAGCAAGATATTTTTGATGTGGCGCGCGTGGTGGCCTTCCCCTCGCTCAGCTTGGCCAGCGGCGCCATCAAAGGCTGGGACAGGCGCAACGGCTATTACTTCGCCATGCTGGAGAGCTTGGCCAAGCATTACAAATTTGACGTAGAAGCGCCGTTTGAAGACCTGCCCGCGCAGGTGCAAGACGCGGTGCTGCACGGCTCGGGTGATGAGGAGATCAAGTTCAGCTATGTGATCGAGTCGGGCAATTCGCAAGGCCGCAAGGTGACTAAAAAGCATCCGTTTGAAGGGGTGCTGCCCAATTTGCAGCGGCGCTACCGCGAGACTGAATCGAGCCTGGTGCGCGAAGACCTGGCGCGCTTGCGCAGCACGCATCCGTGCAGCCAATGCAATGGGACGCGACTGCGCGCCGAAGCGCGTAATGTGAAGGTAGGTGAAGGCAGCCAGGCGCGGGCGATTTTTGAAATCAGCCAAAGCACTTTGCTGGAAGCGCAAAGCTATTTTGAAAGCCTGCAACTGCGCGGCTCCAAAGGCGAGATTGCCTCCAAGGTGGTGCGTGAAATAGGGCTGCGGCTGAAGTTTTTGAACGACGTGGGCCTGAGTTACTTAAGCCTCTCGCGCAGCGCCGAGACGCTGAGCGGCGGCGAGTCGCAACGCATACGGCTGGCCAGCCAGATCGGCTCGGGCCTGACCGGCGTGATGTATGTGCTGGACGAGCCCAGCATCGGCCTGCACCAGCGCGACAACGACCGCCTGATCAGCACCTTGCGGCATTTGCGCGACATCGGCAA
>CANFJQ010000177.1 GCA_947447615.1 Comamonadaceae bacterium
CATGCATATCGTGATTTCCCATGCCGCAGCGCCCGGCCCGCGCTGCCGCACCGCCAGCGCCGCGCTACAACTGCCGCATCTGCAAGCGCTGCTGCGGCAGGCCGGTGCGCAGACACTGCACACCGGAAGCTCAGACACATTGACGCCGCTGGCTGAACAATTGGCTAGCGGCCAAGGCTACGCCGACGGCCTGGTGCCCTGGGCCGCGTGGCTGGCACAAGGCAGTGGTTTGTACCAAAACGGCCAGCACTGGGCGCTGATCAGCCCCTGCCATTTGCAAATCCACAGCGACCACGTGGCAATGCAAGACCCTGAGCTTTTGCAATTGGGTGAGGACGAATCGCGCACCCTGCTGGCGGCTATGCAGCCCTATTTTGAGGAAGACGGCATCCAACTCCATTGGCATAGCGCACACACCTGGCTGGCGCAGGGGCCGGTCTTTCAGAATTTGGCCAGCGCCTCGCTGGCGCGTGTACGCGGCCTGCCCACAGACCCGTGGATACCGCGCCAGAGCGCAGCCCAAAGCCTGCGGCGACTGCAAAACGAAATGCAAATGCTGCTTTATACCCATGCGGTGAACGACGCGCGCAGTGCGCGCGGGCAGGCGCCGGTGAATGGCTTTTGGATGAGCGGCACTGGAAGCCCTTTGGCAGACGATGCACTGCCGCATGACGCAGCCAACCCATTGCTGAAGAATCCGGTACCAGATGGGGCACCGAATCCGTTGTCAATCGTCGCGGTACCACGGATTACGGCCAGCCCCATGCAAGCTTTGCTAGCCCCAAAGCACGCCAGCCTAGGGCCCACCAACCCGCATACGCTGTACATTGATGCGCTGAGCGCGAGCGCGCTGCGCGACGACCCGCAGGCCTGGGTACAAGCCTGGCAAGCCCTAGATGCCCAAGTATTTGCGCCTCTGGCAGCGCAGCAAGCGTCCGGCCACGAAATCAGCATCAGCCTATGCGGCGACCAGCGGGCACGCACCTGGGTGTCGGGCCGCGCCTCGCTCTGGCATCGGATAAAGCAAGCATTCGCCGCCCCCGGCCTTCACCCCTTCGTACACGACTTATGAAAATCATCCCCCGCGATATTCCGCCGCGCAGCGTGTATGCGCTGGAACAGGCTGGCGTTCACCCCTTGCTGGCACGCTTATACGCGGCGCGCGGCGTGACCGGCACCGACGAAATTGACGACAGCCTGGCCAAGCTCTTGCCACCCGTGGGCCTATTAGGCATAAACGCTGCCGCTAAGTTATTGGCCGATGCCATCGCGCAAGGCAAGCGCTTGTGCGTAGTGGCCGACTACGACTGCGATGGCGCTACCGCCTGCGCGCTGGCGATGCGCGGCCTGAAACTGCTGGGCGCAGAGCACCTAGGCTATTTGGTGCCAGACCGCGTGGTCGATGGCTACGGCCTGACCGCGCCGATTGCCGATCGCGTCAAAGCCCAAGGTGCTGATGTCTTGATTACCGTGGACAACGGCATTGCCAGCGTCGAAGGCGTGGCGCACGCCAAAGCGCTGGGCCTGCAAGTACTGGTGACCGACCACCACCTGCCCGCCACCGAGCGGCCGGATGCCGATGTCATCGTCAACCCCAACCAGCACGGCTGCGGTTTTTCCAGCAAAGCGCTGGCCGGTGTGGGCGTGATGTTTTATGTGCTGCTGGCGCTGCGCTCCGAATTGCGCGCGCGCGGCGTGTTCGACGCCGCCACCCAGCCAAAGCTGGACACCCTGCTGCCCTTGGTGGCGCTGGGCACGGTGGCCGATGTGGTGCGCCTGGACGCCAACAACCGCCGCTTGGTGGCGCAGGGCCTCAAACGCGTGCGTGCCGGGGCCATGCCTGCGGGCATGGAGGCCTTGTTTCGCGCGGCAGGGCGCAAACCGGCGATAGCCACCAGCCAAGACTTTGGATTTGCGCTGGGGCCGCGCATTAATGCGGCGGGGCGCTTGTCGGACATGACCTTGGGCATTGAATGCCTGCTCACCGATGACCCGGCGCGCGCCGACGAACTGGCGCGCGCGCTGGACGGCATCAACCGCGAGCGCCGCGTCATAGAAGGCGATATGCGCGACGTGGCCATGGAAGTAGCCGAGTCTTTGTTTGATGCCGAGGACGAAGCGCCACCAGCGATTTGTGTGTTCGACCCGGACTTCAATGAAGGCGTGGTCGGCATCGTGGCCGCGCGCATCAAAGACAAGTTCCACCGGCCCAGCTTTGTGTTTGCCGCCAGCCAGGCGCCGGGCAAAGAGCATGAACTCAAGGGCTCGGGCCGCTCGATAGCCGGTTTTCATTTGCGCGACGCGCTGGACCTGGTGGCCAAGCGCTACCCCGGCGTGCTGTTGCGCTTTGGGGGCCACGCCATGGCGGCAGGCTGCACCATCAGCGAAGAACATCTGGACACTTTTGAACAAGCCCTGAGCGAAGTGGCGCATGAATGGCTGGACGAGGCCACCTTGCAGCGCCGCCTGGCCACCGACGGTCCACTCGCCCCCGAATACCGCCGCGTGGACTTGGTGGACACGCTGCACAAAGAAGTTTGGGGTCAAGGCTTTGCCACACCCACCTTCAGCGAAGAAGTGGAAGTGCTGTCGCAACGCATCGTCGGCGAAAAACATTTGGCGCTGAAACTCAAACACCAGGGCGAACCGGTTGACGGCATCTGGTTCGGCCACACCGACCCCCTCCCCGCCAAAGTCACCATGGCCTTCAGGCTAGACGCCGACGAATGGAACGGCGTGCGGCGGGTGAAGTTTTTTGTGGAGGCGGTGCAGGGTTGAATTCCCGGCTTAGGCCGCAATAGCCCGCGCCCGCTTGTAAAAACCCAGGTTTTCGGCTTCGGTAAACCGCACGCCCGGTTTTTCGTACAAAGAAAACACAGCCACCAGGCGTTCCTGGTCGCCGCCTACGGTGGTGACGCGGTGGGCGGTGTTGCGGCCACGAAATACATTGAGGGCGCCAGGCGCCAGGTCGGCGCTGATCACCTCGGGGTCTTGGCCGGTCAGCATGCGTGCCACGCCCTCGTAATTGGGGTCGGTGTCGGTGCGCAAACCGCGCCGGTATTGAAAAACACCGTCTTTACGGGCGCGTTGCAGCAGCAAAGTGGTGGTGAACTCGGACCTGTCGAAATGCCAATTGAGCGCTTCGCCGGGGCGGTAGCTCATGACGTTGACGCGGGCCAGTTCGTCGTCCATCAAATGCAAGACCGGCAGTTGCATGGTCGCTGCGATAAATTGCCGAAAGGGCGGCCACTCATACACATCGGTCAGCGGCGTGTCGCGCAGCTGGTCGGCGCACAGCGTGTGGTTGATGGTGGTGATTTTTTTGAGCGCCGGGTGGTCCTCGGGCAGGCCCTCCACCCGATCCAAAAAATAAATATTGTGGTCGCGCCGGATCTCTGCCGACGCACTGGCCATGCGCGGCGTAATCGTCGCCACGCAATCGGCCAGTGCCTGGAGCTTGAGAAAACCAGGCAACTCAAACATGCCCGCCGCGTCCAAGTCCGCCCGGCAACGCTGCACCAAGCGCTGCCAGGCGGACGAATCGGGCTGGTCCAGCGGATAGGTTTGCAGATCGATCAGGGAGGGGATGGTAGGGTTCATGGCCGCATGATAGGTGGATTTGAGCTTCGCTCAAACGACTGGCTGATGCGGAGTAAAAGCCATGACGCCGCCTTAGGCTACAGTAGCTCGCAGCGTCCAGCGCCTGGGCTGTGGCGCATTGCAAATAAAGGAATTCACTATGTCGATTACCGGTCGTTGTTATTGCGGCGCGATTGCCTACGAGGCCACTGGCGCGCCGCAGTTGTCGCTGCAATGCCATTGCCGCGAGTGCCAATACATATCCGGTGGCAACCCCAATGTGGCGATGGTGCTGCCCTTGGACGGCTTTCGCTTCACGCGCGGCGAACCCAGCACCTTTAAGCGCAGCGATTTAGAAAGCCCGGTGACGCGCTTTTTTTGTAGCCATTGCGGCACTTCGCTGGGCACGCAAAGCCCCAAGCGGCCCGGCTCCATGATTGTGAAAGTGGGCACGCTGGATGACCCATCGGTGTTCAAGCCAACGGTGGCGATCTTTACGATCGACAAGCAGCCTTTTCACCACATCCCGGACGACTTGCCGGCCTACGAGCGCAGGCCGGGATAAGCTAGCAGCAAGCCGCCTCGCATCAGGCTTTGCAAGTCAAGGCTTTTGCTTACCCGCACAAACTGGCCATTTCCCCAAAGGACGATTTCATGCTGAAAAACATTGCTCCCCTCCTGAGCCCCGACTTACTTGCCACGCTGTGCGCCATGGGCCATGGGGACGACATTGTGGTTGCCGACGCCAATTTTCCGGCTGACGCCGTGGCAAGGCACACCACACTAGGGCGGGTGCTGCGCCTGGACGGAGCCGATGTGCCGCAAGCCGTACAGGCGATTTTGTCGGTCTTTCC
>CANFJQ010000178.1 GCA_947447615.1 Comamonadaceae bacterium
ATAAGAGCGATATCGCCCTGAACTTGGTAATGCGCTGTCATGCTGGCTTTCCTTGTAACGATGCGGCAATAGGGAGACGGAGAGACAAAATAGAACGACCGTTCTTTTTTGTAAATTGTAGGGCTTTTTGCACTGGGGGCACTTATTTTTGTCCCAACTGAGACAAGGGCTTCGTCAGACCTCCAGCCACTCTTTACGCACCGCCGCATTGGCTTGCAAGGCGGCGGGCGTACCCTCAAACACCACGCTGCCATGGCCCATGACCAAGCAGCGGTCGGAAATTTGCATCGCAATAGTCAGCTTTTGCTCAATCAGCAGCACCGACAGGCCGCGCGCACGCAAGGCTTGCAAAAACCCGGCGACCAGTTCCACGATCTTGGGCGCCAGGCCTTCGGTGGGTTCGTCGATGATGACCAGGTCCGGGTCGCCCATCAAGGTACGGCACAGGGTCAGCATTTGCTGCTCGCCGCCGGATAAGACGCCGGCTTCTACGTCTGCGCGTTCGCGCAGGCGCGGGAACAAGGTGTACATGTCCTCAAAAGTCCAGCGCGGGTTTTTGTGGCCGGATTTTTCACCCAGCATCAGGTTTTGGTGCACCGTGAGGCGCGGAAAAATATCGCGGTTCTCGGGCACATAGCCCATACCCAACTGTGCGATTTGGTACGGCTTTTTACCCAGCACCTCCCGGCCTTTCCACTGGACAGAGCCCCGCGCATCGACCAGACCCATGATGGCTTTGGCCGTGGTGGAGCGGCCTGAGCCATTGCGCCCGAGTAGCGCCAGAATTTCGCCATCACCCACCTGAAAATCCACGCCGTGCAGCACATGGCTTTTGCCATAAAAAGCGTGCAGGCCTTGTACGTGCAACATGCTTATGCCCCCCGCTGCGCTGCGTCGGCCTGGGCGTCGGCCACCGCAGAGCCCAGGTACGCCTCTTGCACGCGCGGGTCTGCGCGCACCGCTTCAGGCGTGTCAAACGCGATGATCTCGCCATACACCAGTACCGCAATTTTGTCGGCCAGGCCAAAGACCACGCCCATATCGTGCTCCACCGTGAGCAAGGTTTTACCCTCGGTGGCTTCACGAATCAGGGCCACAAAATGGCTGGTTTCGCTGGCGCTCATGCCGGCTGTGGGCTCGTCCAACAAAATCACATTGGCGCCGCCGCCGATGGTGATGCCCACTTCCAAAGCGCGCTGCTCGGCATAGGTCAAGTCCATAGCCAGCACATCGCGTTTGCGCGCCAGGCCGATGCGCTGCATCAGGGCCAAGGCGGCGGCATTGGCATCGTGCATATCGGCTAAAAAGCGTAAAAAACTATAGCCATAGCCCAGACTCCAGAGCACGCTGCAACGCAGGTTTTCAAATACGCTCAGTTGGGGAAAGATATTGGTGATCTGAAAACTGCGCGACAAGCCCAGACGATTAATCTCAAACGGCTTTTTGCCTTGTATCGACTGCCCGTGCAACAAGATGTCGCCACCGCTTAAGGGCATACGCCCGCTAATCAGGTTAAACAGTGTGGACTTGCCTGCGCCATTAGGGCCAATGATGGCCACGCGCTCGCCCGACTGCACCACCAGCTCGGTGCCGCGAATAATTTCCGTCTTGCCAAAGCTTTTACGCACATCGCGCAATTGCAAAGCCGGTACCGGCGTAGCACTTGTCATGGCGTTGCAGCGGCGCGCAAGCGCTCGTCCTCCATGCTTTGGTGTACCGCATTCCATTGCAGCGCAAAGCGGCGCCGTGACCATTCAAAACACAGTACCCCGATAGCCAGGTACACCAGCAATCCAGACCAATGCGCGGCCGAGGATGTGTCCAGACTCGTCCCCAAAAACCGCAGCATCGGACCCATGGCGGCATCGAGCTGGCGGTGGTACACCATTTCCACCAGCGCGGAAAAGCCCAGCGCACACATTGCCCCGCTCAGACCCAGCAGGCCGTAGGCGCGCACCAGGGCACGCAGCTTGCCGTGGCGGGCTACGCGCAGATTGAGCATGATCAGGCTAGCCAGCCCGCCCGGCGCATACATCACCATCAGCATAAAGACCCCGCCCAAATACAGCAGCCAGGCCTTGGTAATTTCGCTCAGCATGACAAAAGCCAGCACCATCAACACCGCGCCCAGAATAGGACCGAAAAAGAACGTGGCTCCGCCGAGAAAAGTAAACAGCAGGTAAGCGCCGGAGCGGGCCGCACCTACGACCTCGGCATTGACAATCTCAAAGTTCAAAGCGCCCAAGCCGCCCGATATGCCGGCAAAAAATCCGGCGATGATGAACGCGGTATATCGGATGCGCTGCGGGTTGTAGCCAATAAATTCCACCCGTTCCGGGTTATCGCGCACCGCGTTGAGCAAGCGGCCCAGCGGGGTTTGGGTAAAGGCGTACATCAGCACCACGCAGACCAGGGTGTACAAGGCAATCAAGTAATAAACCTGCACGGCCGGGCCATACGTAATACCCAGCACCGGCGCGCCGACCACGCGGTTCCCCGACACGCCGCCTTCGCCGCCGAAAAATTCGGGCACCATCAAGGACATGGCAAACACCAGTTCGGCCAAGCCAAGCGTAATCATGGCAAAGGTGGTGCCTGATTTGCGCGTAGTGACATAGCCGAACAGCACCGCAAAGCCCATGCCCGCGAAACCGCCGACCAAGGGCACCAGGGACACCGGCAGCGCCGGGCTGGCAGCGCACCACGCATTGAGCGCATGTATGGCCACAAAAGCACCCAGGCCGGTATAGACCGCATGGCCAAAACTGAGCATGCCGCCCTGCCCCAACAACATGTTGTAAGACAAACAGGCAATGATGGCGATGCCCATTTGCGAGAGCATGGTGATCGACAAGCCGCTGTCAAAAATACGCGGCATGACGAGCATCAGCAAAGCAAAGGCCAGCCAGAGCCAGACGGAACCCCAGCGCGCGCCGGTATAGCTAGTGGCGCTCATCCCTCGCGGCTCCCCAAGAGGCCACGCGGGCGGAAAATCAAAATCAAGACCAGCAACAAATACGGCAATATGGGCGCCACCTGCGCAATCGTCAGTCGCGCCAGCGTGGTTCCTTGCCAAGACGGCGCCATGGCCAAGCCGAGCGATGCCAACACGCTGCCTACGGAGTAGTCCAGTGACACGGCAAAGGTTTGGACGATGCCGATCAAGAGCGACGCGATAAACGCGCCTGACAAAGAACCCAGGCCGCCGACCACCACCACCACAAAAACAATAGAGCCTACGGTGGCGGCCATGGCTGGCTCGGTCAGGAAGGTACTGCCGCCAATGACACCGGCCAGTCCGGCCAGCGCGGCACCGGCGCCAAACACCAGCATGAACACGCGCGGCACGTTATGCCCCAGCGACTCGACGGCATCCGGATGCGTCAGCGCCGCTTGGATGACCAAACCCACACGGGTACGCGTCAGCAATAGCCAGATGGACGCCAGCATGGTGATAGCCACCAGCATCATGAAACCGCGCGTCGCTGGAAAAGGCGAGCAGACGATGCGCAAGGCCGGATCGGCAGTGCTGCAAAGTTCGGGCGCCACCGCGCCGCCATGCAGGCTCAGGCCGGCCACGGAATGGTTCACCAAGGTAAAAGCCGGGCCTTGCAACAGCGCGGGCGGCGCAAAGTCCACGGCAATGCGGCCCCAGACCAGTTGCACCACTTCCAGCACCACGTAGGTCAGGCCAAAAGTAATCAAAAGCTCGGGCACATGGCCGAACTTGTGGACACGGCGCAGGCAATAGCGCTCAAACAGCGCGCCCAAAGCACCTACCAGCAAGGGAGCAATCAGCATCGCCGGCCAAAAACCAACTAGCTGGGAAACGCTGTAGCCGATGTAGGCGCCCAGCATATAAAAACTGGCGTGCGCGAAATTGAGCACGCCCATCATGCTAAAAATCAGGGTTAGGCCCGAGCTGAGCATGAACAACAGCAAGCCGTAGCTCAGGCCGTTCAGGCTGGAAATAAGAAAAAATTCCATTGGAAAAAGCAGGCTTTCAATGCTAAGCGTGGCGCCCTGGCGCAGGGCGCCTATCGCTTAGCGGTAGTTCAAAACACTGCTTAGGAAGGCCGCTTCATCTGGCAGCTGGTGGGCGTGCTGGAAACGTAGTTGGGATACTCTTTGAGGGGCACCAAGGTCATGCCGGTGTTCTCAGGGCTGTAGGGGTATTTCTTGTCCGCTTTTTGCCAGACTGTCATGTACAGCGGTTGCTGCAACTGGTGGTCTAACTTGCGCATTTCCACTTCGCCGTTGAAGCTATCGACCCGCAGGCCATCC
>CANFJQ010000179.1 GCA_947447615.1 Comamonadaceae bacterium
CTTGCCCAGCTGCGCTTCGGGGTAGCGCGCAATGCTGACCGACGCGCCGGCCATGCCCGCCACAGGCGCCACCTTCTGCCATAGTTCTTCGGTAATAAACGGAATGACCGGATGCGCCAGGCGCAAGATCGCTTCCAAGGTGCGAATTAGCGTGCGGCGCGTGGCGCGCTGCTGCGCTGGGTCGCCGTTTTGGATTTGCACTTTGGCAATTTCTAGGTACCAGTCGCAGTATTCGTTCCACACGAATTCATAGATGGACGTGGCCACGTTGTCCAGCCGGTATTCGGCAAAGCCTTTGGCTACTTGGTCCTCGGTTTGTTGCAGCACCGAGCTGATCCAGCGGTCGGCCTGGCTGAACTTTAGGTATTGATAGAACGGGCCTGCCGCAATCTCTTGTCCATCCGCGCCCACGCGCGGGGGCGTGCATTGCTCTTTGGTGTGTTCTTGCAAGCCGCAGTCCTGGCCTTCGCAGTTCATCAGCACAAAGCGGGTGGCGTTCCACAGTTTGTTGCAAAAGTTGCGATAGCCTTCGCAGCGTTTGCTGTCAAAGTTGATGTTGCGGCCCAGGCTGGCCAAGGCGGCGAAGGTAAAACGTAATGCGTCTGCGCCGTAGGCCGGGATGCCATCGGGGAATTCTTTTTCCGTGTTTTTGCGCACTTGCGGCGCGGTCTCTGGTTTGCGCAAGCCTTGGCTGCGTTTGTCGAGCAAAGGCGCCAACGCAATGCCGTCGATCAGGTCCACCGGGTCGAGCACATTGCCTTCGGATTTGCTCATTTTTTTGCCCTGGGCGTCGCGCACCAGACCGTGGATGTACACGTCTTTGAAGGGCACGCGACCGGTGAAGTGCGTGGTCATCATGATCATGCGAGCGACCCAGAAGAAGATGATGTCGTAGCCGGTTACCAATACGCTGCTGGGGAGGTAGAGGTCATAGTCACTTGTGGCGCTTTCGCTATCGCTTCGGAGCGCACCGGGCTCGGTCTTGCTCATACGCGCTTCGCGCGCCAAATCGCTGCGTCCAAGCCCGCTGCCCTCCTGCGGGTTGTTGGTGGCACTGAGTGCGCCTTCGCTATCGCTTCGGAGCGCACCGGGCTCGGTCTTGCTCATACGCGCTTCGCGCGCCAAATCGCTGCGTCCAAGCCCGGCGCTCTCCTGCGGGTTATTGGTGTGGCCGCTCGTGTCGCCGCTGGTGATGGGGCCGGGGCCGGGCGCCGCGACATTGCGAGCGAAGCGAGTGGGAGCAAGACCGGTTTCGGCTCCATCGCCAGTCCGAGCAGCGCTGTCCGGCCACCCCATGGTGCTAAACGGCACTAACGCGCTGGAGTACCAGGTGTCGAGTACGTCTTCATCGCGCCGAAGGGAACCTTGGTAACCGGCTGCGCGCGCTTTGCTTCGTGCGTCTTCTTCGCTGGTCGCCACAACGAAATCAGCGCCATTGACCAAGGTGCCATCGGTATACCAAGCCGGAATCTGATGGCCCCACCACAGTTGGCGGCTAATGCACCAGTCTTGGATGTTATTCATCCATTGGTTGTAAGTGTTCACCCAGTTCTCGGGCACAAATTTCACCTCGCCCGTCTGCACCGCGTCGATAGCCTTTTGCGCGATGCTTTTGCCGGTGGGGTCTTTATCGCTGACCTTGTTCATGGCCACAAACCACTGGTCGGTCAGCATGGGCTCCACCACTTGGCCCGTGCGGGCGCAAATGGGCAGCATCATTTTGTGTGGCTTGATCTCCAGCATCAAACCCTGCGCTTCCAGATCGCGGTTCACCGCTTTGCGCGCTTCGAACCGATCCAGCCCTTGGTAGGCGGCGGGGCCGTTGGTGTTGACTTTGGCGTCCAGAGTAAAGATGGTGATGAGCGGCAGATCGTGCCGTTGGGCGCAGGCGTAGTCGTTGAAATCGTGCGCGCCGGTGATCTTGACGCAGCCCGAGCCAAAAGCGCGGTCTACAAAGTCGTCGGCGATGATGGGAATTTGCCGGTCGCACAAAGGCAAATCAACTAATTTTCCGACTAGGTGTTGGTAGCGCTCGTCCTCGGGGTGCACGGCCAGGGCGCCATCGGCCATCATGGTTTCGGGGCGGGTGGTCGCAATCGTCATGCCTTTTTGCAGCACGCCGTCGATCAGTTGCGGGCCGTCGGCAAAGGGGTAGCAGATGTAGTGCATCTTGCCTTCGGACTCGGTGGCTTCTACTTCCAGGTCCGACACTGCGCTCATCAGCACCGGGTCCCAATTGACCAAGCGCTTGCCCCGGTAAATCAGGCCTTGTTCATACAGACGCACAAAGGTTTCGGTGACTACGGCGGACAGCTTGGCGTCCATGGTGAAGTATTCGCGGCTCCAGTCCACGCTGTCGCCCATACGGCGCATTTGCCGGGTGATGGTGTTGCCCGATTCTTCTTTCCACTCCCAGACCTTGGCGATAAAGTTTTTGCGCGCCTCGGGGGGCGTGGCGCCCATGGCATGGCGGCTGATGCCTTTGTCCTGCAATTGGCGTTCCACCACGATCTGCGTGGCAATGCCCGCATGGTCGGTGCCCGGCACCCAAGCGGTGTTATGGCCGCGCATGCGGTGGTAGCGCGTTAGGCTGTCCATGATGGTTTGGTTAAACGCATGGCCCATGTGCAGCGTACCGGTCACATTGGGCGGGGGCAACTGAATCGCAAACGAGGGCTGGCTGGCGTCGGCCTGGCCGCTGCCGCGCACACCTGCCAGGCCATAGCCGCGCTTTTCCCATTCCGGGCCCCAGTGCGCCTCCAGGGCGGCGGGTTCAAAAGACTTAGAAAGGGATTGCAATCCGGGCTGGTCAGGAGGGGTAGTGGACATGGGGCTTTAAGTGGGTGGCAGCAGCCGCAGTGCGGCGGCGCAGGGGAAAGACCGGCAATTTTACCGAGGTGCCCGCCCGTGGATGCTTAGGCGCGCGCGGGCCTGGCGACTTCACGCGTGGCAGTTACCATCGCGCCATGGAAAATTTGTCCCCACCAACACCCGGCTTTCGCAAGCTACCCGCCCGCTACGCGGCCATCGTCCTGCCTTTTTTCTTGTCCTGCATCATGACCTGCCTGATTTCAGGCATAAGCACCTTGCGCGGCGTGGGCTTGGCGCCTGGCGCGCTGCAACTTTGGCTGGGTTCATGGGGCGTTTCCTGGCTCATCGCCTTTCCGACGCTGATGGCCGTGCTGCCCTTCGTGCGGCGCCTGACCAGCAAAGTGGTCGAGATGCCCTAGCGCAGCAGCAGCGCGACTTGCGCCACGCTACTGACTGCGGGTGTGCGTCGGCTATTTGGCCTCGACCAGGGCTTTGATGTTGAGCAGCGTGAGCTCGTTATGGTCCGGCTGTCCAATAGTGCGACCCGATGAAAACGGGAAGTTGTTGTCATTGACCACCACAATATGGTTGCTATCGACCACCGTCAAGCCTTCTGGGCCTAGGTGGGGCAGCACAAAAACTGCCTCATTGGGGCCGAGCTTGGCCAAGCCCTGCGGGTTGTTAATGCGGGTCAGGTCGATATAAGCCACTTTTTTCACAAAACCTTCGCTGTCAAGCTGGCTGAGGTCGATTTTGTAAATACGTTTGAACTTGGCCGGACGGGTAAAGCAGTCCACGCGGGCTTCGCCCGGGCAGTTGGGGCCTGCGCCCTCGGTGCTGTCGTCGCGCTCGATCACCAGGCCGGTGTTGGCGTCCAGCATCTGAAAATCTGCGGCGATGTTGCCGGTAGCTTCGAACTGGTATTTCCACTGGCGCTCTTTGTATTTTTGGCTGGCTACGTCTAGCTCCAGGATGCGGGTGTAGGGCTTGCCATTGCGCGATTCTTGGGCTTTGGCTTGGGCATCCCACAGCGGCCACTCAAACATGGGGTAGAGGGTTTTGCCGTCCATCGATTTGGCCATGGGCTCAAAACCACCGGAGCGGCGCGATTCGAACTGTTCGTCACCGGGGTAATTGCCGGGGATGCGGCCATTGAGGTAATGGTCCGGGCTGCGGTAACTTTTACCGGCGACCACGGTTTCGATGACGCCCAGCACCTTGCCCTGGGGTGTGACGCGCAGCACATAGGGGCCGAACTCGTCGCCTATCCACCATTCATCGCCCACGATCTGGATGGATTCGGGGTCAAAGTCCGAGCCCGTTAGGTAGCGGCTGTCGGTGTTTTCGTTGACGATAAAAAACGGTACTTTTTTATCCGGGTCATGCAAAAACGTGGTGGATTCCAAGGCCACCTGTCCTTTGCTCCAATCCGCTTTCACGTTGTGCACCATC
>CANFJQ010000180.1 GCA_947447615.1 Comamonadaceae bacterium
CCGCGTGGACGAATGGGCTTTGAACTATTTGAACGAATACGAGGGCACGCCGCTGCAAAGCGTAGCCAAGGGCGCGGTAGACCTGGGCAGCTTGCAGGACGAAGCCGAAAAGAAAGCCGCTGAAGATGCCGCAGAGACCTTCAAGCCCACGTTGGCCAAACTCAAAGAAGCGCTCAAAGACAAAGCCGAAGACGTGCGCGTCACCACCCGTCTGGTAGACAGCCCGGCCTGCCTGGTGGTGCAAGACGACGGCATGAGCACCCAACTGGCGCGTATGCTGAAACAAGCCGGCCAAAAAGCGCCGGATGTCAAGCCGGTGCTGGAAGTCAATGCCGAGCATCCCTTGGTGAAAAAGCTCGATGGCTCGGTGCATTTCCACGATCTGGCGCACATCTTGTTTGACCAGGCGCTGCTAGCCGAAGGCGGCCTGCCGGAAGACCCTGCCGCGTACGTCAAACGCGTGAACGCGCTGCTGGTCTAAAGCCATCGCGGGTCAGCGGCAGCGGCGCTGCGAGAATGGCGGTTTTCAACCTACTGCAAACACGCACCATGAAAACACGTCTTCTCGTATTCGCCGCCTTGCTCAGCACCGCCCTGGCCTGCGCTGCCGACCCCGTGTTGGAGGCTGCCTCCAAAGAGGCCGGCGCCCAAGTCACCCCCAGCGGTTTGGTCTTTCGCTCGCTTAAAGACGGCACCGGCGCCAGCCCCAAGGCCAGCGACACAGTCAAGGTGCACTACCGCGGCACCTTCCCCGATGGCCGCGAATTTGACAGCTCTTACAAACGCAATGAACCGGCTGAGTTTCCGCTGGGCGCAGTGATACCCTGCTGGACCGAAGGCGTACAAAAAATCAAAGTCGGCGGCAAGGCCAAGCTCACTTGCCCATCGACCATCGCTTATGGCGCGCGTGGTGCGGGTAACGTGATCCCGCCCAATGCCACGCTTTTGTTCGAAGTGGAATTACTGGCCATCGCCGGCAAATAAGCGCATAACGCGTCACGGCGCAGGCCACGCCCGATAATCGGGCATGACTGCTGCGCCCCTTGATTTCTCCGCCCTGCCTCTGAACGAGGCCACGCTTGCCAACTTGGCGCAACTGGGCTACCACCAGATGACGCCCATCCAGGCGGCCAGCCTGCCGCCGGCGCTGGCGGGCAAAGATCTGATTGCCCAGGCACAAACCGGCAGCGGCAAGACGGCGGCGTTTGCGCTGGCCTTGCTCGCAGGTCTGAACCCACGCTGGTTTGCAGTACAGGCCCTAGTGCTCTGCCCCACCCGCGAACTGGCCGACCAGGTCAGCGCCGAAATACGCCGCCTGGCGCGCGCGCAAGACAACATCAAAGTGGTCACGCTGTGCGGCGGCGTGCCCTTGCGCGGCCAGCGTGCCAGCTTGGAGAACGGCGCGCACATCGTGGTCGGTACGCCCGGGCGCCTCATGGACCACTTGGAGCGCGAAAGCCTGGACTTGGCTGGCCTCAAAACCCTGGTACTCGATGAAGCCGACCGCATGCTGGACATGGGCTTTATGGACGACATCCGCACCGTTGTGCGCCAGACGCCGCCCACGCGCCAAACCCTGCTTTTTTCGGCCACTTACCCCGAAGGCATCGCCAGCCTGGCCAAAGATTTTTTGCGCGAGCCAGTGCACATAGAAATCAAAGCGCAAGCGGCGCAAGTAACCATTGAGCAGCGCTTTTACGAGATCACGCGCCCCCAAAAATTTGAAGCGGTAGCCAAGCTGCTGCTGCATTTCCGCCCGGTCAACACCCTGGCTTTTTGCAATACCAAACAACAATGCAAAGACCTGGTGGACTATTTGCAGCAGCAAGGCATTGACGCCCAAGCCTTGTACGGCGAACTGGAACAGCGCGAGCGCGACCAAGTGCTGGCGCAGTTTGCCAACCGCAGTTGCGCGGTGCTGGTGGCCACCGACGTAGCTTCGCGCGGGCTGGACATAAACCAACTGGCCGCCGTTATCAATGTGGACATTACCCCCGACCCGCAAGTGCATGTGCACCGCGTAGGCCGCACCGGGCGCGCAGGGGCTGCGGGTTTGGCGCTCAGCCTGGCCACGCTCAACGATATGGGCCGCGTGGGTGCGATTGAGGTGTATCAAAAAATGTCCAGCACCTGGTATGGGTTAGACACGCTCACCCCCGCCAGCACGCAGCCCTTGCTCGCGCCGATGGTGACGCTGCAAATTTTGGGTGGCCGCAAAGAAAAAATCCGTGCTGGTGATGTGCTCGGCGCACTCACCAGCGCAGAAGGCGGCCCGGCCTACACGCGGGAGCAGATCGGCAAAATCCAGGTCACCGAGTTTTGTACCTTCGTAGCAGTCGCCCGCGACATCGCCCAGGCCGCTTGTGCCAAGCTCAACGCCGGGCGCGTCAAAGGTAAGAGTGTCAAAGTGCGGCTGGTGTAAGTGGCCAAGCCCTTGTTAAGCTTTTCATTACCCAGCCCCAACGGACAAACACCATGCGCCAATCTACCCCGACCGCTCCCGCGCTGTACCGCGAATTTACGCAGCAAGCGCAGATTGATGCCCAATACAACACGTCCTTGACGCTGCCCGACCCGGCCGCGCCGGGGCTTCATTATGTGGAACGGGCGCAACACGCACGCGCCACGCTGCGCTGCACCTTGGATATTCCTTTTGGCCCGACGCTGCACGAAACGCTGGATATTTTTCCGGCCGAGCAAGCCAAGGCGCCAGTGTTTGTGTTCATCCATGGCGGCTACTGGCGGGCGTTGACCAGCAAAGAATTTAGCGGCGTGGCGCTGGGCTTGCAGGCGCGCGGCATCACCACCGTGGTGGTGAATTACGCCTTGTGCCCGCATGTAACGATTGACGAAATCACACGCCAGGTACGCGCTGCCGTGGCCTGGACGGTGCGCCATATTGCAGAGTACGGCGGTGACCCTGAGCGCATCGCAGTCGGCGGACATTCCGCGGGTGGACACCTGACGGCCATGTGCCTGCAAACCGAATGGGCGCGGGATTATGGGCTGGCGCAAGACCCCATCAAAGCGGCTATCTGCATCAGCGGCATTTATGACATCACACCGCTGCGCTTTAGCTATTTGCAGCCCATGATTCAGCTCGACGACGGCATCATCCGGCGCAACAGCCCTGCCTTTATGGCGCGGCCTTGCAAGACGCCGCTTTGGATTACATGGGGTGGGGCGGAGACGCCTGAGTTTGACCGGCAAGCGCGGCTGATGCACGGCGCTTGGACGGCGCAGGGGAATAAGGCCGAGATCAGCGCCATTGAGGGGGCTAACCATTTCACGGTTATCCACGGTTTTGAAAACGCGGATAGTGCTTTGTGTGGTTGGTTGGCGCAGCAACTTGGGGCGTGAGAGCGGAAGAACCTAGATGCTTAGCGATAGGTAGCGTTGCCAAACGGGGGCTTCATGCCAGTTAAGTTGGTCAGGTTTGAAGTTGCTTTTTACAAGCATTTTTTCCTGTGGAACTTTTGTATGCCCCCCGCTTCCCCCCGCCCCTTCACCCCCGCTGGGGTGAAGGGGAGCTGGAATACCCAATTTGGTTTTTTTTGGGCCGGATAGGGATGTTGATTCGGGGCGTTGCGGTGCGGGTTTGTTTGTCCCGATTGGTGAACGTGGCAGTCGTAGTCAATGGATGGGGCTAGGCGCGGCTGCAGTTACGGCTGCGGTCGCGGTAGCCGCCACGACGGTGCGCGAAGCGCGCCAATGAGCGTGTGCAAGGTGAGCGCAGCGAACGAGCACACGCGGGCCCCAGCTGCCATAGGCCGTGCTGAGCATCGCAGCGGCGACCGGATCAGGGCGGGCGCTTGTCTGAGCGAAGCGAGTTTGCGCCTGACCCCGGGCGGCGCGAGTAGCGCAAGGCACCCCGCAGGGGCACGGCCTTTGGCTCGCCTTTCTTTTGCTTACTTTTCTTTGGCGAAGCAAAGAAAAGTGAGTCGGCCAACAGGCCGAAACCGGTATTTAAAAACCGGCCTTACTTTTGCTCACCTTTCCTTTAGCGAAACAAAGAAAAGTAAGGCCCACCGCAGGCATTTGGCAGCCAACCGACAAAAACCTAGCTTTACCGCCCACAAGTGGTAATCTAGCTGCTATGCGAGCCACTCTCCCTACCCTGCCCGACACGCCCTACCGGGACCGTAAGCGCTACGCTTGGCTCTTATCTCTCTTGATTCCTACCACCGTACTGGTAGGCCCGGGCTTGATGGTGTGGACGGGTGATGCGCG
>CANFJQ010000181.1 GCA_947447615.1 Comamonadaceae bacterium
GTCACTTCCGAGGCCAGGGTGTTGAGCGCTTCGCGCACCGCTGCGGTCATTTCGACTTCGCCGCCCGGGTTCATCATGACGTAAGAAACGCGGCTCATCAAATCTTCACCAAAGCGGATTTGCGGGTTCATGACGCCAGCCGAAGCGACAACTTCGCCGGAGGACAAATCGCACAAATGGGCGGCAATTGTGGTCGAGCCCACATCGACTGCCAGGCCATAGGCTTTTTCATGCAAAGCCGGCCAAACCGCCATGATTTGCTTACCGGCATGCACCGCCACCGTCAATTTCCAGCCGCCATTGCGCAAGGCGGTTTGCAATTGCTGCACCACGATGATGTCGCAGGACAAATCGGACAGGCCCCATTCGAATTCCAGCGCGTCCTCCAATCGGCGCAAATCACCCGAGGGGTCGTGCATATCGGGCTCTTGCACTTCCACAAAATACAGGCGAATCAGCGGATCGAGGTGGATGTCATGCGCCTCGGCTTCTTTGCGCACCACTTGCTTGTGTACCTGGCTGCTCGAGGGCACATCGATGACCACATCGCCCTGCACTTGCGCGCAGCAAGACAGACGGCGGCCCGCAGCCAGCGGCTGGGTGGCGCAATAGTCTTGCTCTACCTGCGACACTGACGACAAGTGCGCGGCGCTAGAGACCAAGCCATGCTTGGCAAATTCGCCCTCAGAGACCAGCACCTGGCAGCGACCGCAAATACCGCGCCCGCCGCAGACTGAATCAATATCAACACCGAGCGAACGCCCGGCTTGCAAGAGCGAAGAACCGAGGGGAAAACGGCCGCGTCGCCCTGAGGGCGTGAAAACGACCAATGCGTCAGCAACTTCCATACGTGCTTAGCTCTCGCGGCGGCGACGGGTGCCGGTTTCGCGGCGGCCCCGGCCCATTTCGCCATCGGCACCCATCACCGGCACTTCGCGGAACTTACGAATCCAACGGAAGCAATCCGGATCATGGCCCATCATCACATCCGCGGCCATGATGGCGCGCACCACTTCAGCGTGCATCGGGTTGGTAATTGCCGAGGTCATACCGGAGGCCATCGCCATGGTCAAGAAACCGGCGTTGATGCCATTGCGCTCGGGCAGGCCGAAGCTGACATTGGATGCGCCGCAGGTGGTGTTGACTTTGAGCTCGGTGCGCAGGCGGTGCACCAGACGCATCACTTGCACACCGGCTTGGTTGATCGCGCCAATCGGCATCACCAGCGGGTCTACCACCACGTCACAAGCAGGAATTCCGTAATCGGCAGCGCGCTCGACAATCTTTTTGGCCACGGCAAAACGCACATCCGGGTCTTGCGAAATGCCGGTTTCGTCATTGGAGATAGCCACCACCGCGGCGCCGTATTTTTTGACCAAAGGCAAAACGGTTTCCAGCCGGTCTTCTTCGCCGGTAACTGAGTTGACCAGGGCCTTGCCTTTGTACACCGCCAAGCCTGCTTCCAAAGCGGCGACGATGGACGAGTCGATGGAGATGGGCACATCGGTCACGCCTTGCACTAACTGGATGGCTTTGGCCAGCATACCTGGCTCGTCGGCCAGGGGGATACCGGCGTTCACGTCCAGCATATGGGCGCCGGCCTCAACCTGGGCCAGCGCGTCGGCGATCACGCGGCTGTAGTCGCCAGCCATCATTTCGGCGGCCATGATTTTGCGGCCCGTGGGGTTGATACGCTCGCCGATGATGACGAAGGGGCGGTCAAAGCCGATAACGACCTCGCGGGTCGCAGAACTGATGATGGTATCGGTCACGCTACATCCTTTTAATTAGAAATTTAAAAACTTTTAATGACAAGAAAAACCGGCGCGCTCAGGCCGCCGTAAGTTCGGGTGGCGGAATATGCGGAGCTTCCGAAGCATCGCCATCGCGCCCCGGATACCAGGGCACGCGGCCTTGCAAAACGCCAGAGTTGGTCACGATCTCAGGCACCGAGTCTTCCTGCCGGTAGGCCATGATGTGCACCCCAGCCACGCCTTTGATCTCTTTAACTTCCTGCACGATTTCGGTACATATTTTGCGCCCTTCGGCAGCTGGTTTTTCTGCCCCGGCCATGCGCTTGATCACCGCATCCGGTATATGCACGCCGGGCACATTGCTGCGCATCCACTCGGCTACTTTGGCCGAACGCATAGGGCCCACGCCCACCAAAATAAACACTTTGTCCAAGAGGCCCAGGTCTTCCACTTCTTTCATGTAAGTACGCAACCGCGGCACGTCATAACAGTACTGGGTTTGGATAAATTGCGCCCCAGCGGCCACTTTTTTCGCCAGGCGCTGGGCGCGCCAGTCAAAAGGCTGACCAAAAGGGTTGGCCGCGGCACCGAAAAACACGCGTGGCGCAAACGTGACCTTGCGCCCGCTTTGGAAGCGCCGCGCATCGCGCATATCGCGGCCAATTTCCAAGAGCGACATGCAGTCCAGGTCAAACACCGGCTTGGCCTGCGGATGGTCGCCGCTTTGCACGCCGTCGCCGCTCAAACACAGCATATTGCACACGCCCATGGCCGCACCGCCCAGGATGTCGCCCTGAATGGCGATCCGGTTTTTGTCGCGGCAGGAAATCTGCATGACTGGCGCATAGCCCACGCGGGTGAGCAAAGCACACACCGCCAGGCTGGACATATGGCAATTGGCGCCGCTGCCATCGGTGGCATTGATGGCATCAACATAGCCGTCAAACACTTTGGCGCGGCGATAAACCTCGCTGGGGTCAGCGGAATCCGGTGGCTCCAATTCGGCCGTGATGGCAAAGCCGCCGCTGCGCAGCACGCGTTCTAAGCGACCGGGGGACGTATGGCCGGGCAAAATCGGTAAGGGGTAGCCGGGCACCGGCTCGTCATCAAACCTCATGCTTTGACCTCCTCTTGTACCGGCTCGCCCTTTTCACGCGCCACGCGCAGCCACGAAGAACTGCCCTTGAGCCGTCCATCGACGGCGAACTGCACCACTTTGATCGCCTCGCGGCCCGCTTGCATGCGCTGGCTGCCGTCAAAAGCCTCGACCCACACACAGCGCATTTCGGGCTTAACCTCGCAATTGCCATTGGCGCGCACGCCGCCGCAGGGGCCATTGCGTATGGTTTTGGGGCAGTTCATGGAGCATGACATGCCGGTGCTGGACAAGGCGCATTGGCCGCACATTTGGCAGTCAAACAAAAAGCCTTTCACCGCTTTTTCCACGACCGCCACCGGCTTTTCCAGGCGCTGGTAGCCAATCGCTTTCCACAGCGGGTGCAGAGCCACCATCACGCGCTCAAAGCCTTGGTAAAAAATTTCCAGACCGCGCGCATGGCGCACCGACCAGCGACGCACCGCGTACATCAATGCCCCCCTTCGGGCAGCGGCACCCCCGATTCATCGGCGGAAATCACCGTCGGCGTCGGCAAAGTGTCGTCGACACCATGGGCGCGGATGATGCGCAGCAAATCCTCGTCCGAATAACGCGCCTCGATGCGCGCGGCTTCGGCATTGGCTTCTTCTTGGATGTCATCGCCGCACTCGCGTGGATCACTGCGTTTCCAGTCGGCCAGGTAGTCGCCGGCGCTGGACTTGCCCGCGCGCATCGCCGCGCGGTCCACCGCTTCCTGAAAACGGTGCGAAAGCTGCACCTTACCGGTTTCGCGTCCGCGCTTGACCACCACCTGCGCGGGCAGGTCACGCCATGAAATCACAATCAGTTTTGCCATTGGATCACTTTCTCGCTTACGGTTTTCAATTCAGTTTCCATCTCACCATAGCCGGTGACACGGTACGCAAATGCCAGGCCCAGGCGCTTGGCGGCGGCCTGGCCCAGCGCTATGCCCTCGGGGCTTTCTTTCTGGCACAAATACATCAAGGTCGTGTAATTGCCAAAATACACTGGCAGCAACTGCGGGTGCTTATCAATACCCAGACCGTGCATGATCAATCGCTCAAAATGCCGCAGCAAAAAATCTGTTAAATAAAAAGTACCCAACTCGGCTTCGGCCATCTGCGCAAAAGCCGCAGACCCGGCATAAAACTCATAACAATGCGCGCCCGGCAAACGCTGCACGCCTTCTTCCTGCAATACCGTGTCGAGCAAACCCCCCGTACCGCAATCGGCATAGGCCACGAAAATATGCGGGTACTGCGCCTTGAATCGTTGGATTTTTTCGCGCACCAAACCGGGGATTTTTTCTGGGCGGTTATGCAGTTCGGCGGGCAGACA
>CANFJQ010000182.1 GCA_947447615.1 Comamonadaceae bacterium
ACTGGCCGGTTTCAAGCGCGAACCGGGTGCCGAGCGCGAAGTGCAAGTGCTCGGCCATGCCATCGCCGAGCTGCGTTTGCACCGCAACCTCATCTAATTCCCGTGCCGGTAGTGCGCGGCGACCCCGACCCGGCGCGCATGTCAGCGCCCCATGGCGTGTTGGTCTTGCGCTCTGAACATTTTGAGGCCTGGGTCATTCCTTTTGGCGCGCGCCTCATGCAATTATTTTGGCTGCATGCGCCCCAGGGCCGGCGGCCTTTGTCTTTAGGCTTTAGCGACCCTGCCGCCTACCGACAGGACACCATGTCCATAGGCGCGGTGTGTGGCCGCTATGGCAACCGAATTGGCGGCGCCGTGCTGGAACGCGGCGATAAGCGCTATGCGCTGGACGCCAACCATCCCCTAGGCCATTGCATCCACGGCGGTACATCAGGCTGGGGACAGCGCGATTGGCAGATTGCGCAACACGATGCCAGCGGCCTAACGCTGACGCTGGACTCTGCCGACGGCGATATGGGCTTTGCGGGCCGCTGCCAGGCGCAAGTGCAGTACCGCTTGGAAGGCGCCCGGCTGGTCTGGCAAGCCGATGCCCGCGTAGATGCCGAAAGCCCCATTAATTTGGTGCAGCACAGTTACTGGAACCTCGATGGCGCGGCCACTATCTGCCAGCATGTCTTGCAAGTGGATGCCGATCACTACCACCCGGTGGATGCGCAAGAACTGCCTTTGCCAGCGGTGCCGGTGGACGGTAGCTGTTTTGATTTCCGCGCAGGCGAGAAGGTTGCACCAGCGTGTGTACCGCATCTGGATGGCGCTTTGGTTTTGCGCAGCGATGCCGGGGCCTTGCGCACTGTGGCCCGTGTACAAGCCGGGGGGCTGGCGATGCAGGTCAGCACCGATCGGCCTTTGTTGCATGTGTATGCCAGCGCGGGTTTGCGCCCGAGCAGCCCGGCTTTGGGCGTGGCCCATGACGCGGGCGCGGGGCTGTGCTTGGAAACTGAAGACATGCCCAACGGCCCGGCCTGGGGCAGCGATGTGTGGTACGGCCCGCAGCGTGATTACCGCCACACGCTGGCCCTGGATTTTTCTTTCCTTACTTAAGCGAGGAGCTTTGCCTTGAGCACACCCGAATTTGACAGCCGTAGTTTTTTGGCCACGCACATTGACAAAACCTTGGCGTTTTACGAGCCGAATGCCCTGGACCCTGAGGGTGGGTTTTTCCATTATTTTCTGGACGATGGCACGGTGTACGAGCGCTCGCACAGGCATTTGGTCAGCGCGACGCGTTTTGTATTTAACTGGTCTATGGCCTACCACCACACCGGCCGCGCGCACTACCTGGACTGGACGCGCCACGCGCTGGCGCATTTGCAAAACTTTCGCCTGCCCAGCGGTTTGTATGGATGGACGCTAGCGTCGGGCCGCGTGCAAGACGCGACCGCCATGGCCTACGGGCAAGCCTTTGTGCTGCTGGCGCATAGCCACGCATTTCGCGTCGGCGCCTGCTCGCGCGAGGCGGTGGGCCAAGCGTTTGACCAGATGAACGCGGCGTTTTTTCAGAGCGATGCGCGCGCCTATGCCGACGAAATTACTCCCCAAGGCGTACTGATCGATTACCGTGGCCAGAACGCCAATATGCACATGTGCGAGGCCTGTTTGACGGCTTTTGAATTTACCGGCGAGCAGCGTTACTGGGACCGCGCCGTGCTGCTGATAGAGCGCTTTGCGTTTGAGCTGGCGGCACAGTCGTATGGACTGGTGTGGGAGCATTACCGCCAGGACTGGACTCTGGACTGGGACTACAACCGCGATAACCCTGGCAATATTTTCAAGCCCTGGGGTTTCCAGACCGGGCACCAAACCGAGTGGGCCAAATTGCTGATGATCGCCTGGCAGCACCAGCCCCATGGTCGCTGGCTGCAGCGTGCAGAAGAACTGCACAGCGCCGCCTACCAACACGGCTGGGACGCGCAACACGGCGGCCTGGTCTATGGCTTTGACCCGGACTTCAAGCATTGCGATAGCGACAAATATTTTTGGGTGCAGGCCGAGTCCTTCGCCGCTGCTTGGCGCCTATGGCGTGCCACGGGCAAGCAAGCGTATCTAGACCAATACACCCGCACCTGGCAATGGAGCTGGCAACATATGGTGGACCACCAGTACGGCGCTTGGTTCCGCATCCTGTCCGCCGACGGCAGCAAGTTGGAAAACACCAAGTCTCCCGCCGGTAAAACCGATTACCACACCATGGGCGCTTGCTGGGACGTGATGCAGGCGGGTGGTTTGCGGGATTAGGTTGGGCTAGGGGCTAAAGCGGTGCTTGCAGGAGTTAAATTTGCTATTGATTTTGTAATACGTTTTAGTAATACAATTAGTTAACCCTATTTAGTGATTTTTCTAGGATAAAACCCTATGCATGCTGCGACACTGTCATTTCGGGCTGGCGAGGACTTTGCTGAGCAAACGCGCAGCTTGGCCCAAGGCCTGGGTTTAAAGAGTTCCGACTACATTCGCCAAGCCGTGGAAGAAAAGAATGCCCAGGTGATGGCGCAGCGCATCGCAGCCTTGTCCAAAGAGTTAGCGGCGGACCATTTGTCCTTTAATGAGTCGCTGGAAGGGGCCTTGGCCGATGGCCTCGATTAAGCTTTTGCGCGGGCAGGTGTGGGAGGTCAACTTCGAGCCGCAAACGCACAAAGAAGAGCCCGGCAAGCGCAACCGACCGGCTCTGGTAATTCAGACAGACCTTCTCAATTCAAGCGGCCATCCCACGACCATTGTGGTCATGGGCAGCACCCAAGTGCGGCGCGATAAAGACTACTTTCCACTGCGCGTTGCCCTGGTCAATCAGGCAGGCTTGGCCCAAGAAACCGATTTGCTGATTGACCAAATACGGGCGGTTTCCAACCGGCGCTTCATGGGCACACAGCCCTTGGCCACCGTCAGTTTGAACCACCTCAAGCGTGTGGAGGAGGCGCTGAAGCTGCTGGTGGGACGCTAGGGTTTTTAGCGCCTGGCCTGCCCCAGGCCAATAAGGCGTCAGGCCAGCAGCGCATCCACATCGGCCACAGCCGCTTGCCGCCCGGTACGCGCGCTTTCCAGCACCGCCAGCGCCACCGCCAGGGATTTGGCCCCGGCCACGCCGTCGGCCATCTCGTGCGCTTCACACCGGATGGCGCGGTGCATTTCCTGCAGACACACTTCATACAAATTGGCGCGCTCTACCTGCAGCACTTCGCTGCCGCGCTCGCTATTGAGCACCAAGTCGCCGCTGGGTTGCTGGCTCATCATGCCGTTGCCGTGCAGGCTGGCGCGGGTGCCGTGCAGCTCTAGGCCGGTGGCGGCGTAGGGCGTGTTAAAGCCCTGGTGGCTGGACGCGGTGATGCCGCTGGCAAAGCGCCAGACGGACATGGCGTTGTCCTCCAGGCCCTGGGCCATGCCGCTGTTGGACACCATGGCGCAGACTTCTACGGGGTATTCGCCCAGCAAAAACGCCAGCGAATCGGCGTTGTGGACCACGATGTCCAGCACCACGCCGCCGCCTGCGGTGGGATTGTCCAGGCGCCAGCCTTGCAAATGTGCGGGTAAATACACCGAGTGCTGCATGCGCGCCGCCACCACTTTGCCCAAGGTACCGGCGCGCAGGTGTTCACGCATGGTGCGGTGCGGGCCGTTGTGGCGCAAATGGTGGTTGGTGCCCATGACCACGCCGGCATCGCGGCAGGCCCGCGCCATACGGATGGCAGCGTCCAGGCTGGTTGCCAAGGGTTTCTCGCACAGCACATGGCAGCCTTGCGCTGCGGCAAACAAGGTAGAAGCCTCGTGTTTTTCATTGGTGCTGGAGATGTACACGGCATCCACATCCAGGGCGGGGTAGGCTTTTTCATCGGTCAGGGCGTGGGCTATGCCGTGCTGGGCGGCGAAGGCTTTGGCCCGTTGCAAATCGCCCGAGACCACGGCCACCACCTCGTCCCCCACCGCGCGGATAGCGCCGACCATCCACTCGCCAGCAATCGTACTGGCACCGACCAAAACCCAGTGCATAGTGTTTCTCCTAGTAGAAAAATGGCATGATAACGTTTACATTTGGGTTTGCACCCCATGAAAACCCCTAAAGTCACCACCCAAACCCTTGCCCAGGCCACCGGTTTGTCGCTGGCCACGGTGTCTCGGGCACTCGCTGGCAGTC
>CANFJQ010000183.1 GCA_947447615.1 Comamonadaceae bacterium
AACTGCGCAATTTCCGTGACGACGACAGCGGTAAAAACTGGTACGAACTCACCAGCCAGGCCTTTGCTGTATTCCTACCTGTTAAAAGCGTAGGCGTGATGGGCGATGGCCGCACCTACGACTATGTGGTGGCGCTGCGCGCTGTGCAAACCACCGACTTCATGACTGCCGACTGGGCTGAATTGCCTTACGCGCTGTTGAAAAAAGTCTCCGGCCGCATCATTAATGAAGTGCGTGGGATTAACCGCGTGACTTACGATGTTTCCAGTAAGCCGCCTGCCACTATTGAGTGGGAGTGATGTCGAAGCCAAGCTGGCTCGAAGATACAGGGTCTCAAACCCTGGCGCGGCGAAAGGCGCTGCGCTGGTTAGGCGCGCCTGCGGCTGCGCTGGCAGCCTCCACTGCTTTGTCCGATGAAATCTGGATTTCAGATACCCATTCCCATTCGGCCTTGCGCTTCAATGACAACAGCTGTCTGCGATGCGAGCTGACCCAATCGGGTGTCAGTCTTTTGTCATGGGCGCTGGTGGCAGACGGTCCCTTTATCCAGCGCATGCCCAACGGCGGCATTCAGGTTAATTTCAAACCCAACCCGGAGCAGTACCGCGATGCCTTTGACCGCATGTTCAAAGGCATGCAGCGGCGAATCCGCGCAGAGGGCTTGCAACTGGCGCTCAGCCCAGCGGACGTGGATTTGGCGCTGCAAGGCCAACTGCGCATCGTCTTGTCCACCGAGGGCGCCCAATACCTTGGTGGCGATCCGCAACACTTGGATGTGGTGTACTCGCTAGGCGTTAGGCAAATTGGCTTAGGCCATTTTGTGGAGGGCGATTTGCTCGATATCCGCACTGAAGCGCCTAAGCTCGGGGGTTTGAGTGAACTTGGGCGCGAGGTGATCCGCCGATGCAATGCGATGGGAATTTTGGTCGATCTGGCGCATGCGAGTGACCAGGCCGTAGCGCAGGCTTTAGAGGTATCCAAGCAGCCCATGTTGTGGTCGCACAGTGCGATTACGCGCCAGGCCACAGATTGGCGAAGCCGCAGCAACCATGTGATGAGCATCAGCCTGGCCAACGCCAAAGTGTTGGCTCACCGCGGCGGCGTGGTGGGAATGTGGCCCAGCCGCTTTAATTTTGATGACCCTCGCGCTTATGTGGCGGCTTTAGGCGAGGCGGTCGCCATGGTCGGCGAAGACCATGTAGCCTTCGGCACCGATATGCAAGGCCTGGCGCCCGCATCTACCATGATGACAACTTACAGTGGCATGCGTGAGGTGGTTAATCTAATGCTTGCAGCTAATATGCCCGAGCGCACGGTACGCAAGCTGGCAGGCGAAAATTACGCGCGTTTGCTCAAGACCGTCATGCAGGCGCGCAGCGTATCCTGAAAGTTCCGCATGTACCTACCCAACCAATTCGACCCCAAAGACCCCCAAGTCGCCATCGACATCATGCAGGCGCATCCGTTTGCTAGCCTGATTTCTACGGATGATTCCGGTCTGCCCTTTGTGACGCATTTGCCGGTGCATTGGGAGACGCAGCCGGGGCAGGGGGCTGCGCACGGGGTCATACTTGGGCATTGCGCGCGGGGTAATCCGCACTGGAAATACCTGCAACAGCGCCCCCAAGCGGTGGTGACCTTCATGGGGCCGCATGCCTATATGTCGCCCAAGGTCTATCCCGACCTGGTACGCGTGCCTACCTGGAACTACGTCGCAGTACATTGCGTGGTCGAGGCTTCGGTGTTGGACGGGCACGATGCCAAAGACGCATTGCTCAAGCAGCTGATTGCTGACCACGAACCCGCCTATGCCGACCAATGGCGCGGTTTGCCCGAAGATTACACGACCAAAATGCTGGGCGCAATTGTGGCTTTTTCATTAAAAATCATAAGCATGCAGTGCAAAGTTAAAGTGAATCAACATCGTCCAGAAGCGCATGCCCGCATGCTGGAAATTTACGATGCTGGCGGCCCGGACGACCAAGCGCTGGGGGCCTGGATGCGCAAAATGGGCCTCACCGGTACGCAGCAATAGGGCTTTGCCAATGGCCGACACCCTGCCTGAAGACGCACATTGGATGCGCCTGGCTTTGGAGCAGGCGGCCTTGGCTGCGCAAGCGGGCGAGGTGCCGGTAGGCGCGGTGGTGGTACACCAGGGGCGCTTGATTGCCAGCGGGCACAACCGCTGCATCGCCGAAAGCGACCCGACCGCCCATGCCGAAGTGGTGGCGCTGCGCGCTGCGGCGCTGGCATTGGGCAATTACCGCCTGGAGGATTGCACCCTCTATGTGACGCTTGAGCCTTGCGCCATGTGCAGCGGTGCACTGATCAATGCCCGATTGCAAAAAGTGGTGTTCGGTGCAAGCGACGCGCGTGCGGGTGCTGCCGGTTCGGTGCTGGATATATTTGCGATGAATGCACTGAACCACCACACCAGCCTACAGCGCGGGGTGCTGGCAGAGGAGTGCGCAGATATCTTGCGTGATTTTTTTAAGCCTAAGAGAGCCAATATGAGCCCTTTGCGTGAAGACGCCCTGCGCACCCCCGAGACGCGGTTTTCCCATTTGCCCGATTACCCCTGGTCGCCCCACTACCTCAGTGACCTGCCGACTTTGGACGGTTTGCGTATGCATTACCTGGACGAAGGCCCCAAAGATGCGCAGCTCACCTATTTATGCCTGCACGGCAACCCCGCATGGAGCTATTTGTACCGCAAGATGATTCCTGTCTTCACCGGTGCAGGGCATCGCGTCGTCGCGCCGGACCTGATCGGCTTTGGCAAAAGCGACAAGCCAAAAAAGGACAGCGCCCATCAGTTTGACTTCCACCGCCAGGTATTGCTGGAGTTCGTGGAACGCTTGGACTTGAGAAATATCGTCTTGGTGGTGCAAGACTGGGGCGGCATTTTTGGCCTGACCTTGCCCATGGAGGTGCCCCATCGCTACGCTGGACTGTTGGCCATGAACACGCTGCTGGCCTGTGGAGATGTGCCGCTGTCCCCCGGTTTTCTGGCCTGGCGCGCCTGGTGCGCTAAAAATCCCGAATTTGACGTGGGTAAGCTGTTTGCCCGTGGCAACAGCCACATGGCAGAGCCAGAGTGGCAAGCCTATAACGCGCCATTTCCCGATGCGGGCCACCGCGCCGCCTTGCGTGTTTTTCCCAATATGGTGCCTGAATTTGCAGATAGTCCGGGTGCCGCAATTGCGCGCCAGGCCCGCGATTTTTGGAGCAACAAGTGGGCGGGGCGTAGCTTTTTGGCCATCGGCCAGCAAGACCCTGTGCTCGGCGAGCCGGTGATGCGCGCATTACAAAACCAGATTCGCGGCTGTGAACATGTGATGTTGCTGCCCGAGGCCGGGCATTTTGTGCAAGAGCATGGGCAGGCGATTGCGCAAGCCGCTGTCGAATTCTTTTCTGATGCAACTTTGGTTTAATGTTTGCGGCCATCCCTCTGTGGATGCCGGTTACCAGCCCCAATAAGCCTTTACAGTTAGCCATTCAGACCAAGCGCCCGCCAGCGCGCAATACCGAGCCATGAGCCATATTTACATCTATTCCCCGTCCAGCGCCGTGCGCGACAAAGCCGCTTTTCGCCGAGGCGTGAAGCGTTTGCGGGCCTTGGGCCACGAGGTGGAAATCGATGCTGACACCTTGTCCAGCTACCAACGCTTTGCGGGTGATGACGCGACCCGCTTGGCAGCGATTGGGCGGGCGGCGGCCAGCGGTGCCGACCTGGCGATGATTTCGCGCGGCGGCTATGGGCTAACACGCATCTTGGCCGATTTGCCTTATGCGGCGCTGGCCAAAGCGATTGAATCGGGCACCCAGTTTGTGGGCCTGAGCGATTTCACGGCTTTGCAGCTGGGTTTGATGGCCAAGACCGGCGCGATCTCTTGGCAAGGTCCCTGCATAGGTGAAGATTTCGGCACTGAAGACGATCCCGACGAGATCATGCAAGCCTGCTTTGATGATTTGCTGCTGGCCCAGGGCGAAGGCGTGGGCTGGCGCTTGCCGCGCGGCCAGGCGGCGTTGCAGGAGCATGAGATTCATGGCGCCAAACTCTGGGGCGGCAATTTATCGGTACTGGTGTCACTTTTGGGCACACCGTATTTCCCGAAAGTGCGCGGCGGCGTTTTGTTCTTGGAAGATGTTGGCGAGCATCCGTACCG
>CANFJQ010000184.1 GCA_947447615.1 Comamonadaceae bacterium
CGCTTACCACCAGGCGGTGAACCATAAAGGCCAGCCCACCGTGCTCTTGATCAAAACCATCAAAGGTTTTGGCATGGGCAAAAGCGGCGAGGGCAAGAACAATGTGCACCAAACCAAGAAGCTGACGGACGAGGACATCAAAGCCTTCCGCGACCGCTTCAACATCCCCATCCCCGACAGCGAACTGGGAAAAATTCCGTTCTACAAACCAGCCGATGACACGCCCGAGATGCGCTATTTGCACGAGCGGCGCAAAGCCCTGGGCGGCTACTTACCGCACCGCCGCGTGAAGGCCGATGAGCAATTCACCGTGCCTTCCTTGGACACCTTCAAAGCCGTGATTGAGCCTACCGTGGAAGGCCGTGAAATTTCTACCACCCAGGCCTATGTGCGCTTCCTGACTACGCTGCTGCGTGACAAAGCCATCGGCCCGCGCGTAGTGCCCATTTTGGTGGACGAGGCGCGCACTTTTGGTATGGAAGGTTTGTTCCGCCAGATCGGTATTTACAACCCGGACGGCCAGCAATACACGCCGGTCGATAAAGACCAGGTGATGTATTACAAAGAAGACAAGCAAGGCCAAATTTTGCAAGAAGGCATTAACGAGGCCGGCGGCATGAGCAGCTGGATTGCGGCAGCGACCAGCTACAGCACCAGCAACCGCATCATGATTCCGTTTTATGTGTATTACTCGATGTTTGGCTTTCAGCGCATTGGAGACTTGGCCTGGGCTGCGGGCGATATGCAGGCGCGCGGATTTTTGCTGGGTGGCACATCGGGCCGCACCACGCTCAATGGCGAAGGCTTGCAGCACGAAGACGGCCACAGCCACATCCTGGCCGGCACCATCCCCAATTGCCTGAGCTACGACCCCACCTTCGCGCATGAAGTGGCCGTCATCATGCACCACGGCTTAAAGCGCATGGTGGAAAAGCAAGACAATGTTTTTTACTACATCACCCTGCTCAACGAAAACTACGCCATGCCTGGCTTGGCGGCGGGCACCGAAGAGCAAATCATCAAAGGCATGTACTTGTGTAAACCCGGCGCAGCGCAAACCAAGGCCAACAAAGGCGCGGCGCGCGTGCAGTTGCTGGGCTCGGGAACTATCTTGCGCGAGTCGATTGCCGCACAAGCGCTGTTGGCGCAAGACTGGGGCGTGCAGGCGGACGTGTGGAGCTGCCCCAGCTTTAACGAGCTGACCCGCGAAGGCCAGGACTGCGAGCGCTTCAATATGCTGCATCCGCTGGAGAAAGCCCGTGTGGCCTTTGTCAGCCAGCAACTCGAAGGCCATAGCGGCCCGGTCGTGGCCGCAACTGACTATATGAAAGCCTATGCCGAGCAGATTCGCCCCTTTATTCCCAAAGGCCGCGCGTACAAAGTGCTCGGCACCGACGGCTTTGGTCGCAGCGACTTCCGCAGCAAGCTGCGCGAGCACTTTGAGGTGAACCGCCATTACATTGTGCTGGCCGCGCTGAAGGCTTTGCAAGAAGAGGGCGCTGTCACGGCAGAAGTGGTGGCGCAGGCGATTGCCAAGTACGGCATCAAAGCCGACAAGATCAACCCATTGCACGCTTAAATTTCCGGGAGACGCACTATGGCAAATATTGAAATCCATGTCCCCGACATTGGCGACTTTGACGAAGTCACCGTGATTGAGTTGCTCGTCAAGGTTGGCGACACCATCGCGGCGGAGCAAAGCCTTATTACCGTGGAGAGCGACAAAGCCTCGATGGAAATCCCCTCGGCAGCCGCTGGCGTCGTGACGGCGATCAAGGTGGCTTTGGGCGACAAGGTCAAGCAAGGCTCGCCAGTGCTGATGCTGGAAGTGGCTGCGGGTGCGACGGCTGCGACCGCGCCACCGGCTGCGCCTTTAGCGCCTGCACCGACGCCCGCGCCTGCTGCGGCACCTGCGCCCGTTGCGCCTGCCTCGGTGGCGGCACCGGCTGTGCAAGTTGCCAGTGCCCCCGCCCCCGCCGTGTCCGCAGTGGCCGCAGCACCTGCGCATGTACCCGGCACACCCGCGCCCGGCCTTCCACATGCATCGCCTTCGGTGCGCAAGTTTGCGCGCGAGTTGGGCGTGCCTATTGATGAAGTCAAAGGCAGCGGCCCCAAAGGCCGCATCACGCAGGATGATGTGCATGCCTTCACCAAAGCCGTGATGGCTGGGGCCACCCAGACCAAAGCCCAGGCCGCCAAGGCGCCGGCAACGTCTGGCGGCGACGGCGCTGCCTTGGGTCTCATCCCCTGGCCCAAGGTGGACTTCGCCAAGTTTGGCCCCATCGAGCGCAAAGAGATGGGCCGCATCAAGAAAATTAGCGGCGCCAATTTGCTGCGCAACGCCATCATGATTCCGGCGGTCACCAACCATGACGATGCCGACATCACCGAGCTGGAAGCCTTCCGCCTGCTGACCAACCTAGAAAACGAAAAAGCGGCAAAAGCTGGAATTACTGCAAGCGTTAAGGTCACCATGCTGGCTTTCTTGATCAAGGCCTGCGTGTCGGCGCTGAAAAAATTCCCCGACTTCAATAGCAGCCTGGACGGCGACGCGCTGGTCTATAAAAACTATTGGCACATCGGCTTTGCTGCCGACACGCCCAATGGCCTGATGGTGCCGGTGCTCAAAGACACAGATCAAAAAGGCGTGCTGCAAATCAGCCAGGAAATGGGCGAACTGGCCAAAAAGGCGCGCGAAGGCAAGTTAAGCCCCGCAGAAATGAGTGGCGCTACCTTCACCATCTCTAGCCTGGGCGGTATTGGCGGGCGCTACTTCACACCCATCATCAACGCGCCCGAAGTGGCCATTTTGGGTGTCTGCAAAAGCCAGATGGAACCAGTTTGGAACGGCAAAGAGTTTGTGCCGCGTTTGATGCTGCCCTTGTCCTTGACCTGGGATCATCGCGTCATCGACGGCGCCTCTGCCGCACGCTTTAACGCCTATCTGGGTCAAATCCTTGGCGACTTTCGTCGCGTGCTCCTTTAAACCTGTGCGGGGCTGCGCGCTACCCGACGCAGCGCGGCCCCCAACCGATTGAGAACGACATGGCACTTATCAATATCCAGGTCCCGGACATTGGCGACTTTGACGAAGTTACCGTCATCGAAATACTGGTCAAGCCCGGCGACACCATCGCGCCTGAGCAAAGCCTGATTACCGTGGAGTCGGATAAAGCCTCCATGGAAATCCCCTCTAGCCATGGTGGCGTGGTGCAGGAACTGAAGGTGCAGTTGGGCGACAAGGTCAAGCAAGGCTCGCTGGTCTTGGTGCTGCAAGGCGAGGGCGATGCGCTCGCTCCGGCTGCGGCCAGTGCACCTGCCGGCACCGTGCCCGCTGCCCCCGCATCTGCTTCTGCCTCCGCAAGCACACCCGCTGCGCCCGCCACTCCCGTCGTTGCGAGCGAAGCGAAGCAATCCATGCCCGCGTCCAGCTACACCGGCGTAGTCGATATGGACTGCGACCTGCTGGTCCTAGGGGCAGGCCCCGGCGGCTATTCCGCCGCTTTCCGCGCGGCAGACCTAGGCCTGAAAGTGATATTGGTAGAGCGCTACGCCAGCCTTGGCGGCGTGTGCCTTAACGTGGGCTGCATCCCAAGCAAGGCGCTCTTACACGTGGCGGCCGTCATGGACGAAGTCAGCCACATGGCCGACCTGGGTGTGGACTTTGGCGCACCCGCCGTCAACATCGACAAACTGCGCGGCCACAAAGAAAAAGTGGTCGGTAAGCTCAATGGCGGCTTGGCCGCTATGGCCAAGATGCGCAAGGTCACCACCGTGCGCGGCTACGGTGCTTTTGTGGGCAGCCACCACATTGAAGTGGAAGAAACCAGCGGCAGCGCACAAGAAAAAACCGGCAGCAAAAAAGTGATCGGCTTTAAAAACTGCATCATCGCCGCAGGCAGCCAAGCCGTGCGTCTGCCCTTTATGCCCAAGGACCCGCGCGTGGTGGACAGCACCGGCGCTCTAGAACTCAAAGAGGTGCCTAAGCGCATGCTGATATTGGGCGGCGGCATCATTGGCCTGGAAATGGGCACGGTCTATAGCACTTTGGGCGCACGCCTGGACGTGGTGGAAATGATGGACGGCCTGATGCAAGGCGCGGACCGCGATCTGGTCAAAGTCTGGCAAAAAATGAACGCCAAGCGCTTTGACAACATCA
>CANFJQ010000185.1 GCA_947447615.1 Comamonadaceae bacterium
CCGCTCTTCTTGGCTTCTTTCATGCCTTTGCCTGCACCGATGGCAGAGCCTTCGTTGGTGCCGAAGATGCCTTTGAGTTTGGGGTGGGCTTGCATCAAAGTCTTGGCAATTTCAGCCGACTTGAGGTGGTCGCCACCGCCGTATTGGATGTCCACGATCTTGATCTTGGGGTACTTGGCCTTGATCTGGTTCACAAAACCATCGCGGCGGTCCACGCCGGTGGTGCTGGTTTGGTCATGGCCGATCACCGCCACATCGCCTTCGCCGCCGATGGCCTTGGCCATCATGTCCGCGGCTAGCGCAGCGGCCGCCTTGCTATTGGTTTGCGCGGTGGTGAGCACAATGTCGCTGTCCACGCCAGAGTCAAATGCGATCACCGGAATCTTGGCAGCCTGGGCTTTTTTCAAGAGCGGAATCGCTGCTTTGCTGTCCAGGGCAGCAAAGCCGATGGCCTTGGGGTTCTTGGCCAGCGCAGCGGTCAGCATGTCGATTTGCTTGTCCACCATTTGCTCGGTCTCGGGGCCTTCGAAAGTGACCTTGACGTTGAATTCTTTGGCCGCTTGGTCCGCGCCCGATTTCACTGCCAGCCAGAACTGGTGCTGAAAGCCTTTGGAAATCAGCGGAATATAAATCTCGTCAGCGGCCATGCTCAGGTTGCTCATGCCAGCCAGTACCAAGCCAGCGGTCAGGGCCAGCAGTTTTCTTTTTGCGTTCATAGGTGTCTCCAGAAGGAAAAAAATGTCAAAGTTGACGGGAAGGGAAAAAAACTTATCAAACACTCACTCAAATCATGGCGCAGGTTTCGGTTGCATCTCCTTTAGGCGGGTTGAACAGGGGGAAAAATGTTGAGGCCTCACTGCTTTTTGCGGCGCAGATTGTCGGTGTACACCGCCAAAATAATGATCAGGCCCGTCAGCACCATTTGCCATTCCTGGGCCACCGACATAATGCGTAAGCCATTGATCAGCACACTCATAATGAAAGCGCCGATGATGGTGCCCAAAATCGTGCCGACACCGCCACTCAGCGACGTGCCGCCAATCACCACGGCGGCAATCGCATCGAGCTCGTAGCCCTGGCCAAGCGCTGGTTGCGCAGAATTAAGGCGCGAGGCGATCAGGATGCCGGCGATGCCGCAAATGCCGCCGCTAAAGGCGTAAATAATCACTTTCCAGCGGTCCACATTCACGCCGGACAAACGCACCGCCTCTTCATTACTGCCCAGCGCAAAGGTATAGCGTCCGAGTGCAGTTTTGTTCAGGATGACGGCGCTCAGAACGGCTACGATAAACATGATCAGCACTGCATTGGGAATGGGGAAAAAAGGCAACACATCTCCTAACACCGAGCCTAGCGAAATCGCGTCAAAGCCTTGTACATCATTGAAGTAGATAGGTCGGGTTTGGGTGATGATGAGCGAGGCACCTTTGAGCAACATCATCATGCCCAGGGTGGCAATAAAGGGTGGTACGCGCAGCTTGGTAATCGCCAGCCCCGATACCATGCCGCACAGCGCACCAACGGCAATCGCACCGGGCACGCCTATCCAAAGCGGCAGACCCAGGTTAACCATCAAGACCCCGGCCATGACAGCGCAAAACGTCATCAGCACGCCTACCGACAAGTCGATGCCCGAGGTGATGATGATGAAGGTGCTGGCAATCGCCAGCACGCCGATGACCGTGGTCGATTGCAAAATGCCGATGAGGTTATCGCTGGTGAAAAACGCGTCGGGCTTTAAGACGCTGAAAATTACGATCAGCGCGATCAGACTGGCAAAGGCCAGCAGCATTTGCTTGGCCTGGCTGTCCACCGCGCGCGGGGCGGTTGGGGGGCTTGGGTCTGCGGGGCGGGTAGCGGTGGACATGGGGGTGGGGGCTTTCAATCGGGGTCAGGCCGCCAGTGCGTCGCGCTGGGTGGCCAATTGCATTAAACCCTCTTGGGTGGCCAGGTCGCCGCGTACTTCGCCGGTGATGCGGCCTTCGCACATCACCAAGATGCGGTGGCTTAGCAGCAGCACTTCGGGCAGCTCGGAAGAGATCACGATGATGGCTTTGCCTTGTTCGGCCAGGGCATTGAGCAGTTTGTAAATTTCGCTTTTAGCGCCTACATCGATGCCGCGTGTGGGTTCGTCAAAAATCAAAATGTCGCAGTCGCGCACCAGCCACTTGGCGACCACCACTTTTTGCTGGTTGCCCCCCGAGAGCAGGCGCGCCGTCTGGTGCAGCGAGGGGGTTTTGATGCGCAACGTCTCCACCATGTGCTGCGCGGTACGGGCGATGCCGGTTTTTTCTAAGAACAGGTGCCAGCGCAAAAAGCGGCTCAGGCTAGGCAGGGTGACATTGGCCGCCACATCCATGCCGGTGGCCAGGCCAAAGTTTTTGCGGTCTTCGGACAAATAGCCTATGCCCGCCTGCACCGCGTCTTGTGGCGAGCGCAGTGCGATGCGTTGGCCATGCACGCGCACCTCGCCCGCCTCCAGCAGGTCGGCGCCGAAGATGGCGCGCGCCACCTCGGTGCGGCCCGCGCCCATCAGGCCGGCAAAGCCCAAAATTTCCCCCTTGCGCAATGCAAAGCTGACGTCGCGGATGATCCGCCCACGTCGCAGGCCGCGCACTTGCAGCACCACCGGCTGCGCCGAAACATCGGGCACGGTTTTTTCGCTTTGCTCCAGGGTGCGGCCCACCATCATGGTGATGATGCTGGTCATGGGCGTGCTGGCCGGCACGGTATCGATGTAACAGCCGTCGCGCAGCACCGTCACGCGGTCGGCAATGCGCTGGATTTCGTCCATCTTGTGCGAGATATACACAATGCCCACGCCTTGGCTTTTGAGCTGGCCGATGATGCGAAACAGCTCCTCAATTTCGGCGTTGTTCAGCGCAGCTGTAGGCTCATCCATGATGAGCACGCGCGAACGAAAGGATAAGGCTTTAGAAATTTCCACCATCTGCTGGCGCGCCACTGTCAAAGCGCCAATCGGCGTGCGCGGGTCCAGCTTAAGCTTGAGGCGCTCAAACAGCGCGGCGGCGTCTAAGTTGAGCTGGTCTTCATCTAAAAACAGACCACCCAAGCGGCGTGGCTCGCGGCCCAGAAAAATATTTTGCGCCGCCGTGAGGTGGTTCATCAAATGCAGCTCTTGGTGGATGATGCCAATCGCCAAGGACTGCGCATGCGCCGGGCTGTCAATCTCCACCACCTTGCCGTCCATACGCACTTCGCCACTGTCTTTGCGGTAGACGCCCGCCAAAATTTTCATGAGCGTAGATTTGCCCGCGCCGTTCTCGCCCATCAAGGCATGCACCTCACCGGCTTGCAAATCAAACTGCACTTCGTGCAGCGCACGTACACCCGGAAAGGATTTGCAGAGTTTGTCAACCGAGATGAGTGCGGTCATGTGGGGCGTAATCAGCGTGTGCGGTACAAAACGAGGCGCGCTTGGCGTGTTTTAAATAGTGACGCCACCATCGACCAGCAAGGTTTGCCCGGTGACAAAGCGCGACTCGTCGCTGGCCAAAAAAACCACCATGGGCGTGATGTCGTCCACCACCGCCAAGCGCCCCATGGGCTGGCGCGCAATAAAGTCTTTTTCTGCCTGAACCGGGTCGGCTGCGCTGGCGATTCGCCCTCGCAAGGACGGCGTATCGACGGTGCCGGGACACAAGGCATTGGCGCGCAAACCGGCCTTTACATAATCAGCCGCCAGCGATTTGGTAAGGCCAATCACGGCGGCTTTGGTCGCGCCATACGCGCAGCGATTGACAAAGCCTTTGATGCTAGAGGCCATAGAGGCCATATTGATGATGGAGACGCTGACGCCGACCTTCGCCGCATGTTCCAGCATGCCGGGCAAAAACGCGCGGGTCACAGTAAACATGCTTTTCACGTTCAACGAAAAACTGGTGTCCCAGTCCGCTTCGCTGCAATCGAGCAAGCTGCCGTTGGCCACCATACCGGCGCAATTGAACAAGGCATCGAGTGGCGGAAGGCTGGCGGCCAACGCTTGCACCGCAGCGGCGTCACGCACGTCGAGCACAGCGGTGTGTATGGCCGAATTTTCCTGTGCCAAGGAGGCGAGCAAGGCGCTGTTGATATCGGTGGCAATCACCTTGGCACCTTGCGCAGCGCAGG
>CANFJQ010000186.1 GCA_947447615.1 Comamonadaceae bacterium
AGTAGCAACGATGCTGTAAAAAGGGCGCTTCTTAGAACCGCCGCGTGCCAGTCGAATGACGACCATAGTTAATCCTTAAAATCTAAAATGAAAACAGGTTGAATACAACCCAATGAAATTTCTACAAAAAATCTTGGGCTCCAGCCCACCGAACAAAGATACGGCAGAGCGGAAAACCTCATATTCTAGACGAAAACCCCTACTTCTTCCACCTATTTAAGCATTCAAGACAGTAGAATAGAATCTGTACATAGATAAAAATTATATTAAAAACAATAACTTAGACTAATATGACTGCCAATTCTTCCTTTTCAGGCTCCATCAGAACCCCCTTAAAAGGACTATTTCTCATGCTTTCTTGCCTAGGTCTAGGGATTTTAAGCGGCTGCGCCAATGTCATCCCTCCTTGTGGCGCCAAAATCAGCCCACCCAGTAGTGAGCTCAAAAACACCAAGTGGGAGCTGACACGCTGGAACTTACCCCCCAATAGCAATGGTGAGGTACGCACGCGACAGATTCCTCAGGGTGATGCCAGCAATCCTATCCAGATCATTTTTGATGCCAATGGCCAACGCCTCAGTGGCTCAACAGGATGCAATCGCTTTACTGCAACTCTGGATGAGGACACTCGTGGTTTTTCCCTCAAGCAAATTGCTAGCACCAAGATAGCTTGTAGCCCACAGCGCATGGAGTTAGAAAATGATTTCCTCTACGAGTTAAATGACTATCGCAGCATTGTTCGCAATGGCGATCAGTTGCTGATGATTGGAGCAGATCGTGAAGTATTAAGTTTTACCCAAAAATCAAACACGAATAAATAATCAATAAACCTTCAATTTTTCATCAGCCCCTCACCGAAAGATTCATGAAAAAATCTAAATTTCTTTTTTGCGCACTCGGATTATTTTTTCCAGGCAGTGGTCTAAATTGTTTTTATCTACAAGGCATTAAATCTTTTTGGGCATGGGTGCAATTGTTTGCAATCATCGGTGGTGCAGCAGGCTGGATTATTTTGAAGAATGCCCATTTTCAATCTACGCCAGGATGGGTACTCATTACTTTTGGCTTTATTGCAATCGAAGCAAGCTGGTTAACTACTATTACCTTTGGCCTTCGCCCAGATGAAAAATGGGATACCCAATTTAATCCCCGCATTGCTGAAGATCAACGTAGCCGTTCTGGCTGGCTAGAGATTCTTACTGTTATTTTCTCTTTAGTATTGGGTGCTGGCGTGATGATGACTTTTTTAGCTGTTTCATTTGAACAGTTCTTTATTTCTCAAATTCATGAAGCAAAAAAGCTATCCCAATAATTGCAGATCGCTTTCTTTATACAAGAAATGCTCTAGTGAGGGAATCTAGAACTGCTCCACCTCTAACGCATTAGTGGAGTGCCCACTTTCAACAATGGAAGTTGCCAACGCTTGCGCTTGAGGCATGAGAGTCTCAGCAAAGAAACGCGCTGTAGCAATCTTCGCGTCATAAAATTTCGGATCACCATCACGTAAACGCTCTGCAGCCAAAAGTGCTCTCGCCATTTGCCAGCCCCCCAATACCAACCCAGATAAACGTAAGTAGGCAAAGCTACCGGCGTAGACAGCTTTGATATCCGTCTTTGCATTCGCTACAACATATGCAACTGCTTGCTCAAATGCAGCACGTGCCAAAGTAAGCTGTTTCAGTACCGCTTTAGCGTCATCACTGCCGCTTACAGCCAAATCTTTTTCAGTAGCAGCAATTCTTTGGGACAGCTCTTTTGCAATCGCCCCACCATCGCGCACTGTCTTTCGACCAATCAAATCATTTGCCTGAATGGCTGTAGTGCCTTCGTAAATTGTCAAGATCCGCGCATCTCGGTAATACTGAGCAGCACCAGTTTCCTCAATAAAGCCCATACCACCATGTACTTGAACGCCTAAGCTAGCCACTTCAATCGACATCTCTGTAGAGAAACCTTTGACGATCGGGACTAAAAATTCATAGATAGCTTGATTGGCTTTACGAACCGTCTCATCAGGTGCAGCATGTTGTGCATCGTATGCAGAAGCAGCATAGTAAGCCAAGGCTCGAGATGCTTCGGTATAGGCGCGCATTGTCATCAGCATACGCTTCACATCAGGTTGATGAATAATAGCAACAGGGCCAGGAGAGCCCGCTAAGTCACGGCTTTGTACACGATCTTTAGCATATTGAACTGCCTTTTGATATGCACGCTCTGCCACTGCTACGCCTTGCATACCCACCGCAAAGCGAGCTGCATTCATCATCACGAACATGTATTCCAAGCCGCGGTTTTCTTCACCAACAAGATAGCCGATGGCACCACCATGGTCACCAAATTGCAGAACAGCGGTTGGGCTCGCTTTGATCCCGAGTTTATGCTCAATTGAGACGCAATGAACATCATTACGCTCACCCAATGAACCATCTTTGTTCACCATGAATTTTGGTACTACAAATAATGAAATTCCCTTAACGCCCTCTGGTGCATCGGGTGTTCTAGCTAACACTAAATGAATAATATTCTTAGCCATATCGTGCTCACCATAGGTGATATAAATTTTGGTACCAAAAATCTTATAAGTTCCATTACCTTCTGGAACAGCGCGTGAGCGAACCATCGCAAGATCAGAGCCAGCTTGTGGCTCAGTCAAATTCATTGTTCCAGTCCACTCACCAGAAATCATCTTCGGTACGTATTGCTCTTGGAGTTCTGGGCTAGCTGCTGTTAATAACGCCTCAATCGCTCCATCAGTAAGTAATGGACATAACGCAAAAGAAAGATTAGCGGCATTGACCATCTCTAAACATGCTGTTGAGATTAGCTTTGGTAATCCTTGACCACCAAATTTAGCTGGGTGTATTACTCCCTGCCAACCGGCAGCAGCATATTGCTCAAAAGCTTGTCTAAAGCCAGGGGTAGTTGTTACCACTCCATCTTTTAAAGAGCTTGGGTTTTGATCTCCGGCCCAGTTGAGGGGCGCAACCACATCTTGGTTAAATTTTGCCGACTCTTCCAAAATCGCAGGCGCTAAATCCACATCTGCACCAGCGTCAGCATAAGAAGGATAGGCAACGACATCCGATAGTCCAGCTAATTCATTCATTACAAACAACATATCTTTCACTGGAGCTACATATGACATTACAAATCCTCTTTGTTCAGTGTGCTGCTCAATTCATTAGCTAATGCAATCAACTCGGTTAATTAACTGAGTGCTTTTGTTAGTTCAGGTACAGCAGTATTTAAATCAGCGACCAGACCATAGTCAGCAACACCAAAGATTGGCGCTTCTGGATCCTTATTAATTGCTACGATCACTTTAGAATCTTTCATACCAGCCAAATGCTGTATTGCGCCAGAAATACCAACGGCGATATAGAGTTGTGGGGCCACAATCTTGCCCGTTTGACCTACCTGATAGTCATTTGGAACATAGCCAGCATCGACTGCTGCACGCGATGCGCCCAAGGCAGCACCTAACTTGTCAGCCAACGGCGTAATGAGTTCTTGATACTTTTCTCCAGAACCTAAGCCACGCCCACCAGACACAATAATCTTGGCAGCCGTAAGCTCTGGGCGATCTGACTTAGTCAGTTCACGACCAACAAAAGATGATTTACCAGCAGACTCAGCAGCAGCTTGTTTTTCAATAGAAGCTGAACCACCTGTAGCAGCTACTGGATCAAATCCAGTCGTACGAACCGTAATCACCTTTACTGGATCACTTGACTGCACAGTAGCAATTGCATTTCCTGCGTAAATAGGACGCTCAAAGGTATCAGGGGAAATAACCTTAGTAATATCCGATAACTGAGCTACATCAAGTTTGGCAGCCACGCGTGGCAATACATTCTTGCCATTAGCAGTAGCTGGTGCCAAGATATGACTGTAGTTATTCGCAACCGCCAGGATTTGGACAGCCAACGGCTCGGCTAATTGGTCAGCTAGATTTGGCGCATCAATGTGAATCACTTTGCGCACACCAGCAATTTTTGCAGCAG
>CANFJQ010000187.1 GCA_947447615.1 Comamonadaceae bacterium
ACCGGTGGTAACACTCATGGTGGCAATCTTTCTTGCAGGCGCTTAGCGGTACTTGGCATCCGCCTGCTTGGCTGATGCGATCTCGGCTTCATAACGGTCCCCGACTGCCAGCAGCATGTCTTTAGTGAAATACAGGTCGCCCCGCTTTTCGCCGTGGTATTCCAGGATGTGCGTCTCCACAATCGAGTCCACCGGGCAGCTCTCTTCGCAAAAGCCGCAAAAAATGCACTTGGTCAGGTCGATGTCGTAGCGCGTGGTGCGGCGCGAACCGTCTTCGCGCACATCGGATTCGATGGTGATCGCCATGGCGGGGCACACCGCCTCGCAGAGCTTGCAGGCGATGCAGCGCTCTTCGCCGTTTTCATAGCGGCGCAGCGCATGCAGGCCACGAAAGCGCGGCGAGAGCGGCGTTTTTTCTTCCGGAAACTGCACCGTGAATTTTTTTCGGAAGGCGTAGCGCATGGTTAGCGCCATGCCTTTGAACAACTCGATCAGCAAAAAACTGAGCAAAAAGTCTTTGAGCGAAAAGGCAGCGGGCTTGTAAGCAATGCTTGGCATGTCTGTCTCTTACTTCCAGATATTGAATGAGGTCTGCATCCAAGCGCCGACCACGACCAACCAGACCAGGGTGACGGGAATAAAGACTTTCCAGCCCAGGCGCATGATCTGGTCATAGCGAAAGCGCGGAAAGGTGGCGCGCACCCAGATAAACAAGCTGACGATGGCACAGGTTTTTAGGCCCAGCCAGATGCCTCCGGGTATCCAGGCAAGCGCGGCCACGGGCGAGAGCCAGCCACCTAAAAACATCACCGCCGCCAGAATCGACACCAGCCACATATTGGCGTACTCGGCCAAATAGAACATGGCGTACGACATACCGGAATACTCGACCATGTGCCCCGCCACAATTTCAGCCTCGCCCTCCACCACGTCAAACGGATGGCGGTTGGTTTCTGCCAGGCCGGAGATCACATAGACCACAAAAATCGGCAACAGCGGTAGCCAGTTCCAGGACAAAAAGCCCAGACCCTGGTCGGCAAACAGGCCTTTGGCCTGCTCGGCCACGATGACGCTCATATTCATGCTGCCGGTCACCATCAAAACCACGACCAGGCAGAAGCCCATCGCAATCTCGTAACTGACCATTTGCGCAGAGGCGCGCAAAGCGCCCAAGAAAGCGTATTTGGAATTAGAGGCCCAGCCAGCGATGACCACGCCATAGACTTCCATGGAGGTGATCGCCATCACAAACAACAAACCGGCGTTGACATTGGCCAGGGCTACATCCGGACCGAAGGGCACAACCGCCCAGGCAGCCAGCGCCGGCATGATGGTAAGAATAGGCCCGATAAAAAACAGGCCCCGGTTTGCGGCGGCGGGCACCAAAATTTCTTTGGTCAGCAGCTTGAGTGCGTCGGCAATCGGCTGCAACAGGCCCAAAGGCCCGACGCGGTTGGGGCCAACGCGCACTTGCATCCAACCCAAAAATTTACGCTCCCAAAGTGTCAGGTAGGCCACGGCGCCCAGCAAAGGCAAAAGCACGACCAAAATTTTCATCAAGGTCCAAACCACGGGCCAGACCACGACCGTCCACCAAGTGGCCGCGACGGCTTGCAGACCCGCGTTATAGATCGTGTCGATCATGCGTGCACCTCCGCGCTGGCGCGGGCGTCTGCCGTCATTTGTAGGCTGCTTGCGCGGCGTACCAAGCCGTCGAGCTGGTAAATGGCAGCGGTGCAAGGTGCCGATCCGGGGCCCGCTTGCGTGGGCTGGCTGCTGGCGTTGTTCAGGCGGTTCGCGCTAAGGTGCTCGGGGGCAGCGCCGCCAAAGATTTCGTGCAGCACATCTTGGGAAGACTCTTGGGCAAAGCCATCGATCTTCATCATATTGCCAAGCACACGCAACACTTTCCAAGCCGGCCTGGCTTCACCCTGCGGCTTGACTACGGCATGGAAGCTTTGCACGCGGCCTTCGGCATTCACGAAGGTACCCGAAGTTTCGCTAAACGGTGCGATGGGCAGCAACACATCGGCGCACTGCATATTGGCTTTAAAAGGCGAGAGGCTAACCACCATTTGCGCTTGCGCCAACTGGACCAAGGCGGCTTTGCCGGCCGCGCTGTCGAATTCGGGTTCATTATTGAGCAGCAAAACGGCTTTGAGCGCCCCGCCCAGCATCTGCCCGGCGTGCACACCGCCCTGCCCTGGCTCGGCGTGGACGAACTGCGCGCCCACGGTGTTGGCCGCTTCGGTCAGGAAGCCAAAGCTTGCGCCAGTGGCCTTGGCAATCCAGGCGGCGACGGCTTGTAAGGCCGAGGCCTGTGCGTGGTGCGCGGCGCCATTGCCCAGCAACACCGCTTTACGTTCGCCACCTAAAAGCGATTTGGCAATCGCCAGTGCTTGGTCGTTAATCGTTGCGCTGTAGGGGCAGCTGACTTCGGCCAGTTGCGCCACGGCTGCGGCAATCGATTGCAGCTGCGCCAGCCAATCATTGGACGAGGCTTGTACATCCTGCGCGAGTGGGATCGCCCAATCTGCCGCGTCGCTGCGCAGCGCATGCACCGCGCAGCCACTTCGCGCCGCTTGGCGCACGCGAAGGGCAAACAGCGGATGCTCTTTGCGCAAATGAGTTCCCACCAAGAGCACGCGCTGCAAGGTGGAAAGCCCAGCGATGGGCATGCCCAAATAGCGAACGCCATCGGTGGCGGTGAAGTCCTGGTTGCGCAAGCGGTGGTCTATGTTTTCGCTACCCAGGCCGCGCACCAGCTTGGCAGCCAGGTGCAATTCCTCTAGGGTGCTGTGCGGGCTGACCAAGGCGCCCAGCGCCTGTGCACCGTGATTGCTCTTGATTTGCTTGAGGCCATTGGCCACGTATTCCAGGGCGGTTTGCCAATCAACGCTCGCCCATTTACCGCCCTGCTTGATCATGGGCGTATGCAAACGGTCCGGGCTGCTCAGGGCTTCGTAAGAAAAACGGTCACGGTCGGCAATCCAGCATTCGTTGACCGCATCGTTTTCCATGGGCACTACGCGCATGACGTGGTTGTTTTTAACTTGCACCACCAAATTAGCGCCAGTGGAGTCATGCGGGCTGACCGACTTGCGGCGCGACAGTTCCCAGGTGCGGGCGCTGTAGCGGAAAGGCTTGCTGGTCAAAGCGCCCACGGGGCAAATGTCGATCATATTGCCCGAGAGTTCGGAGTCCACGGTCTGGCCGACAAAGGTTTCGATTTCCGCATGCTCGCCACGGTGCGACATGCCCAACTCCATCACGCCGGCCACTTCCTGACCAAAGCGCACGCAACGGGTGCAATGGATGCAGCGGCTCATCTCCTGCATGCTGATGAGCGGGCCCACGTCTTTGATCGCTACCACGCGCTTTTCTTCTTCGTAGCGCGAGTTGGAGCCTCCGTAGCCAACGGCTAGGTCTTGCAACTGGCATTCGCCGCCCTGGTCGCAAATCGGGCAATCGAGCGGGTGGTTGATCAGTAAAAACTCCATCACCGATTGCTGCGCCTTGATGGCTTTTTCGCTCTTGGTGTGGACCACCATGCCATTGGTCACCGGCGTGGCGCAGGCGGGCATGGGTTTGGGGGCTTTTTCAATATCGACCAAACACATGCGGCAATTGGCCGCAATGCTCAGCTTCTTGTGATAACAAAAATGGGGGATGTAAGTACCCGCTTTTTCGGCGGCATGCATCACCATGCTGCCTTCAAGCACTTCTACTTTTTTGCCGTCGAGTTCGATTTCAACCATGGTGCTGCACCGATCAAACGTAGGCACCGACCACGCAGGTCTTGTGCTCTATGTGGTGTTCAAATTCGGACCTGAAATGCTTGAGCATGCCGCGCACCGGCATAGCCGCCGCGTCGCCCAGCGCGCAAATCGTGCGGCCCATGATGTTGCCGGCCACGCTGTCCAGCGTCTCTAAGTCGCTGGCGCGGCCCTGGCCGTTTTCAATACGATCCAC
>CANFJQ010000188.1 GCA_947447615.1 Comamonadaceae bacterium
AGCGTATAGCCCGTGCTGCCATAGATGGCGAAGTCGCTTACGTTGCGTCCGTGTCCTGTAATGCTTTCCGCAAGGGGCAGCGGAATGTCGTTACAAGCCTTGAGTCGATCGATGAAAGCGTGCCTGAAAAGATGGCTTCTGAAGCCGAACGGTTTGAGGTTCTTGTTCAAAATCGCAGAGCAAGAACAACCACCGTACTCCTTTGCGTAAGACGGTGCCAGCCATTTCGAGTTTTTTAGGGTCGCCAACCTATGCAGTTCTTTTGCTGCATCAAGGGATACGCCCAGCAAGGGCACCGCACGGATGCTAGCCTTTGTTTTTCGATCGGATAGTGCGTTTTTTCGGACCCAAATATGGGGAATCTCATGGTCCAAAACCAGATCCTCAAGCCGTGCCAGTGCGGGCTCTGAAATTCTCAAGCCGGTATTGAGTTGAATCAGTCCAATGAGCTTGGCGGGAGTGGGGCGGCTTAGTAGGTATTGCTTGATATCCAGCATGAGCTCATTGGTGATTTTTGGAATCGGGCGTGTGTTTTCGCCTTCGCCGCGTATCTGTAGGTTCCGAAACGGGCTCAGCTTGTCAATGTCCAGGTGCTTGAATGCCATGTTGATCATTGCGTTCAAAATATTATTGTGTTTGCGAACGCTGTTTGGGTGCAACCCACGGGCGAGCAAATAGTCCCGGTATTGGGTGATATGGATATGGCGCAATTCATCGAGGTATAGATCGCCCATCTGCCCGGTGAACTCGTTGAAATACTGCCTTGCATTGAGCTTGAACTTGCGCCGCTTGGCAGAAGGGTTCTCCGCCATGTAAATGCCATAGGCGTCTGAGAACTTTGGTCTTGTTTTAGCCTTAAATTCTTTGAGATGCTTTATGACCAGCTCAGATAGAAATTTTTCGTCGAAGTCGATACCTGCGATGGTGACGCGGCTTATGAGCTTTTTAGTTAGAAAAGTGCCAGGCGCTAGTTGAATGTCGTTTGTCATGTGATTACCCAAAAGTGGCGAAGGGTATCAATGGCACTACTCGTGGTGCGCCGCTGAGCCGAGCCAGGCGATCACATAAATTTAGTTTCGATTCAGGTGATTGGGCAACCGAACAGCAGGAGAGTCCCGCCAAAGTGGACGGACTTGTGAAGCGCTGGTGATTGCGAGGAGTTGATCAACAAAAGCGCGTAGCCAACGGACGCGCAAAGTGAAAAGTTCGACTCCGTTTAGCAGCGTCAGCAGGTGCGAAAGTTTTCACTCGGTTCACTCAATTCGTTGCATATTGCAATTTTCCACATTATGAGAGAACCACGGTGTATTCGTGTAATAACCGTGTAATTGACAATTCACTTAAAAAACACCCTGTAAATACTTGATTTACAAGGTATTTTTAATATTAAAAACGGGTATTTTTGTATTTCTGCGGACTTAACAGTCCGGCGCTCTACCGACTGAGCTATCGAGGAATATGATCGGTTATCAACAAGCAACGCCCTGTGCATACTAACAATGTAGCCGCCGAGACCGCGTTCTTGTAAGCCACAGAGTATAGCAAGGTTCATTTAGCGCCCGCCGCGTAGCCGCTGGGGGTGGCCAGGGCACTTATTTCAAACTACCCGACAAAAACTGCGCCAGCCGCTCGCTTTTCGGGTTTGCCAATACCTCACGCGGCAGGCCTTGTTCCTCGATTTGCCCTTTATGCAAAAAGATCAGTTGGTTCGCCACTTCGCGGGCAAAGCCCATTTCATGGGTCACCACGACCATAGTGCGGCCTTCCTGCGCCAGGGTTTGCATTACGCGTAACACTTCGGTCACCAGTTCCGGGTCCAGCGCGCTGGTGGGTTCGTCAAACAGCATGACTTCGGGCTCCACCGCCAGCGCCCGCGCAATCGCCACGCGCTGCTGCTGGCCGCCGCTCAGGTGCGACGGGTAGCGGTCTTCCATACCTTGCAGGTCTACGCGTTGCAAATACTTGCGCGCCGTCTCTACCGCTTGGGCGCGGCTAATTCCCAGCACATGCACCGGCGCCTCTATGATGTTTTGCAGCACCGTCATATGCGCCCACAAATTGAAATGCTGAAACACCATGGCCAGCTTGGTGCGCAGGCGCTGCAGCTGCTTGGGGTCTTGCGCCATGAGTTCGCCGCTTTTGTCAGGCACCAGCGCCAGCGCTTCGCCCGCCACCGTAATGCGCCCAGCGTTGGGCCGCTCCAGCATATTGATACAGCGCAGCAGCGTGCTTTTGCCCGAGCCCGAGCTGCCGATGATGGCAATCACATCGCCGGCATCCGCCGACAGCGACACGCCGCGCAGCACTTCGTTGCTGCCAAAGCGCTTGTGAATATCTTCGATTTGCAGTTTGCGGGTGACGGCGTTCATGGGGGCTGGGAATGAAGTGGGGGACAGCGTTTTTGGGATGGGTCAGGCGCCCAGCAATTCGCCGGTTTTAAAAGGCACTGCGCCTGCAATTTTGGCCAATTCGCAACCTGCTGTGACATAGCGGTCACGTATGCGGGCGTAGAGCACGCCATCCACACCGGCGCAAACACGCGCGCTGCGATTGGCCATCGGGTCGATAACCTCAGCCACCAGGTCGCCCAGTTTCAGGGTATCGCCCGGCTGGGCCGCAAACACCACCATGCCAGGCGCAGTGGCATACAAAGTTTCCGACCCAGCCAAAGGCGTGGCCTGGCAGGCCGGGGCGGGCATGGGTGCCGCTGGCGCATCGCGCAGCACGCCCAGGCCGCGCAAAAAGTTGGCAATCGCAGCGGCATCTTGCGCCGCCAGCGCGTGCTGCACCTCGGCCTCGCCACGCAGCTCTATGGTGGTGCTGTGGCAGCTTTGTGGCAGCGGCGCATCCAGGCCGCGCGCCGCGATCATCTCGGCCACGCGCCACCATACGCCTGACAGGCACTCGTCGAAAGGGCTGCTGCCCGAGTTTTTGGCCAGCAAAATCGCCCGGCTTTGAAGGTAATGCGCCAGCGGCTCCAGGGCACTCCAGCAGGCTTCCTCGCAATAAAAGTGCATCACCGCTTCACAGTCGCAATGCAGGTCCAGCACATAGTCCGCATCAAACGACAGTTGCAGCAAGCTGCGGCGCAGGCTTTGCAATTCGGTTTTGGGTGTCCACTGCGCCAGATAGCGCCCCATGGCCTGGCGAACCAGAGCCACATTGGCCGCAGCATCTTGACCGAGCGTGGGCAACACTTCATCGGCAATTTGCTGCGCAAAGTCCGGGTAGTAGCGGTTGAAGTTTTCGGCGCTGTCCAGTTCAAAGCGGCCCGCTGGTTTGTGCTGCACGCGCTGCGCGGCGCCAATAGGGTTGGCCATGGGCACCAGCACAATGGTGCCTTGGATTTGCCCCGCCGCATCCAGACGCTCCAGCAGCGGACGCAAGTGGTAAGCCGCGAGCATTCCCGGCAGCTCTTCGGCGTGCAGGCTGGCTTGGATGTACACCTTAGGGCCCGCGCCCGCCTGGCCGAAATGAAAGCTTGTCAGCGTTTTGTGTACGCCCAGGCTGGGCGATAAAAGCGGGTGGTCGTGGCGTTGCATAGCGTCAGTGCTTTAGGTCTTTTGCGGCCCAAGATACGCCAGAAAATGCCGCTCCGCCAGCCGGAAAATCCCTACCAACGCGAAAGTGGCAATGAGGTAAATACCGGCGGCAAACAAAAAGGCCTCAAACGGCAGGTAAAACTTGGAATACACCCGGCTGGCTGCCGAGGTCACGTCCAGCATGCTGGGCACGGCGCTGGCCAAGCTAGTGCTTTGCAGCATCATCACCACTTCATTGCTGTAAGCGGGCAGGGTGCGGCGCATGGCGCTGGGCAGCACGATGCGCCACAAAATCGCCACCGAACCCATGCCGTAGGCCTGCGCCGCTTCGATTTCGCCCGCGCTGGTCTCGCGGATGGCGCCGGCCAGCA
>CANFJQ010000189.1 GCA_947447615.1 Comamonadaceae bacterium
GTAGGCCAAGTGAAACAAGCTGTGCATGCTGCAAGGATAGCAGCCCTGCTGCCATAATCGCCTGATGCATTTGCTCCACACTTTGCGACAGTCCCGCGCCCTCGCGCGTTGGATATTGCTGTGGTGGTGCCTGGCTTTGGGCGTCGCCCTTGCATCGCCGCTGGTGCAGCCTGTGCAACACACGCTAGTGTGTAGTGCCTCGGGCAGTGTGACGGTGCAGGACACGGGGGCGCCTGATTCACCAGTTGGCCAGCATCTCGATTGCGTGCTTTGTTTGAGCGCCGGGGCACCCCCGGTTTCTGTGGCGCCCGTGCTCGCGGCGAGCCCAGCGCCAGTTTTGCGGGCGGAGCGCGTCGGGTCACTCAGTCCCCAGCGTCGCACAGCCGCCCCGCCGCCGGGGCGCGGACCTCCCCTGGCTTAAATAGGCCCGTCCAGCAGCCTGCAATGGCTGCCTCGCACTGTGCGTACGGGTGGAAGCGCACGTGTCCGGTGCGCAAATCCTGAATTTCAACTGTAGAAAGATGCGCCGCCTCGTGGCTGCGCAGCATCGCCTCTTTTTCTATTCCTTAAAGATATTCACTATGCATTTATTCAAATATTCATTCTTGGTACTTGCCAGCGCCTTGGCCCTGGCTAGCATTCCGGCACAAGCCCATGTGGTGTTGCAAGATGGCGCCGCTGCCGCCAATAGCAGCTACCGCGCTACGTTTCGGGTTGGCCACGGCTGCGATGCCGAGTCAACTACGGGTATCCGCGTGACCATTCCCACCGGTTTCAATGGGGCGCAACCCATGCCCAAGCCAGGTTGGACCGTGAAAACCATCGTTGGCACCTTACCTGTACCCTATGAAAGCCACGGTACAAAATACACCGAAGGCGTGCTGGAAATCAGCTGGATCGCCAACAGTGCTGAAAATGCCTTGCCGCATGCTTATTACGACGAATTTGTGCTGCGCGGAACCACTCCGGCCAAGCCAGGCCCCCTATGGTTCAAGGTAGTGCAATCCTGCGCCAAAGGCTCAAACGACTGGGTGGAAGTGCCTGCTAGTGGCACCTCGACCAAAGGCTTGAAGATGCCCGCAGCATTGCTGGAAGTATTGGACGTACAGGCCGCTGGCGGCCATGTCCATTAATAGTTTGTGCCGAACACTCGCCAGCAATGGTCGGCGCCACGCTTTTTATTTTTAAGAAAGAATCCGCTATGAACAACAAATCACTTATTCGCACATTGCTGCTTTCCAGCCTGATGGTTTCCAGCGCCTGGGCGCAAAACGTCAGTGTGCAAAGCGCCTGGGCGCGTGCCACCGTACAAGGCCAAAAAGCCACCGGCGCCTTTATGACGCTCACGGCTAAAACCGCCATCACGCTGGTGGGCGTTAGCACCAGCGTGGCCGGCGTGGCCGAAGTGCATGAAATGAAGATGGACAACAACGTGATGCAAATGCGCGCATTGCCTGACGGACTGCCTCTGCCCGCAGGCAAGGCGGTGGCTTTGCAGCCTGGCGGATATCACGTCATGCTGATGGACCTCAAACTGCCGCTGCAAAAAGACACCATCATTCCTTTGACCTTGCGCTTCAAAGATGCCAAGGGGGTGGAAAGCAGTTTGGATATCAAGGTGCCGGTGTCGCAAGTGGCGCCTGCTGGTGGGCAAAAGCATCAGCATGGGGAGCATTAAGCCTGGCGCAGGCACTACTTTTCTTTGCATCGTCAAAAGAAAGTAAGCAAAGAATTTTTTAATGCCTAGATTTGGCCTGCCGCCGGCCTTACTTTTCTTTGCTTCGCCAAAGAAAAGATAAGCAAAAGAAAGGCGAGCCAAAGGCCGTGCCCCTGCGGGGTGCCTTGCGCTACTCGCGCCGCCCGGGGTCGGGCGCAAACTCGCTACGCTCAGACAAGCGCCCGCCCTGATCCGTGCGCCGCTGCGTTGCTCAGCACGGCCTATGGCAGCGGGGGGCCGCGTGTGCTCGTTCGCTGCGCTCACCTTGCACACGCTTGTTGGCGCGCTGCTGCCGCAGCCGCGCCAATCATCAATCCATTGACTACGACCGCATCGTTTACCCATCGTGGCTAACAAACCGGCACCGCAACCTCCCGCACCAACACCTCTATCCGGCGCAAAAAAACCAAATTGGGTCTTTAAGCTCCCCTTCACCCCCCGAGGGGGTGAAGGGGCGGGGGGGAAGCGGGGAAAAAAGAAGTCCCACAGAAAAACCTTAATTCCATCAACTACGACTGCATCGTTCCCCAATCTGAGCGAACCAACCCACACCGCAACCTCTCGCACCAACACCCCTATCCGGCCTAAAAAACCAAATTGGCTGTTTAAGCTCCCCTTCACCCCCCGAGGGGGTGAAGGGGCGGGGGGGAAGCGGGGGGCAAAAAATCGGGGGGCAAACAAGCGATGCCTAAACCAGTGCCGCATCAAACACCGCATCCAACTGCGCCCGCCAATCCGCCTTCTCCCCCTCAGCCGCAAAGCTAGCGTCAATACTGTTGCGCGCGAGTTGCCAAGCATCCTGCCCGCTCAGTTGCGGCAGTGCGACAAACACGGCTTCAAAATTGGTGAGTAGGTAGCCACCAAAATAGGCCGGATCGTCCGAGTTGATGGTGATGCACAAACCCGCGTGCAGCAGTGTGGCCAGGTTGTGTTCTTGCATGGTTTTGAACACGCAAAGCTTCACGTTGGACAGCGGGCACACGGTTAGTGGCATGTGGCTGGCGGCCAGGCGGTGCACCAGCGCCGGGTCGTCGCTACAGCGCACGCCGTGGTCTATGCGCTCTACCTGCAACACATCGAGTGCGCTTTCGATATAGGCCGGTGGCCCTTCTTCACCCGCATGGGCCACGATACGCAAGCCCAGCGCGCGGCATTTGGCAAACACGCGCGCAAATTTCTCCGGCGGGTTGCCGCGCTCGCCGGAGTCCAGGCCTACGCCGATAAAGTGTGCGCGGTAGGGCAGCGCCATTTCCAAAGTCTCGAAGGCGGACTCTTCACTCAGGTGCCGCAAAAAGCACAGGATCAGGCTGGCGCTGATTTCATACTGAACCTTGGCATCCGCGCAGGCGCGGGCCAGGCCTTCAATGACTGCGCCCATAGGCACACCGCGTTCGGTATGGGTTTGCGGGTCAAAAAACAATTCGGCGTGCACGATATGGTCGGCATGTGCCCGCGCGAAATAGGCCATAGCCATGCGGTAAAAGTCGTCTTCTTCAATCAGCACCGAAGCACCTGCATAGTACAAATCTAAAAAGCTTTGCAAGTCGGTAAACGCATAGGCTGCGCGCAAAGCTTCTACGTTGGGGTAGCTGAGTGTGATGCCGTTTTTCTCGGCCAGGGCGAATATCAACTCTGGCTCTAAAGAGCCTTCGATATGGATGTGCAATTCCGCTTGGGGCATGCGCGCCAGCAAGGCGGGCAGGTGGTCGCGGGCGATAGTGGCGTAGGTCATTGTGAGAGGTTCCCGTAAAGCGTTCAGGCCAGTGGTGGCAAAGCCGCTTCCATGGCTTGCAACTCTTGCAGCGGCGGTATGGTGGCCAGCATCTGCGGGTCCAGCATATCCCAGACGATGCCGCAGCGTGGCTTGTGCGGGTTGGTTACCTCGATGGTGCGCGTGGGCGTAAAAATCGCATCGGCCACGGTGTCAAAAATCTCGGGGTACAAAGTCTCTTGCAGCACTTGGCAGTCGTGTACCAGCGCTGCGGTGGGCGTTTGCGCATGGATCACGCCAATGCGGTACAGCATGCCCCATTCGGCATCAAAAAAGCCATGGCCTTTGCCAAAGCGCACGCCGTGTTCGTTGATCGCGCCGGTGCCGGTAATCATGTAGTCCAGACGCGGCAGCTCGGCGCGGATTTGCGCCAGCGTCATA
>CANFJQ010000190.1 GCA_947447615.1 Comamonadaceae bacterium
GCAGATCAACAGCCCGCGCGGCTGGAGTTTTGCGGTGCAGCGTGGTGCCCGCGTGGGATTGCTCGATACCGCCTCGGGCCATGTGCTGCTGGCCTATGCCGACCCGGCAGGCTTAGAACGCATGCTGGCAGAGCACCAGCCCATCGAGGGCGAGGTGCCGATTGCGCGCAGCGAGTTGGACAAAGCCATTGCCCGCATCCGCACACAAGGCCTGGTGCAGCGCGACAGCGCACAGACTTTTGGTGTGGTAGATATTTCGGTGCCGGTGCTTGGCCCGGACAACACTGCGCTGGCAACACTAACCTGCCCTTATATGCGCCGCATAGACCGCCACCTAGGCCCGGACCTAGCCAGTGTGCAAGATTATTTGCGCCAGGCCGCGCAGGCTTTGTCGTTCCAGGCGGCTTAGCGCAGCGCCCGGTCCAGGTGCGTGTAGCCGCCATCGACAAACACCCATTGGCCGGTGGTGTGGCTCGATTGCGCGGACAGCAAAAACACCACCATGGCGGCGATTTCTTCGGAAGTGGTCATGCGCTTGCCCAGCGGGATTTGTTCGGTGATGGCGGCGAGTTTTTTGTCGGGCTCGTCAAAGCTGCTGATCCAGCGTTGGTACAAAGGCGTCATCACTTCGGCCGGAATCACTGCATTGACGCGCACGCCGTCTTCGCGTAACGCAGCGGCCCATTCGCGGGTGAGCGCTAGTTGCGCGCCTTTGGATGCGCAGTAGCCGCTGGTATTGCCCTGGCCGGTGATCGCCGTCTTGGACGAAATGTTGACAATTGCGCCCCGGCTGGCTTTGAGGTGCGGCACGGTGTAGTGCGCCATCACGTAGTAATGGATCAGGTTGCGTTCCAGCGAGCCTATGAAGGCTTCGCGCCCCGCGTCCAGGCCGATGTTGTCGTTGATACCCGCATTGTTCACCAGGCCGTCGATGTGGCCAAAGCGCCCAGCGGTGTCAGCCACGGCCTGCTTGCAAGCAGCATCGTCGGACAACTCGATCTGGTGAAACACGGCCTGGTTTTGCAGGCCGCGCAATTGCGCTTCAAAACTTGGCGTCATCGGGCTCTTGCCCAGCACCACGGGGATCGCCCCCTCCTGCGCCAGCGCCAGCGAAATTGCCGCGCCAATGCCGCTGGCTCCGCCAGTGACGAGGATGACTTTGTCTTGAAGTTGCAAATCCATGGTGCGGCTATCCGATTGTTTTTTTAACTGAGTACAGCGGGCACGTGCAAGCCGTAGGCACGCACCGCATTACCTTGCCAAAAGGCGTCTTGCTCAGTGCTGCTCAAACGCGCATCGGCCCATGCGTGTGCCAGCGCGGCCACCGTATCGTAAGGCGCCGCCAGTTGGCAGACCGGCCAATCTGAGCCAAACATCAAGCGCTCTGCGCCAAAGCAGTCCAGCGCATGGTCAAAGCATTGCAAGATGGCGCTGCGGTCTTGGGCGCTCAGGCCCGTGCCTTGCGCCCATGCGGTTTCGGTGACCAGGCCCGAGAGCTTGCACATCAGGTGCGGCAACTTGGCCAGGGTGCGGATTTGGCCGCGCCAGGCGCGGATTTTTTCTTCGTGTTCTGGGCTGTGGCTCAAGTCCGGTTTGGCCACATGGTCTAGCACCAGCCAATGCCGGTCGTGGCGCGCGCAAAACTCCAAGGCGGCAGGAAGTTGGTGCGCAAACACCAGCACGTCATAACTAAGTTGGCGCGCTTGCAGCAAGCCCACGCCCCGGTTAAACGCCGCGTCGCCCAAGAGGCCAGCGACATCCGGCTCGTCCTGCACGATATGCCTAAAACCGCGTAAGAGCGGCTCGCCCTGCCAGCGCGCTAGTTGCGCTTCTAGCTGCGGCGAACGTAAATCAGTCCAGCCCACCACACCCAGCACCTGCGCGTTCTCGCGCGCCAGTTGCAGCAAATCATCGGTCTCGCGCTCCATGCTGCGCGCCTGTACCGCGATGCTGTGCGTCAGCCCTGCGGCCTGCATGGCAGCCGCGCTATCAGCGGGCAGCAGGTCGCGTTGCAAGGCCGGCATGGCCTCGCTAATCCAGGGGAAGTCTTCCCGTTGGTAGCGCCAATAGTGCTGGTGGCTGTCTATCTTCATGTCAATAAGTTCTACGCCGGTTTGAATTGGTAGTCCACCAAGGAGGCGGCTTTCATTTCAATCGAAAAGCCGGGCGCTTGTGGCGGCATATAGGCGGCCTTGTGGATGACGCACGGATCGACAAAATGCTCGTGCAAATGGTCTACGTATTCAATCACCCGGCCGTCGCGCGTACCGGCGATGCACAGGTAGTCGATCATGGAGGCATGCTGCACGTACTCGCACAAGCCCACGCCCCCGGCATGCGGGCAGACTGGCAATTTATATTTAGCGGCCATCAGCAGCACTGCCAGTAATTCATTGAGCCCGCCTAAGCGGCAGGCATCGACCTGTACCACGTCGATAGCGCCACGCATGATCAGTTGTTTGAAGATGATGCGGTTTTGGCACATCTCACCAGTCGCAACTTTCACCGGGTGCACGCCTTCGCGGATGGCGCGGTGGCCTTCGATATCGTCCGGACTGGTCGGCTCTTCAATAAACCAGGGCTTCACAAAAGCCAGTTTTTGTACCCAGTCAATCGCCTGGCTTACTTCCCACACCTGGTTGGCATCGATCATTAAATGGCGGTCTGGGCCCAGCACTTCGCGGGCAATCGTTAAGCGGCGGATATCGTCTTGCAGGTCGCGCCCGACCTTCATCTTGACGTGGTTAAAACCGGCGTCAATCGCTTCCTGGCACAAGCGGCGCAGCTTCTCGTCGCCGTAGCCCAGCCAGCCGGCTGAAGTGGTGTAGCAGGGGTAGCCTTCGCGCTCCAGCGTAGCCCAGCGCGTTTGCTTGCCCGCGTCCTGCGCTTGCAGCAGCGCGAGGGCTTCTTCGGGCGTAATGCAATCGGTGATGTAGCGAAAGTCAATCAGCTTGACGATCTCTTCGGGGGACATGCGCGCCACCAGTTTCCATACCGGCACGCCTTCGAGCTTTGCCCACAAATCCCACACCGCATTGACCACCGCGCCGGTGGCCAAATGGATGGCGCCTTTGTCCGGGCCAATCCAGCGCAACTGGCTGTCCGAGGTGATGTAGCGCCAAAAGCGGCCCATATCCTCAGCCACCCAATCCATATCCAGGCCGATTACCAGATGGCGCATGGCTTCGATGGCTGCGCAGCAAATTTCATTACCCCGACCAATGGTGAAGGTCAGTCCGTGGCCTTGTACGCCGCCTTGCTCGGTCTCCAAGATGACGTAGGCGGCAGAGTAATCCGGATCCGGGTTCATGGCGTCCGAGCCGTCGAGGTGCTGCGAAGTGGGGAAGCGCACATCCACCACCCGCATGCTGCAAATTTTGTTCATGACAAGCCTGTTGGTTTTTCTGTCTTCAAAAAATAAAGGGCCTGCGTACGCTGACGCAGGCCCCTCTCAAGTGCGCATCAATCGTAAAGAACGGCCGCGATCTTGGGGTCTTTCATATTGTTTTTGTCATAGTAGTAAAAGCCGGTGTCGATGACCTTGGGCAGCTTCTCGCCCTTGAGCGCCATTACCGCAGCCTTAACCGTCTGGTAGCCGATACCGACCGGGTTTTGCGTGATCGCGCCGGCCATGGTGCCGTCCATGATCATCTCTTTCTGGGCCTTGCCAGAGTCAAAACCAATAATGGTGATGCCGCTCTTCTTGGCTTCTTTCATGCCTTTGCCTGCACCGATGGCAGAGCCTTCGTTGGTGCCGAAGATGCCTTTGAGTTTGGGGTGGGCTTGCATCAAAGTCTTGGCAATTTCAGCCGACTTGAGGTGGTCGCCACCGCCGTATTGGA
>CANFJQ010000191.1 GCA_947447615.1 Comamonadaceae bacterium
GGCTGTGTGCCGCACAAAAACTGGTTGATACCCGGCGCGCTGCGGTAGCTGCTGTCAAAGGCAAAGGGCGCCGCATGGCCCCACCAGCCGGACAAGGGTTGCATAAACGGCAGATCGGTGCGCGCGCTATGGCGCGGATGCACCCACAAAAACGCCGGTGCGCCCGGCCCGCCGTTCAGGTATTTGTAGCCGCAGCCCACGGCAAAGTCGGCATCGGCAGCGCGTAAATCCACTGGCACGGCGCCCGCACTGTGCGCCAAGTCCCACACCACCAGCGCGCCTGCGCCGTGCGCGGCAGCGGTGACTGCGGCCATATCGTGCATCGCGCCGGTGCGGTAGTTCACATGCGTGAGCATCAGAACGGCTACTTGCGGCCCCAGCGCGGGCAGCACGCCATCAGCCTCCACCAGTTGCAGGCTGCAACCATGGCTTTGGCACAGGCCCTGGGCAATATACAAATCGGTAGGAAAGTTGCTGCGCTCGCTCACGATGACGCGCCGCGCTGGGTCCGCATGCTGCGCAATGCGGATGGCCGTTGCCAGCACCTTGAACAAATTCACCGAGGTGGTGTCCGCCGCCACCACGTCCTCGGCCCCGGCGCCGATCAAGGCGGCTATGCGTGCGCCTAAGCGCTGCGGCAGGTCAAACCAACCCGCCGCGTTCCAAGATCGGATCAGCCCCTGGCCCCACTCCTGCTGCACCACTTGTGCAGCCCGGGCTGCAGCGGCCACCGGTAGGACGCCCAGCGAATTGCCGTCCAGGTAAATCGTGTCCGGCGGAATACTGAAATGCGCGCGCAAGGGACGCAAGGGGTCGGCCGCATCTAATTGGCGGCAGTGATGCAAAGTGGTCATAGAAACGTGGTGATGGAGCTAGTTTTTAGGCATGCGGTACCTACCAGTTCGGGTTGTGGTGCATTGACTGCGAATTTGGGGAGACCTTAGCACCGCCGTAAATGCCGTGGTGTCGCTTTATTACTACACAGCATCATCCCGGCGAGCATTCTTTTTAAGGGCACTAAGTCACTTATGCAGGGACGGATCACAGCTAGCGAAGTAAATAGGCCCATCCTAGGGTTAACCCTGGTTTGTATTGTCATGCTTCGGTTAATTTATTCATATAAACTAAATTTGTTAACAATTTTCGAGAAATTTTTAGGAGGTTTTGTGTTGCAAAGCCCCTAAACAGCAGAGGTGCTTATCCAAGCCGCCAAAGCGACAACCACACTTTTAAAGCACTCCTTGGAGCGAAATATGGCAAAAAAATGGATTCTCCCAACGCTAGCGGCGGTGGCAGTTGCAGTGGGTATCGTGGCTTGTGGTGGGGGAGGTGGCGGGGGCGAGGAGAAAAAAGTAGCCGCGACAACACTAGGTGGTTTGGTCGCCGTTGGCGAGGGTTTGCCCTACGCGACCGTGCTATTGATCGATGCAGACGGCAATACTAAACAAGTCACTAGTGACGCAACAGGCGCATATTCCTTTGACGTCACGGGAATGCGCGCACCGTTTGTTGTGAAGGCCGCTGGCGCGATGGGTACCCAAGAGTACAACCTGGTGTCCATGATTGCCACCTCAACGAGCGGTCAAAACAACCCCGTTCAAGTCACACCGCTGACCACCGGCATCGCAGCGCTTGTGAACGCTGCCAATAGTTACAGTGCTGATGGACTTGTGCCAGCGACCGTAACACCCACATCCTTGGCTGCTGCCACCACGCTAATGACGACTGCACTTAGCGGGCCCATATCGGCGGCAAATCTTTCAAGTAGCTTTAATCCAGTAACTGATACCTTTACTGCCAACCGAACCGGAGCTGACCAGGTGCTTGATGTGGTGGATGTACGCATCCAGCCAACCGGCGTCATACTCGCCAACCGGATGGAACTCTTAACCGATAACTCCGATCCGACTACCCGCGTCGTAACAACGGCTGGCAACACAGGTACCTGGCCAGTTGGTGTAACACCTGCAGGCCAAGCCCTATTAGATTTACAAAATAAGATTAAGGCCTGCTTTGCGTTACCGAGTACGCAGCGCGCACCAAGTGCGCCAGCCGATACAGGTGGATTTGTAACCGCTGACCTGAACCAAGTGGCGGCTGAGTGCAAGAGTTATGTGGTGAACGGCTATATGCACAACACTTACAGTTACGGAGAGCGCTGGGGCCTTGCCTTATCTTCGCCCGAGTTTTTGAACGCGGACGTCAAAATCAATTTGCGTTACGTGGTTACCCGAACTGGTATGTCGGATAACAAGGCTTATGTGGTGAACATCAATTTCAAAGACACCAACGGAAATTGGTATACCCGCCCCGAAGTATTAGAGCGAACTACCGCCGGATCCAGCGATACCTTTAAGCTGTACGGCAATCGCCGTACTGTAGATTTCAGTGTAGATGCCAACTACACCTATATCAACGATCTAAGCACACCCGCCAATTCGCGTGTGGAAGGGCGTCTGCAAATGAACACTACGCCGCATCGTAGCAAGGCTTCCGGTGCGCAAAATTTTGCATTTACCTACGACGCAACGGATCCAACCTTGGCGCAACCAAAAATCATTTGCGCATGGGTTACCGGGCCGCTGCTCCAAACTGGTGTAGTGCATGATGTGCTCTCACCGAAGGGCGGCATATTGCTGAAGGTGCCACACCCCGATGCCGTCGCCACGCGCAATTACATGCCTATCCATGCTAAGTATTCAGCGGACTTTGACCCGGTGAACAATACGACAGATCGCGGTTATTTGTGGAGCGATTGCAAAGGTATCGCAGGAACTCCCGCCCGCATTGGTACTACCAGCACCAATAACCAATTCACGTTTACTTCAGCCAAAGCCAATAACGACTCGACTTGGGCGTTTCCTGGATCGGCACAGAAGAACTACGTCATCGACAGCACCAACCTGAGTACATGCGGTCCGGGCAACTGCCCACGCCAGTCATATGCCAATATGCGATCCACAGAGGTTACCGCACAAGATAAGCAGGACTATGTCGACACTTTCGGTAACACCTCTATGCCCCGGTACACCATTTACGTTTTCCAGGACGATAGTTACGCCAACACCGACACAGCAGCTTGGGGTAACAGCGTTACTACCTTCTGGAGTTCGGCAAAAATTGAAAACGGCCGCATGGTAGGAACAATGGCTTTTGTCAATAGAGACTCTAACGGCGTTTACAACGGTGACATCAAATTTAGAAAACCCGATGCTGCCACCGTTTCGACTTATCTTGGATCCACGCTTGCCACAATTGCTGCTGGTGCTAATGTCAATGTGGGGTGGACAGTTCCCGCGGGTGCCCAAGGCATCGACCGGTTCGGCGGAAAAGGGCAAGCCTATTACGGAACCGGTGCAAATCAGAAGACGATTGTCTCGTCTATTGCGCAAATATCGAAAGGTTCACCGCGATCGGCCAGTAGCGGCGTATTGACACTCACCGACGAGTGGCTGGGCAATGATGCTATGGGAACTACCAAGACTTATGGAGGCGTAGCCTTTGCGGTAACTTCGGTTTACCGCGAAATCTGGGCGCGATCCTATGATCTTGAAAATAGGCAGATTCAGTACGTTTACACCCGCAAGAATTAGGCATCAGAACCTCAGCTGGTGCGCGGGCAGGTCCCGCAGCGGGCCAGTAAAAACTGAAAGCGGCCCTTTGTGGGGCCGCTTTTACATTTGTGCGCCCAGCATGGGCGCACACCTGCGGGTGCAAGTCCCGCTGCGAGCTGGTCACAGTGAGCAAAGTGAAGCGCAACTGCGTGAGGGTGACCGAGCGTGGGAAGGAAGCGTGGGGCGTAAATCGCGAGCCGATGGACAAGAACC
>CANFJQ010000192.1 GCA_947447615.1 Comamonadaceae bacterium
TTATTCGTGAAAGCGTCGCCTAAAAGGCCCACGAGCTTGGGTTGCAAAGCTTCGTGCAGCAGGATATCCACGTCTTTGGAAATAGCCACCACCGAAGGTACTTTGGTGGTGTCGCCGCTAATCACGATAGAGCGGCCTTTGTAGTCAAATCGGTAACCCACTGCGGGTTCAACAGGCGCATGGTTGACGCGAAAAGCCGTCACTTTCAGGCCTTTGTCATCCATCACTACCAAGGTATCGCCCTGGCCTTTGGGTGGAAGATCGAAGGGCATACCTTTACCGCCGCTGCCGCCCGATGGCATGATTTTTTCGGTGTGGTGGCTCACGCGGTAGCCATAGTCCAACACATAGGCCGACCGCAATCCATCGACTACTTTATCCACCCCCGTAGGCCCATAGACGGGCAGCGGTGCACTAGAAGAGGCTAGGCCCCAGTGCTGCAACATGATGGGACTGAGGCCATCAATATGGTCTGAATGAAAATGGGTCAGAAACAGGGCTTCGACTTTTCCGGTAGGAATTCCCATATAGCCCAAGTTGCGGCCTGCGCCTTCGCCAGCATCGATGATAAAAATCCGGTCGCCGGCAATCACCACCGAGCAGGGCCCGGCGCGGCTGGGATCAGGAAACGGGGAGCCGGTGCCGCACAGGGCCAAGTGCAGGCCATCGGGTAGGTCGGGGACGATATTGCGGCCCACATTCTGACGGGCGATGCGTTGCAGCAGCAAGGTGCCCACTTCGCGCTGAAAAGCCCACGCCAGCGCCGCCAGCAACAGGCCTAAGGCGAGCAAGCCCAGCAAAATCCGTTTCACCAACCGCATGCCTGTCTCCTGGTTATAGGGCAGCAAGAATTATTGCATGCACTGGTGTACGGAGCTGTCTTCTTCAGTACACCGGTTGGTAACGGGTAATCGTGTCTTTGACCGCCTGGCTCAGGGCAAAGCCTTCGCCATGCTGGGCGGCCAGCGTTTCGCAGCGCGCAGCAAACGCGTCCAGCCCCATGCCGTAAATAAACTGCATAGCGCCTCCCGTCCAGGCCGGAAAGCCGATGCCAAAGATAGAGCCGATATTGGCCTCGTGCACACTGGTCAAGACGTTTTCATGCAGGCAGCGCGCAGTCTCTACGGCTTGGCGGTAGAGCAAGCGGTCTTTCAGAGTTTGGATGTCCCAGGCAACGCTTGGCTTTTCGTACAAGGCTTTCAGGGCCGGCCAGAGCGATTTTTTAGCGCCTTTTTCCACCGGGTAGTCGTAAAAGCCACCGCCGCCTGCGCGGCCCGGGCGGCCATGTGTTTTCACCATTTCGGCCACCAGGGCTTCACCGGGGCGGGGCACATAGGTCTTGCCCTCCGCCGCGAAGTCGGCGATGGTTTGTTCCATCACATGCACGCTTAGCGATAGTGCGGTTTCGTCCAGCACGGCCAGGGGGCCTACCGGCATTCCACTGTGCAAACCAGCGTTTTCGATCACTGTGGCGGGGATGCCTTCGCCCAGCATCGCAGCGCCTTCCATCACAAAGGTGCCAAACACCCGGCTGGTGAAAAAGCCGCGTGAATCGTTCACCACAATAGGCATCTTGCCTATGGCTTGCACATAGTCAAAAGCGCGGGCAATGGTTTCATCGTCGGTGGCTTTGCCCCGGATGATTTCTACCAACTTCATCTTGTCCACCGGGCTGAAAAAGTGGATGCCGACAAACTTGGCCGGCGTGCGGCTGGCGGTGGCCAGGCCGCTGATCGGCAGCGTAGAGGTGTTGGATGCGAAGAAGCCGCCTTCGCGCAGCAATGGCTCGGACTCTTGCGTGACGCGGGCTTTGAGCTCGCGGTTTTCAAACACGGCCTCGATGATCAGGTCGCAGTCTTTTAAATCTGCGGTGTCGCCGGTGGCCTGTATCAAGTCCAAGGTTTGCGCCATGGCCGGTAGCGTCATGCGGCCTTTGTCCACCATGCCCTGGCAGAGCTTGTTGCTATAGGCTTTGCCGTGCTGGGCTTTTTCTAGGTTCACATCCTTGAGTACGGTAGCTATGCCTTTGCGCGCCTGCACATAAGCAATGCCAGCGCCCATTAGGCCAGCGCCCAAAATGCCCACTTTCTTTGGTGCAAATCGTGGCACTCCAGCCGGGCGTGCACGCCCGCTTTTAATGGCGTTGAGGTTGAAGAAAAAGGTGTTGATCATGGAGCGGGCGTTCGTGCCCGTCATCAGTAGCGCCAAGTAGCGGCTTTCGATGCGCAGTGCGGTATCCAGGTCCACTTGCAGGCCTTCGACCATGCAGGCCAGGATGGCTTCGGGCGCCGGATACAGGCCGCGGGTTTGCTTCATCAGCATGGCCGGGGCCACGGGCAGCATACCGGCCACTTTGGGGTTGCTGGGCAGGCCGCCGGGCACTTTGTAGTCCTTGCCTTCCCAGGGGTGATGCGCTTGCGGGTTGGCGGCAATCCACTCCAACGCGTGGGCGCGCATGGTGGCTGCGGCCTCGGGGCCGGGCGCTACCAGGGCGTGTACCAATCCCATTTCCATGGCTTGCGCCGGACCGAACAATTTGCCTTCCACCAAAAAAGGCTGTGCGCCCATCAGGCCCAGATGGCGCGTCATTTTGGTCACGCCGCTGGCGCCGGGCAGCAGGCCCAGCGTTACTTCGGGAAGGCCGAACTGGATTTTGCGGTCTTCAATAGCGATGCGGTAGTGGCCTATCAGCGCCACTTCCCAGCCGCCGCCTAGCGCGGTGCCATTGAGGCAGCTGACCACGGGTTTGCCCAACGTCTCTAAAGTGCGCATGGCTTTTTTCATGCGCTCTATACCAGCGAACACGTTGGACGCATCCGATGGCTGCAGGCGCATGGTGCTTTTGAGATCGGCACCAGCAAAGAAGGTGGATTTGGCCGACGCCAGGATGATGCCCCGGATGCTGTCTCTGTCTTGCAGCACTTGCGCAGCCAAAGCATCCATGTCTTGCTGCCATTGCAGGCACATGGTGTTGACGGGAGAATTGGGCTCGTCAAAAGTAACGGTTGCGATGCCGTCTTGCAGGGCGTAGCGTATGGTCTGCATGCTTAGATTCTTTCCACAATAGTTGCGATGCCCATGCCGCCGCCCACGCACAGCGTGGCCATGCCGTAGCGCAGATTACGGCGATGCAGTTCGTCAATCAGCGTGCCCAAAATCATCGCGCCGGTAGCGCCCAGCGGGTGGCCCATGGCGATAGCGCCGCCATTGACATTGGTTTTTTCGTGGGGCACTTTCATTTCTTTCATAAAGCGCATGGCCACGGCGGCAAAGGCTTCGTTGATTTCCACCAGATCCATCTGGTCCATGGTCATACCCGCTTTGGCGAGCGCTTTGCGCGCTGCGGGCATGGGCCCGGTCAACATGATGGTGGGGTCGGCGCCGCTCAGGGCGGTGGCGACAATGCGCGCACGCGGCGTGAGGCCGTGTTGTTTGGCAGCAGCGTCACTCCCGATCAGCACGGCGGCTGCGCCATCGACGATGCCCGATGAATTACCGGCGTGGTGCACATGAAAAATGCGCTCTACCTGCGGATAGCGCGACAGCGCCACCTGGTCATAGCCCATGGCGCCCATTTGCTCGAAAGCGGGCTTGAGCGAGGCCAGGCCTTCTAGGGTGGTGCGCGGCTTAATGAACTCGTCTTTGTCCAAAATCACATTGCCCACGGCGTCGTGCACCGGCATGATGGAATGGTCGAAATAGCCTTGCGCTTGGGCATACGCGGCGCGGCGCTGCGACTCCATCGCGTAGGTATCCAAGTCAGTGCGGCTAAAGCCCTCCATGGTGGCGATCAGGTCAGCGCCAATACCCTGGGGCACAAA
>CANFJQ010000193.1 GCA_947447615.1 Comamonadaceae bacterium
TACCTGCCCAAGCCTTTTGAACCGCGCGAATTGCTGGCCCGCATACGCGCCATATTGCGCCGGGGCAGCGCCGAAGCGGCCAAACCCGGCGCCCAAAAAAACCTGAGTTTCGGATCTCTGGAAATCGACCGCAACGCCCGTACCGTGTCGGTCGCTGGGCGTTTGTGTGAATTGACCTCCTACCAATTTGATTTGCTGGTGGCCATGGCCGAGCGCGCCGGCCGCGTGCTGACGCGTGACCAGATCATGGAGGCGGTGCGGGGGCGCGAGTTAGAGGCGTTTGACCGCTCGATTGATGTGCACATGGGCCGGATCCGTGCCGCCATCGAGGCCGACGTCAAAACCCCCCGGCGCATACTGACGGTGCGCGGTGTGGGCTACGTCTTTGCCCGCCAGCAAGACTGAGCGCTCAACAGGCGCCATGTTTTTCCAGAAACTCTACGTCCGCATCTGGGCCGCCGTGGTGCTGGCGGTGGCCGTTCTCACCTTTTTGGTAGGCATGGCTTGGCGCATGAACGCCGAGCCACCGTTGCGCGAAGTGGTGGTGCGCAACTCCCAAGGCGAAGTGATTGGACACGGCAACGCGCGGCGCATGCACCCGCCGCCCCCCGGGCCGGGCGAGGACTATAAGCATCCACCAAGACGCTTTGACGAGCGCAATGCCGATGAAGCGAACGAGGGCCATGCACGGCCCGGTCACCCGCCGCCTGGCCCACCGGGGCATATGCATGAGGAGCAGGACGACGAAGGCCGCGGCAGCTTTGGCCATGGGCCCGAATTCATTGTGCAATTGCAGGACGGTCAAACCGTGCATTTGCATTTGCCACGCCCGCCGCGCAATAGCTGGTTTGCACCCTTAGGTTTTTTTGGCACCTTGGCGCTGGTTGCGCTTGCTGTGGCTTTAGCTACTTACCCCATTGTGCGGCGGCTGACGCGGCGGCTGGAAGATTTGCAAGCAGGCGTAGAGCGCTGGGGCCAGGGCGACCTTAGCGTACGCGTGGCGGCGCAGGGTGAAGATGAGGTGGCCTACTTAGCGCAACGCTTTAACCATGCGGCCGCGCGGATTGAGGCCTTGGTGCAGTCGCGTGATGCGCTCTTGGCTTCGCAAAAATCTTTGCTCGCCAATGCCTCGCATGAATTGCGCTCTCCGCTGGCGCGCATCCGCATGGGCCTGGAGCTAATGGGCGATGGCTCGGGCGATGCGGTAGCGCAGCGTAGACCGGCCATCGAGCGCAATTTGCAAGAGCTCGATATGTTGATCGACGAAATCCTGCTGGCCAGTCGGCTCGATTCCAAAGAGGCAGACGTTGGCACTTTCGAACCGGTTGATCTGGTAGGCCTGGCAGCCGAAGAGTGCGCGCGGGTGCAAGCGCTGTTACAAGACCCGCCCCCGCACTTGTCGGTGCCTGGCGTGAGCAAACTTTTGCGGCGCGCTTTGCGCAACCTGCTGGAAAACGCCAATCGCCATGGCGGCGGTGAGGTGCAGCTGCAATTGCGCGAGGAAGCGGGCTTTGCGGTACTCGATGTGCTGGACACCGGCCCTGGCGTACCGCTGGACTTGCGCGAGCGCATATTCGAGCCTTTTTACCGCCTGCCTGGCGCCTCGGAGAAAGACGGCGGCGTGGGGCTGGGTCTGGCTTTGGTCAAGTCGATTGCCCAGCGCCATGGCGGCTCGGTGCAATGCAGCAACCGCCCCGAAGGCGGGGCCTGCTTTAGCTTGCGCCTGCCGCTGTAAAGCGTATAGGGCCGGACTTTGCAGCCCTAGCGCTTTTTGCGTAGGCCAAGGACCGCCGCGTAGACCGGCAGCCATGGAGCCTGGCGTCGCAAACTGATGGTGAGCAGCCTCGTGAAGACCTAAAGGCCCTCGCAAGCCTTGAAAACAGTGGGTTTTTGCGCAAAAGTTGAAGAAAAACCTGATTTTTCACCCGCATGGGGGATACCGGTATCGCTCAGGCACGCTCAGAATTCACCCCATCGCTGTCACGACATCAAGAGGGCCTAAGCCCCGAAATAGCAAAGAATTTAACGGTTCCAACGAAGTCTCCCCGGAGACATTTATAAGTCACCCCTCGGGGTGACTTTTTTTTGTCTGGGATTGCCCGCCGCGCCTATGGGCCTCTACCCTTACACCTCTAAACGCCTAGGCATCTAAACGCGCCAATACCATCTCGGCGCTGATATCACCCAGGCAGCGCGTGTGGCCCAGCGGGCATTCACGGGCAAAGCAAGGCGCGCAATCGAGGGGTGGCTGGTAGCTGGCCTCGTATTTCAGCCACACCACTTGCGCCAGGGGGCTGAGCGGCGGCGTGTGCAAGGGGCTGGAAGAGCCAAAAATGGCCACTTGCGGCACCGCCAGCGCAGCGGCCACATGCATCAGCCCCGAATCATTGCTGACCATGGCCCGCGCCTTGGCGACCAGGGCAATAGCGTCTTGCAGGGACGTGCGCCCGGCCAAATCATGGCAGGTGCCTGGATGGGCGGCGTTGACCGATGATGCGATTTGCGCACACACATCTGCATCCTTGCCCGAGCCCAGCAGCAGCACCGGCATCTGGTAATGCGCGACTAATTGCTGTGCCAGCGATACGAAATGCGCTGGGGGCCAGCGTTTGGCAGGGCCGTATTCCGCGCCGGGCACCAGCACAAAGTAGTGCTTGGTTTGCACACCCTGCGCGCGCATGGCGTCATCGCAGGCCACCTCAGACACCTCCATACGCGGCTGCGCGTCAGCAGGCACGCCACTACCCGCCAGAGCGCCATACCAAGCCACCATGGGCGGGCGGGCGTGTTTGTCCGGGTTGGGTAGGCGCTGTGTCAGCAGGCCGTAGCGCGCTTCGCCGTGGTAGCCCAAGCGTTCGGGGATACCGGCCCAAAAGGGCAGCAAAGCGCTTTTCAAGGAGTTGGGGCAGACGATGGCACGCTGGAAGCGACCGCGCAGTTGACGCGCCATGGCGCGCCTTGCTGACCATTGCAAGCCGCCGTGGGCGAATGGAAATTCAATCACCTCGGCCACCGCTGCCATAGCGCGATAGACCGGCGCCACCCACGGTAGGGCGCCGACGGTAATGCGTTCACCGCGTGCATGCAACACGCGCAACAGGGATTCGGTCATGACCGCGTCCCCAATCCATTGGGGCGCGATGACCAGGGTGTCAGTGGTGGGCGTCGAAATGTTCGCCGTCCTTGAGCTTATAGACGGTGCCGCAATACGGGCATTTGGCCTCGCCTTTGCGGGCGATGTCCAGATAGACCTTGGGGTGTGTGTTCCAGGTCTTCATATCGGCCAGCGGGCTGGGGCAAAACACGCCGCCTTGGGGATTGAGGTCTTTGGCGAGCAGGGTAACGAGCGATTTAGACATAGGTGCTGCGTGCGTGGGGGCAGATATCAAACCCGCGCCAGCCAATGGCTGTACTTGGGGTTGCGGCCATTGACGATGTCAAAAAACGCGCTCTGGATTTTTTCGGTGATCGGACCGCGTGTGCCCACGTAGTCGCCTTTGCCCAGCGCAATGCGGTCGAGTTCGCGTATGGGCGTGACTTCGGCTGCGGTGCCGGTGAAAAAGGCTTCGTCGCTGATATACACCTCGTCGCGGGTGATGCGCTTTTGCACAAGCTCCAGGCCCAGGTCTTTGCAGATGTGCATCACGGTATTGCGGGTGATGCCATTGAGTGCACCGGCAGACAGGTCCGGCGTATAGACCACGCCGTCTTTGATGACAAACAGGTTCTCTCCCGCGCCTTCGCTGACAAAGCCGTTGGCATCGAGCAGCATGGCCTCGTCATAGCCGTCGTCGGTGGCTTCCATATTGGCCA
>CANFJQ010000194.1 GCA_947447615.1 Comamonadaceae bacterium
ACCTGGTCATGCGTGACATAGACCAGCGTGAGTTTGAGTTCGCGGTGAATTTGCTTGAGCTTGCGCCGCAACTGCCACTTCAGGTGGGGGTCGATCACGGTTAAGGGCTCGTCGAACAAGACCGCCGATACGTCCGAACGCACCAGGCCGCGCCCAAGCGAAATTTTTTGTTTGGCATCGGCCGCCAGCCCCGATGCGCGCTGGTTGAGCTGGCCGCTCAAGTCCAGCATCTCGGCGATTTCGCCTACGCGTTGGCGGATTTGCTCGGCGGGCATCTTGCGGTTGCGCAGCGGAAAACCCAGGTTTTCCGCGACCGTCATGGTGTCGTAAATTACCGGGAACTGAAACACCTGCGCGATATTGCGCTGCTGCGGCGTAGAGCGCGTGACGTCCTGTCCGTCGAAAAACACTGTGCCTTGCGAGGGCTGCAGCAGACCGGACATGAGGTTGAGCATGGTGGTTTTGCCGCAGCCCGAAGGGCCGAGCAAGGCATAAGCCCCGCCATTTTCAAACGACATCTTTAAAGGCAGCAACGCGTAGTCGCTGTCTTGCTGCGGGTTCGGTCGGTAGGCGTGGGCCAAGTCCAGATCGATGCGGGCCATGTCAGTGCACCCCTTCGCGCGACGGGGCCAGGGCCAGCATGCCGGCGCTGTCAAACACATACACATCTTGCGGGCGGAAATACACCGGCATCGCGTCGCCTAGATCAAAGTAATGCACCCCCGCCAGTTGCGCCACCATGGCGCCCAGCGCGGTATCTAGATGCACAAAGGTATCGGAGCCAGAAATTTCAGCCAAGGCCACGGTGGCATTTACCGCCACGTCACCGACGCGCCCCTGCACGCGCAGGGCGCTGGCGCGCAGGCCCGCAGTGACCGGCCCGGTTGCCAGGGCGCTTGAGAGCGTAACGCTGCTGGCATCGGCCAGCACCAAGGCCTGGTCTTGCACCTGCGCAGCAAAGAGGTTCATAGGCGGATCGCTAAAAGCCGTCGCCACGCGAATCGAGCGGGGCCGCTGAAACACTTCGGCGGTGGGGCCGTATTGCAGCAATTCCCCCGCATCCATCACAGCGGTATAGCCGCCCAAAAGCAAGGCCTCACCCGGCTCCGTGGTGGCATACACAACGGTGGAATTGCCCGCCGCGAACAAAGCGCTGAGTTCGTCGCGCAATTCTTCGCGCAATTTGTAGTCCAGATTGACCAGGGGCTCGTCCAGCAACATCAGCGGCGCGCTTTTGGCCAAGGCGCGGGCCAGCGCCACGCGCTGCTGCTGCCCGCCGGACAACTCGGCCGGGTAGCGCTCCAGAAACATCTCAATGTGCAGCTTTTCGGCCAGGGCCTGCACCCGCTGGCGCACGCCGGTTTCGCCGCGCAAATTCAGCGGCGAAGCAATGTTGTCAAACACCGTCATGGAGGGGTAGTTGATGAACTGCTGATAGACCATGGATACATTGCGCTGGCGCACCGGCACGCCGACCACGTCCACGCCATCGACCAACACGCGCCCGCTGCTTGGCACATCCAGTCCGGCCATGATGCGCATGAGGCTGGTTTTGCCCGCTTGCGTGGCGCCCAAGAGCACGGTCACGGCGTCAGGGCGCAAGTCCATGTCCAGCGCATACAGCCAGGGCTGCGCGCCTACTTTTTTGCTCACCGCTTGAAGACTCAAGTCCATCAGACACCCTTGATCGCTCGCACCAAATAAGCGCGTTGTAAATTCGAATGTGACAATTATTGTTCGAAATTATTCGTTTTAACTAGGTGTTTACCCTAAAACCATTCCTTTCGGTTCGATTTAAAGTGTGCGGGCTCTCTTTACCCAAGACTCGGACCATCGGCGCATGAACCCTAATCCACGACAAATCAAGCTCTTAAGCGTAGTGCGGGCGCAAGGCTCGGTAACGGTAGAGCGTCTGGCCGATACCCTGGAAGTGACGCTGCAAACCGTGCGCCGCGACGTCCAGCGCCTGGCCGACGAGGGCTTGCTGGCGCGCTTTCATGGCGGCGTGCGCGTACCCGGCTCCACCGTGGAGAACCTGGCCTATCCGCAGCGCGAAATCCTCAACGCCCGGGGCAAAGCGCGCATTGCGCGCGCGGTGGCCGATGCCGTGCCCAATGGCTGTTCGCTGCTACTCAATATCGGCACCACCACCGAGGCCATCGCCCGCGCCCTGACCAAGCACGAAGGTTTGCGCGTGATTACCAACAACCTCAATGTGGCCGCGATCCTCAGCGCCAATTCGCAAAGCGAGGTGATTGTGGTGGGCGGCGTGGTGCGCGGGCGCGACCAGGGCATTGTGGGCGAGGCAGCGGTGGACTTCATCCGCCAGTTCAAGGTGGATATTGGCCTCATTGGCATCTCCGCCATCGAATCGGACGGCTCGCTACGCGACTTTGACTACCGTGAGGTAAAGGTGTCGCAAACCATTATTTCGCATGCCCGCGAGGTTTGGCTGGCAGCGGACGCCAGCAAATTTAACCGCGCCGCAATGGTGGAAGTCGCGCAACTCTCCAGCATCGACCGCCTGTTTTCGGATGCGATACCGCCGGAGCCTTTTATGGACCTGATGGCCGAAGCGCAGGTACGATTTACGCTGGCGGACGACTGATTACGCCGCCGGCCCGACCACTGCCTTCCTGCCATCTTTGCATACCAAACCGCTATGACCTACCTGCTCGCACTTGACCAAGGCACCTCCAGTTCCCGCAGCATCGTGTTTGATGCGCAAGGCCGCATCGTGGCCATGGCGCAAGAGGAGTTGACCCAGTTCTACCCCCAGCCCGGCTGGGTGGAGCACGACCCGCTGGAAATCTGGCGCACCCAGTTGGCCACGGCGCGCGATGTGCTGGCCAAAGCCGGCATCAGCGCGCAGCAAGTGCACGCCATCGGCATTACCAACCAGCGTGAAACGACAGTGGTCTGGAACCGCAAGACCGGCCAGCCCATTCATAAAGCCATCGTCTGGCAAGACCGGCGCGCCGAACCCGCGTGCGCAGCGCTACGCGAACGCGGCATGGCCGAGCCCATTCGCCAAAAAACCGGCTTGCTGGTAGATGCTTATTTTTCCGGCACCAAGCTGCAATGGATTTTGGACAACGTGCCTGACGCCCGTGCGCAGGCAGCGAACGGCGAACTGGCCTTTGGCACGGTGGACAGCTGGCTCTTGTGGCAATTGACGAATGGGCGCGTGCACGCCACCGATGTGAGCAACGCGGCGCGCACCATGCTCTTTAATGTGCACAGCAACACCTGGGACCCGGAGCTGCTGCAAGCCCTCAACATCCCCGAGGGCCTGATGCCTCAGGTGCTGCCCTCAGCTGCCCACTTTGGCGAGATCGAGCCAGGCCTCTTGGGCCACAGCATTCCCGTAGGCGGCATGGCCGGTGACCAGCAAAGCGCTTTGTTCGGCCAGGCCTGCTTTAGCGCCGGTATGGCCAAAAACACCTACGGCACCGGCTGCTTTATGTTGATGCATACCGGCACGCAATTTCAAACCTCAACGAATGGGCTTATCACCACCAGCGCAGCGCAGCCTGGTACCCGCCCCGAATTCGCCTTAGAGGGCAGCGTGTTTGTAGGCGGCGCGGTGGTGCAATGGTTGCGCGACGGTCTGGGCGCGATCCGCAGCAGCGCCGAAGTGCAAGCGCTGGCGCAAAGCGTGCCCGACAGCGGCGGCGTGATGTTGGTGCCGGCCTTCACCGGCCTGGGCGCGCCCTATTGGAACCCCGAGGCGCGCGGCACCATGACCGGCCTGACCCGTGGCAGCACGCTAGCCCATATCGCCCGCGC
>CANFJQ010000195.1 GCA_947447615.1 Comamonadaceae bacterium
AGATTGCATGGCTTAGGCGGCGCCCAGGCGTTGGATCAGTTCGACTTTGTAGCCGTCGGGGTCGGTCACAAAGGCAATATGCGTGGTGCCGCCTTTGACCGGGCCGGGCGCGCGCGTCACATTGCCGCCTGCTGTTTTGATCTGTTCGCAAGCGGCATAAATGTCGCTCATGCCCAGCGCCACATGGCCGTAGGCCGTGCCCATGTCGTAGGACTCGACGCCCCAGTTGTAGGTCAGCTCCAGCTCGGCATGGTCCGGGTTGCTGCCGTAGCCCAGAAATGCCAGGGTGTATTTGTATTCCGGGTTTTCCGAAGTGCGCAAGAGCTTCATGCCCAGCACCTGGGTGTAAAAATCAATCGATCGCTGGAGATTGCCAACGCGCAACATGGTGTGGAGGATTCGCATAGCGGGCATTGTGCCTCAGCGCCCGCCCATAATGGTGCGCCGCCAGCGACGCCGCGCTGCTTTGTGCCGACACGGCCCCGCGAACCAAGGGCGGTGGAAGTCTTTTGTGACGGTTACCACGAACATGCCAAGCACCGTGGCCTTGTGCCCCCCAACCGAGGACGATGGATGTCAGTTTTTACCCGCGTAGTTTTGTTTACTGACAGCGATGGCCGGGCGCGTTTTCGCGACGAGCCGCTGCCCTTGGCGCAGGGCACGCCGCAGTCCATGCTGTCCGAATTATTTGCCAGCGGCGGCTACCAGCTGCGCCACAGCCCGGTGGGTTTTCGCAGTACCTTTCACTGCACCACGCACCCGCAATGGGTGTTTATTTTGGGCGGACAGATGGAGATCGGCTTGCAAGGCGGCATCTCGCGGGTGTTCGGGCCGGGCCAGCATTTTTTCAGCGCCGACCTGCTGCCCGAGGGTGCCATTTTCGATCCGCAGGTACACGGCCACTGGAGCCGCCAGGTCGGGCCGGACCCGCTTGCGACTTTGTTTGTGCGCGCGGCTTAAGCGCCCCGCACCCATGCCAAGGTGTCGTCCAGCGCCAGCTTCGCACGTGCCAGCATGGTGTCGATTTCGGCTTCGGTGATGATCAAGGGCGGTGAGAAGGCGATGACATCGCCCATCAGCACCCGCAGGATCAAGCCGTGGTGCTGTGCGCGCTTGACCAAATAAGCACCTACGCCGCGCTTGGGGTCAAAGGGCGTGCGATTGGCCGGGTCAGCGGCCAGTTCGATAGCACCGATCAGGCCCAGGCCGCGGGCGTTGCCTACCAACGGATGGTCCTTGAAGGCCTGAATGCCTTGCTGCAAACGCGGGGCCACTTTTTGCACATGGGCAAGAATCTGGTCGCTCTCGTAAATGCGCAGCGTTTCGAGTGCCACGGCGCAGGCCAGCGGGTGGCCGCTGTAGGTGTAACCATGGCCGAACACGCCGATTTCGGCACTGGCATCGGCAATGGCTTGGTAAATTTCGTTGGACACGTAGAGCGCGGACATGGGCACATAGGCCGAGGTCAGCATCTTGGCCACGGTCACCATATCGGGCTTGAGGTCGTAGACCTCGGTACCGAAGTTTCTACCCAGGCGGCCAAAGGCGGTAATCACTTCATCCACTAAAAACAAGATGTCGTATTTTTTAAGCAGTGCCTGCACACCGGCAAAGTAGCCGGGCGGCGGGATGATGACGCCGCCCGCGCCTTGCACCGGCTCGGCGATGAAGGCGGCCACCGTGTCCGGGCCTTCGCGCAAGATGGTATCTTCTAATTCTTTGAGCAGGCGGGTCACGAAATCCGCCTCGGTTTCACCAGGCAGGCCAAAGCCATAAAAATGCGGGCAGCTGACGCGCACGATGCCGGGCAACGGCAGGTCAAAGTTTTGGTGCATGCTGCCCAGGCCGGACATAGATGCCGCAGCGGCCGTGACGCCGTGGTAACCCTTGTTGCGGGCAATGATTTTTTTCTTGAGTGGGCGGCCTCTGGCGTTGTTGTAGTAGCGCACCAGCTTGAAGGCGGTGTCGTTGGACTCCGAGCCCGAGTTGGCAAACAGCAAGCGCGCACCCGGGATAGGCGACCAGCGCACCAGCGTTTCCACCAACTCAGTGACCGGGCCTGGCACCTTGCCCGAAAACGAGTGGTAGTAGGGCAGCGTCAGCATCTGCTTGTACGCGGCCTCGGCCAAGCGCTTTTCCGAAAAGCCCAGCGATGCGCACCACAAGCCGGCCATGCCTTCGATATAGGCCTTGCCGTGTTCGTCAAACACTTGCACACCTTCGCCGCGCACGATAACCAGCGGGCCGTCTTGCTCTAGCTGACGCAGTTGGGTGTAGGGGTGTAGGTGGTGGAGCAGATCACTTTGGCCTGCGGGCGAGATTTCAGCTTTGGGGTGGTTCATAGCGCGGGGTTCTTTCTGCCTGACGAAGTACAAAGGCCGCAGGCGACCATACTGTATTCGACATTACTCCGCCCCAGCGCGCTTGCCAAATCGCGACTATGAAGGTGCTTGTTTGCATGCCGCCAGGCAAACAAGCTGGGAAGGCTTAGCGCGCCGGGCCGCGGTTGCCGCCGCCTGGGCCGCCACGGCCACGCGGACCGCCGGGGCGCGGTCCACCGCCAAAGCCGCCGGGTGCGCCACCAAAGCCACCGCCGCCACCGCCATTGGGGCGCTTGCCTTGGTAGCCACCACCACCGCCACGGCGTGCGCCGCGCTCGGCCATCATGTCCACGCTGGTGCGCATCGGGTCGGGCTGGCCGCCAGGGGCGCGGGGGACCCGCGGCTCGCTGGGGAAATTCTTCATCGTGGGGTTGGCCAGCGGATTGCGGTTTTGGTGCGCACGCGCATCGTGCGAGCGCGGGGGCTGGTCTTCGTGGGCCATAGGGCCGTCGTCGTCACGCGGGAATCCGGCATCGCGGGGAAAGCCTGGGTCACGCGGGTAGCCAGGGTCGCGCGGGGGGCGGTGCGGGCCATTGCGCCCAGCGCCTTGGCGCGGAGGGCCGTTGCGCGGGCCATTGCCAGGGCCGTTTCCGTTTCCATTACCCGGGCCGTTACGCGGCCCACGCGGACCAGCGCCAGGGCCACCGGTGCTTTTCTTTTCGCGTACGCGTTGCAGCATTTCGGTGCGCGCCGCTTTGGCGGCCGCCTGCATCACATCGCGGCTGGGTGGTTTGCCTGCGCCGCCCCAAATGGTTTGGCGGCCCATGGCGATGGGCTCGGCGCGCTCGCCCGGTTCGGGTTCAAAGCCGGGGATGACTTGCACTTCCAGGTGCTGCTTGGTAAAGCGCTCGATGTCTTGCATAAAGCCCTCTTCGTCCATGCAGACCAGGTTGATGGCCGTGCCATCGGCGCCGGCGCGGCCGGTGCGGCCAATGCGGTGCACATAGTCTTCGCTGACGTTGGGGATTTCATAGTTCACCACATGCGGCAGGTCGTCGATGTCGATGCCGCGTGCGGCAATGTCGGTGGCGACCAGGGCGCGCACATCGCCGCTCTTGAAGCCGGCCAGCGCCTGGGTGCGCGCGGCCTGGCTTTTGTTGCCGTGCAGGGCCATGGCGCTGACGCCGTTTTTCTCGAGGTATTCGGCCACGTTGTTGGCGCCAAATTTGGTGCGGGTAAAGACCAGCACCTGGCTCCAGTTTTGGCTGTTGATGATGTGTGCCAGCAGGGCTTTTTTCTTGCCGCGCCGCACCGGGTGGATGATCTGGTTGATGCGTTGCACCGTGGTGTTGCGCGGGGTCACTTGCACG
>CANFJQ010000196.1 GCA_947447615.1 Comamonadaceae bacterium
CTCGATGACCGCGCCCAGCCGCTTGGCCGTGGCGATGGCCTGCAAGCCGGCCACGCCCACGCCCAGGATCACGACGCGTGCGGCCTTGATGGTGCCGGCCGCCGTCATCAGCATCGGGAACAGGCGCTGGTACTTGTCGGCACCCATCATCACGGCCTTGTAGCCGGCGATGTTGGCCTGGCTTGAGAGGACATCCATGCTCTGCGCGCGCGTGGTGCGCGGCGCGGCTTCCAGCGCAAAACTGGTCAAACCGGCGGCGGCGATATGTTGCAAACCCTCGGCGTCAAACGGGTTGAGCATGCCAACCAATGCGCTGCCGGATTTCATGTGCGGCAACTCAGCGGCTGACGGGGCGCGCACTTTGAGCACCAGTTCGGCACCCAAGGCACCTGCTGCGTCGGTGATTTGCGCACCCACGGCTTCATAAGCGGCATCGGTGACGCTGGCAGCAACACCGGCGCCGGATTGCACCGCGACCGTATGCCCTTGGGCGATGATTTTTTTGACTGTTTCCGGGGTCGCCGCCACCCGGCTCTCGCCGGCAACGGTTTCGGCGGGGACGCCTATATGCATGTAAACGCTCCTCTGAATGGCAAATATCGTTGGTCGGTGAGCTTAACTGAATAAGAGAAAACGTAAAGCCCGTGTTTTAACAGTCCTCAAACGGCCCGGGTGTGCTTGGGGCGCCGTATTTCAAGGTTTGCTCAGCGGCGGTAACTCCAAAATCTGGCGTGCGGGGCCTTTCAGGGCCTCGCCCACCTGCGCGCTGCGAGCGCTCACCGATTGCAAAAACAAGCCGTCGCCCAGTTTGCTTCCTACTTTATAGGTTTTAGCTGGCGCATCGCCGACGACTAGTAAGGCGTGGCCTTTGCCACCTGCGCCGGCTACTACGCCCAGCAGTTGAATCGCCAGCGGCGCAGCGGCGGGCGCCGAACTCACCGGCGCGCCACCTGCGCCAAGCGCTTGCGCCAGTACAGACGTATCTAATTGCGGGGGCGGTACGGCGGAAATCGAAGGCTGCCAAGGTGTCGCGTTGCTTAAGGTCAAAGCCCACCAGGCAGCACTGCCACCGGCCAGTGCTGCCACTAAAAAAGTGACAGCGCGGGTCCACCAGTTTTGAAGTGCGCTGATTTGCATGCGCGGATTATCCGGGAAATCAATGCCTTGCAGGCCTCTGCTGGCTATGGATATCACATGGCGGTATCATAGAAAGCGGTTTCAAGAACACCCTTGACCGCATCAACCAGGCCTTCAATGAGCCAAACGCATGAAAAACGCCACACCGACAACAGCACCCAACGCCTCGGCATCGTCCGAGCGGGTGACGGTGACCTTGGACATGGTGGCCAAGCGCGCAGGTGTATCGCCCAGCACGGTGTCGCGCATATTGAACGGCACCGCCGTGGTCAGCGAAGCAAAACGCCAGGCGGTGATGGATGCAACACAGGCCTTGGGTTTTGTGCCCAACCCGCTGGCGCGCGGTTTGGCCGGCGGCAAGACTTTCAGCATTGGCGTCGTCACCCAAGCGATCGATAGCCCGTTTTATGGTGCGGCCTTGCGCGGTGTTGAAGATGCTTTGGATCCGGCGGGGTATAGCCCCCTATTTATGAGTGCGCATTGGGATCCGGCAGCCGAGGCCCGTTGCTTGGACGTGCTGCGTTCGCGGCGGGTGGATGGCATCGTGGTGCTGATGCCGCGCTTGTCCGATAGCGCTTTGGAGGCTTGTGCCCAGACCTTGCCCATGGTAGTCACCGGGCGCGATTTGCGCGGGCCGCAGCTTTACTCCCTCAATTTCGATAATTTCAACGGCGGGCGCATGGCCACCGAGCACTTGATTGCCCAAGGCCACCGCCAGATCGCGTTTATCGCTGGCGCCGACGAGCACCCGGATGCCGCAGAGCGGATGCGCGGCTACCGCTATGCGCTGGCTGAGGCGAAGATTGCCTTTGATCCGCGCCTGGTCGTGCCCGGCCAGTACCACGAGGTCAGCGGCCTGGAAGCAGCCAAAACCCTGGTGCAACAAGGCCTGCCTTTTACGGCTATCTTTGCTTCCAATGACCAAATGGCTTCGGGCGCGGCTTTGGGCTTGTTTCAAAGTGGGCTGCGCGTACCGCAAGATGTGGCCCTGGTAGGTTTTGACGATTTGCCCACTTCGATGTATGCCACCCCGCCACTGAGCACCATCCAGCAACCTGCTTATGACCTCGGTCGCCTGGCGGCCTGCGCCATGTTGGAATTGCTGGCTGGCAATACGCCCACCGAAGAATTACCCGCCCCAGCGCTGCTGGTGCGCGCATCTAGCGATAGCCTTCGCGTTTGATTCGGGAATACCCTAGGGCACACGCCCAAATCCCGCTCTTATAATTTGTTGAAAGCGCTTTCAAAATGGCCTAAAGCCAGCTTGGAACCATGCTTTCCACACTTTTCTCACTTCCACTTCAAAAGGCGCATATGGCACAGCGAATCCTTTCCCGCACTTTACAAATCTCCTGCCTGTGGCTTGCCACAGCTTTGGGCGCTGCTTTTTCGCAGACCGTGCTCAATATCGCGGCCTTCCCGGCGGTCGATGAAATCGCCAAGGCGGCGATTCCGGCTTTCAAGAAAAAGCACCCGGACGTGGAAGTCAAGATCACCAGCCGCGCCTACCCCGACCACCACACCGCCATGACAACGGCGCTGTCCACCTCGTCTAATCTGCCAGACGTGATGGTGGTGGAATACGGCTATGTGGGCCGCTTTGCCGAAGGCGGCGGGCTAGAAGACCTGGGCGCTGCGCCCTACAACATGCAAGCGCAGCGCGCGCGTATCGTGCCCTTTGCCTACGCCCAAGGCACCTCCACCAGCGGCGCCTTGGTCGCCATGCCCACAGACATTGGCCCGGGCACTTTGCTTTACCGAACCGATATCCTTAAAAAAGCTGGCCTTACCGAGGCGGATTTAACCCAGTCCTGGGACGGCTTTGTCAACTCCGGCCTGAAGATCAAATCCAGCACTGGCGCCTACCTGGTGGCCCACGCGCGTGACATCAAGGACATCATGATCCGCGCCGACCTGAAAACCGGCGAAGCCATGTACATCGATAAAACCGGCAAAGTGCTGGTGGATTCGCCGCGCTTTGTACGCGCTTTCGAAATGGCCAAAAAAGTGCGCGACCAAAAGTTGGACGGCAAAATCGGCGCCTGGTCCAATGAATGGTCCGAAGGCTTTAAGCGCGGCACCATCGCCACCCAAATGACCGGCGCTTGGCTGGCCGGCCACCTAAACAACTGGCTCGCCCCCGAAACCAAAGGCCTGTGGCGTGCCGCCCAATTGCCCGAAAAAGCATTTGGCTCTTGGGGTGGCAGTTTTTACAGCATCCCCAAAGGCGCCAAGAACAAAGCCCTGGCTGCAGACTTCATCCAAATGATGACGCTGACCCCGGAGCTGCAATTGGCTGCCTTCAAATCGCAGGACGCATTCCCTGCCTTGCTTGAAACGCACAAAGACGCCTTTTTTGATCAGCCGATTGAGTTTCTGGGCGGGCAGAAAGCACGCCTGATCTGGCGTGAAGCGGCGCAAAAAATCAATGCAGTCGATGTCAACAAGCTCGACCCGATAGCCGAAGAAATC
>CANFJQ010000197.1 GCA_947447615.1 Comamonadaceae bacterium
CATCAAACCTTCGGTGCCGGTGGTGGCGGTGGGTGGGCCGGTAAAAGTGTTTTACGGTGAGTTGGCGCGCCGCCTGGGCTGCGAAGTGGTGTTTCCGCCTAATTGCGATGTAGCCAATGCCGTGGGCGCCGCCACGGGTGTGGTGGCCTATACCGCCGTGGTGGAAGTGCATGGCGACGGCAGCGGGGTGTTCCGCCTCACCGGGGTCGCCGATACGCAAAGTTTTGGCAATGCGCAAGCGGCATTGCAAGCGGCCCATAGCGCGGCCGAGCAGGCGGCGCTGGCAGCAGTCAAGGCTATGGGCGCTGCGCAGCCTGAGGTGGAAGTCTCGGAACAAAAAAGCTATTACCCCAACGCGGTGGATGACCGGGGTTTGATGCAAGCCGTGGTGACTGCGCGGGCGGTGGGGCGGCCCTAGGCAAGGTCTGCCGCCGTTCGTTTTTCCGGTGGAGCGGCCCTAGGCTAGGGGCGTCGTGGTTCGTCATCGCGAGGCGCGCAGCGACGTGGCGATCCATGCAGGTGCGCCGCAATGGATTGCAAGGGCCTACCTTTGCCCTAGGTCAAGCTTTGTGCAAACGGCGCGTAAACGCTTGGCGAAGGCCCCATTCCCCTGCTACATTGAATCGGAACCTGGTGCCACGCCATGACTTCTCCTTGGAACTGCAATGCGTTTGCCCATTCGTACCTCGCAGGCCGTAGGCTTGCTTGCGGCAGCCACGATTGCCGGGGCGCTGCTGACCAGTGCATTTTTACTCTGGTCCTTGCGCGAGCGCGAACTGGCCCACGCCAGTGGCGAAACTGTCAGCTTGGCGGCCATGTTTATCGAAGAGACGCGCCAGTCATTGCAAGGCGCGGACAAAGTGCTGCAAGGCGTGCAGGAGCGTTTGGGCTCGGGCTTTGGCAGCACGATTGCGCTGGACAGCGACATGACCCATCTCTTGATGGCCACGCGGGTGTCGGGTATGCGCCAGTTGCACGCGCTGACCCTGGTCGATACCGATGGCCGCGTGGTCAATGCATCCAATGATGTGCGAAACCTGACGCGCGACCTATCGGCTCAAGATTTTTTCATTGCTTTTTCCAAGGGCGGCCACAAAGGTTTTTTCATGGACAAGCCGCGCCGCGATGCGCCCAGTGGTTTGTGGCTGGTGCGCATGGCCCGGCGGCTGGAAAATGCCGACGGCAGTTTTAGAGGCGTGGTGGTGGCCGACCTGGACTTGGCGCGTTTTGAGGCCGTGTTCATGCAGGTGCGCTTGGACTATGCACGGCCTATGGCGATTTACCAGGCCGACGGGACCTTGATGGCCAGCTACCCGCACCGCGAAAACGACCTGGGCGCGCTAGCGCTGGAGCTGACGGGTGCGCGCTTGCCCGCCGCGCAAGAGGGCGTACGCACCCTGGTGCACGAAAGCGGCGACGGTACGCGTGTGACCTTTGCTTTGGGCCGTCTGCCTGATTTTCCTTTGCTGCTAGGCGTTTCGGACGACGAGAGCCAAAGCCTGGCCGCCTGGCGCGAAGTGGCGATTCCGATTGCATTGGCCGTGGCTGTGTTGTGTTTATTTACCGTGTTTGTGGCGTCTTTTCTAATGCAAAAACTGCGCCGCAAAGAGCTATTAGAAGCCGCTTTGAGCGATGCCCATCTGCGCTACCAACACACGGTGGAGTCGGTGAAAGATGCTATCGTGGCGGTCGATAGCGCCATGCGTATCCAGCTGTTCAACCCAGCGGCGGAGGCCATGTTTGGCTATCGTGCGCGAGAGGTGATCGGGCAGCCGCTTACCCAGTTACTGCCCGAGCGATCCCGCGCGAACCACGATGCACAAATGGGCGCCTTCGCACACACCACGGAAGGGCCGCGCACCATGGCGGCGCAGCTAGAGATTTTCGGCTTACGCCGCGATGGCACAGAGTTCCCGATCGAGTCCTCCATCTCCAAGACCGATATTGGTGGCCACATCCAAATGACGGCGGTACTGCGCGATGTGACAGCGCAGCGGCGCGCCCGCAACGAACTCACGGCCATGAACCAGGAGTTGCGCGCCCTATACGCCGGGCAGCAAACCGTGCGCGAAGAAGAGCGCGCCCGCATCTCGCGCGAGCTGCATGACGACCTGGGGCAACAGCTCACCGGTCTCAAACTCAGCCTGGCCTGGCTGGGCAACCGCGTCAAAGAAGGGCGTGGTGCAGAGCCGCAGAGCGTGGACGATATGCGCCGCATGCTCGATACCGCTATAGCATCGGTACGCCGCATTTCGTCCGAGTTGCGTCCGCAAATTTTGGATGAGCTGGGTTTTGGGGACGCGGTCACCTGGCAAATCCGCGAATTTGCGCAGCACAGCGGTTTGCAATTGCACCTACACCTACCGGCGCAAGACCTAGTTCGCGACCCGGCACTGGCCACTGCTTTGTTTCGTATTGTGCAAGAGGCTTTGAACAACGTGGTGCGCCACGCGCAGGCGGCCAATGTCTGGGTCGATTTGCAAAGCGATGAAACCGATGTGATCTTGCGCGTGCGCGATGATGGCAAAGGGATGGCGATCACTTCGGGCTACAGCGGTATGGGCCTGAGCAGCATGCGCGAGCGGGCGCGTGGTGTTGGTGGCCGTTTGGAAATCGACAGCGCGCCGGGCGAGGGTTGTAGTGTCACGCTGCGCTTGGCTTTATCGGCGCTGCCTTGCATGCCGATTCCTGCATTGCGCGAGGAGGCCACCGTATGAGCCCTTGGCAAGTGTTAGTCGCCGACGACCACGCCATCATTCGCGATGGCTTACGCAAAATTTTGGCGGACACCGACGACCTGGTGGTTGCGGGCGAAGCCGCCAATGGCAATGCCGCGCTGCAAGCCGTGCGCGAGCGCGACTGGGCGCTGGTGATCTTGGACATCTCCATGCCGGGCCGCAACGGCCTGGAGTTGATCAAGCTGATCCGCCAGGAGCGGCCGCGGCTGCCGGTGTTGATATTTAGCATGCACCATGAAGCGCAATATGCGGTGCGCGCTATACGCGCCGGGGCGTCGGGCTATTTGTCTAAAGAGAGCGATATGGATTTGCTGCTGCCAGCCATCCGCAAACTGGTGGCAGGCGGCCGATATATCAGCCCCAAAGTGGCCGAGCTATTGGCGATGGAAATGGCGCCGCACAGCGAAGATTTACCCCATACCGCTTTAAGCAACCGGGAGTTCGAAGTGTTTAGCCGGATCGTGCGCGGCACCAGCTTGACCGCGATTGCGCAGGAACTGTCGCTGAGTATCAAGACGGTCAGCACGCATAAATCGAACATCCTGCACAAAATGCAAATGGCCAGCCAGGTCGATTTGGTGCGCTATGCCTTGGAACACCAGTTGCTGGACAACCAGCCGCACGACTAGGCCAGCCCACGAAGGCTTGAACTGCGCCGCCTAGCCCGCAGACGCCAGTCTGCACACCGCCTTGACCCGCAAGGTCATACGCAGGGCGCGGAATTTTTTTCGCACCGCCCGCGAAAACTAGGACTATTCCTAGGCCTGCATTCATCACTCTCCGATAGCCATCGCTTGCAGTTGCGCCCACACTGGCACGTAAGCGTTTGAGGGCTGTGGCCCTTAAATAAG
>CANFJQ010000198.1 GCA_947447615.1 Comamonadaceae bacterium
ACAAGCCGACCACTTTGCCGGAATCGTCGATATCAATGTGGTCCGCCGAGGGAACCTTGGGCAGGCCCGGCATGGTCATGATATCGCCACACACCATCACGATAAATTCGGCGCCAGCTGCCAGACGCACTTCGCGGATGTTGACGGTGTGGTCCGTGGGCGCGCCACGGCGTGCCGCGTCGGTAGAGAAGGAGTATTGGGTTTTGGCCACGCACACCGGGTAGTGGCCGTAACCGGACTCTTGCAGGCGCTTGATTTCAGCGCGCACTTTGGCGTCGGCGCTGATATCGCTGGCGCCATAAATTTTGGTGGCGATGGCTTTCATCTTGTCCCACAAAGGCGCGTCGTCCTCGTACACAAACTTAAAGCCGCTGCTGGGCTTGTCGGTCAAAGCCACCACCGCGCGTGCCACCTCTTCGGCACCGGCACCACCATCGGCCCAGTGGCGGGCTGACAGTACTGGTACGCCCAGGTAGGCCAGCTTGTCTTTAAGCAGCGCAAATTCGGCGGGCGTGTCGGCGGTAAATTGGTTCATGGACACCACGCAAGGCAAGCCGTAGTGGTTGCGGATGTTATTCACGTGGCGGTCCAGATTGGCGATACCACGCTCCAGCGCAGGCAGGTTTTCGGTGTTGAGTTCTTTCAGGTCGCAACCGCCGTGGTACTTGAGCGCGCGAATCGTGCCGACCAGCACAACGGCGGAGGGACGCAAGCCGGACTTGCGGCACTTGATATCCACAAACTTTTCCGCACCCAGATCGGCGCCGAAACCGGCTTCGGTGACCACGTAGTCGCCTAATTTCAGCGCCATCTTGGTCGCCAGCACCGAGTTGCAACCGTGCGCGATATTGGCAAAGGGGCCGCCGTGGATAAAGGCCGGGTTGTTCTCCAGCGTTTGCACCAGATTGGGCTTGAGCGCTTCGCGCAGCAGCACAGTCATAGCGCCGTGGGCTTTGAGGTCGCGCGCGCAAACCGGCTTTTGGTCGCGGGTGTAGCCGATCACGATATTGCCCAGGCGCTCTTTCAAGTCGGCCATGCTGGTCGCCAAACAGAAAATAGCCATGACTTCCGAGGCCACCACAATGTCAAAGCCGTCCTGGCGCGGGTAGCCATTGCCCGGGCCGCCCAGGGACACGGTGATGTCGCGCAGCGCACGGTCGTTCATGTCCATCACGCGCTTCCAGGTGATGCGACGCACGTCGATGCCCAGGGCATTGCCATGGTGGATGTGGTTGTCGATCAGCGCGGACAACAAATTATTGGCCAGACCAATGGCGTTGAAGTCGCCGGTGAAGTGCAGATTGATGTCTTCCATGGGCACCACTTGCGCCATGCCGCCGCCGGCCGCGCCGCCCTTCATGCCAAACACCGGGCCCAGGCTGGGCTCGCGCAGGCAAATAATGGTTTTCTTGCCGATGCGGTTGAGCGCGTCGCCCAAGCCCACGGTGGTGGTGGTCTTGCCCTCGCCCGCCGGGGTGGGGCTAATCGCGGTGACCAGAATCAGTTTGCCGTCCGGGCGGTCGTTCAGGCTGTCCACATACTCCAGCGACACCTTGGCTTTGTAGCGGCCATACGGGTCGAGCGCATCGTCTGGAATGCCCAGACCTGCGGCGATCTGGCTGATGGGCTTCATAGTGGCTTTTTGGGCGATTTCGATGTCTGAAAGCATGGGGGTCTCCATTAATGATGCAAAAGTGCTGTGCCTGCGCCGCACACGCAAGGCCCTGCCTAGGGTCTCCGGTGGCGCAATGTACGTTTGTGCTCCTGGCGGGGCTGCCGGTTTAGCGACTCGCCATTGTCACTATACGACACGCTCTACCGGAGCGTGCAATCCGAAGAATTGCCTGTGCGGCACTCAACGCCCCGATGCGGCAATGCGCGCTCGGCCAACAAGTTATGTACAGCGCTACCCAATTGGGCAGCGCTCAGGGCTTGCATGCCATCGGGCAGGCATTGGGCGATGCCGGTTTCAGTCACCACAAAATCCATGCGCACATCGTGCGCTTGCGGCTCTAGGCTGGCGATACGTGACACATCAAAAGCAGTGGCAATGCACACCGGTTTGCGCGCCATGCTGGCCAAGGTGCGGTCAAAGTAGCCGCCGCCATAGCCTAGGCGGTAACCCAGCGCGTCTATGCCGACCGGCGGCACCAAGAGCACATCGGGCAGCAGGACTTCGGTTTCGCGCGGCACCGGAATGTCGTACACGCGTTTATCCATGGCCACGCCCGGCCACCAGTGGTGAAAGGCCAAAGGCAAGTCCGGCCCGCGCACCACCGGCAATACGCTGCGCACACCGCGCGCGCGCAAATGCGCGGCTAGGGGGCGCGCATCAAACTCTTGGCGGTAAGGCCAGCATATGCCGAGCACGCAAGGGGCTTGCAGATCCAGCGCCTCCATCAGCGTGGCGTGGATGGCCGCGCTCCAGGCCGCGCGGTCCTGCGCCGATGCGGCGCTGCGTGCCGCCAGCAATTGCGCGCGCTGCTGTTTGCGCCAGGTTTGTGCCGCCGGGCTTAAAGCCATTGCAGTGGCCGCGCAAAATCAAGCCGCATATTCCGCCACCGGCACGCAGCTGCAAAACAGATTGCGGTCGCCATAGACGTTGTCCACGCGGCCCACGGCGGGCCAGTATTTTTGTAAGAGCAAAGCGGGCAGCGGGAAGGCGCCCAGCTCGCGGGTGTAGGGCCTGTCCCAATCGCTGTGTACTACGCTGGCCGCGGTGTGCGGTGCGCGCACCAGCGGGTTGTTGTCGCGCGGCCAGCGGCCTTGTTCCACCTGCGCAATCTCTTTGCGGATGGCGATCATGGCGTCGATAAATCGGTCTAGCTCCTCGCGGGTTTCGCTTTCCGTGGGCTCGACCATCAGCGTACCGGCCACCGGAAAGCTGAGCGTGGGCGCATGAAAACCATAGTCGATGAGGCGCTTGGCCACGTCTTCGGCACTGATGCCCGAAGTTTCTTTGAGCGGGCGCAAATCCAAAATGCATTCATGCGCCACCCGCCCGTTGGCACTGGCGTAGAGCGTGGGGTAATGGTCATGCAAGCGGTGGCTGATGTAGTTGGCCGCCAAGATGGCCGCTTCGGTGGCGTGGCGCAAACCGCCCTCGCCCATCATGCGGCAATACATCCAGCTGATCGGCAACACCGCTGCATTGCCCAAAGGCGCTGCCGAAATACTGCCGATATGCGTACCCAGCGCGCCGGTGCTGACATGGCCGGGCAAGTAAGGCACCAAATCTTCCACCACGCAGACCGGCCCCACGCCGGGGCCGCCGCCGCCGTGCGGGATGCAAAAGGTTTTGTGCAAATTGAGGTGGCTGACATCGCCACCAAACTCGCCCGGCGCGGCCACGCCCACTAGCGCATTCATGTTCGCACCATCGACGTACACGCGCCCGCCGTGGCTGTGTACCAAGGCGCACAAGTCTTTTACCTGGGTTTCAAACACGCCGTGGGTGCTGGGGTAGGTGATCATGACGCAGGCCAAATTGGCGCTGTGTTTTTCGCAGTGCTTGCGCAAGTCGTCCATGTCCACATTGCCGTGGCTGTCGCA
>CANFJQ010000199.1 GCA_947447615.1 Comamonadaceae bacterium
GCCCCAAGGTCGGAACCCTGTAAAGCGGTGCCCAGCGCTTTCATGTTCTGCTGGCGTTGCTGCCAGTTTCCCACGCTATTGTTTTGACTGGCCCAGGCTGCGCCTGAACCCCCTATTCGCATTCCCATCGGAGTTCTCCTTGAATCAAAGTTGCTCGGGCAAAGAGGCTGCAAAGGGCTTGCGTCCGCCACAGTTCTACTTTCAAGGACCGGCAAAGTGCACGGACCTCTGCGTTACCGACGCAATTGCCACGCCATTTGGGCGGCTTCACAAGGTAAAGATTGACGGAGTCGGTTTGATTTGGATAAAACACATATAAATCAAAGGGCTATTGCATGGCGGCCTTGTTGACTACATGCCATGGAAACAATGTGTTTTTATGTGAAGCCCAAGATTTGCCGCGAGGCGGCAAGGCATCACCGCAAAATACGCACTGCCGTTGCCATGCCGATTACAAGGCGGCAACATGGCCGCTTGGCGGCGCTAAATTCGTAAGTGGCGAGGAGGGGTTTGGGTGGTTCCCAGGCCTTTAAAAAATAGGCCCCGTAGGGCCCATTGGTCATAGCTGCCTTAGTTTTAAGCGTAATTGTTAACGCTGTTGCCTTTAGTGGCGGTTGCGGCGGGGACCGCTTGAACTGGCGGTGGGGCTGGCCTGGCAACTTTGGCCTGCGTGCCATCGTTGTCTCCATCAGCGTCTGTAGCGCGAATGGCAGCGGGTGCAGGGGTTTGGGGAGCAGAAACGGCGGAAATGCTGGACATAGGAGGAATCCTGGTAGTTGGACTCCCTACATCGGCAGGTAGGGCCACAAGGTGAGCAACTTTACCTTGGCTTGCCCCTTTTTGGTGATCAATGCGATTGAAGCCAATTATTTTTCCAATTTGGCGCAGTGATTGCTAAACCGCTATGCACTGAGCTACTTTACAAAACGGCTAAGTCTTAACCGCACGCAAGAAAGAGTTACTTCTTCGAATTTTTACCCGGGCTTTTGATTACCTCTTTGACATTATTGGTTTGACAACTTCCTTTGTGTCGGACGAGTGCACCAGCGGTCCTTGCCTGGCATTCATTTCTAAACGATTGCGTTTTTGAGGTGTGCATCCAATACCCACATACAGGTTCGAATTCATCGGTGCAAGCAAAAGATGACGTACCTATCAGCAAACTTAGGAGCATTGGAAACGGTTTAACAAACATAAATTGAAAAATTTTGCCAATGCTTAACTTTGAACTTTAAGTAATTATTTAGGTGCCAATAGCGAGTCCGCGAATTACGAATACCAAAGGGTTAAAGGGAATGTTACTCGTCTCTTCTCGCTTAAAGCCTAATTTCAACGCTCTGGAATTTGGAAATGTACGTTGCGCTGACTCTTGGCGGTAGCCCCTGTAACCCCCATTGCTAAGGCCTTGCACTGCGTCCTTGCTGCAGCAGACTCTCAATAGCGTCATCCACTTGCTCGGACGATAGGGCTGGCGTCACTACGGTCGCAGCATCCAAGCCGTGCACTAGTCGGGGTAACGAAAACACCATGAGAAGTACGAGTACCTGACAGGCCAGATAGGGTGCCAAGGCGCGCGCAATTGCAGAAGTTGGCAAAGCGTTTGGCGACTGCGCCCGGGCGATCATTACGGCGTAGCCCAGAGGCGGCACTAAAAAACTCATTTGGAGGGTAAACAGCAAGAGCACCGCCACCTGCTGCGCGTCACCGAGCATGACGATAAGCGGCGGCGCGACAATGGGAACCACCACGAACACCATTTCAAAGGCATCCAAAGCCCATGCGCAGGCCGCGACGGCCAGCAGCACCAAGGCTGCGGCCAAGGTCGGCGACAGATGAGAGGCCAATAAACATTCGGATAACCATCGGTCGGTGCCAAACAAGCGTAGTACCAGGCTGAACACGGTGGCGCCAATCAGAAGTGCCATCAGAGCCCCACTTAGGTTTACTGTATCGCTAAGTACACGACGGTAGTTCGCCCTGCCCATACGGCCAGAAGATATCGCCCACAGCACCATCACCAAGGCAGCGGTAGCAGCCGCTTCTACCGCCAACAGTACACCGCTGAACACGCCCGTGAGCAAAGCTGCGATCCCCAACATAGAAAAAAGGGCGGCGGCTGTTTGGCGCAATGATGCTTTTTGAGTCGGCGCCGGTGCTTGAGGCTTGTTAAGCCATGCCAATAAGGCCCACAACAGTACGAGCAGTAGCGCGGGCACAAGGGCCGCATGGAACACATCCTGTGTGTTGATGATGCGGGCCTGCTCGGACACCCGTCCCGACAATTGCATGGCTTCGGTGTGGGCACGCATCATGGCGTCGCCCAGCAGCAGCAATACTAACGAGGGCGGCACAATTACGCCAATAGTGGCCGACGCGCTGACCAAGGCAATCGCTTGCGCCTGCCCTAGGTATTGCAGCTTTGGACTCAGCACACCACCTAGCAGTGCGGAGCTGGAAGCTACCGAACCGTTCATCGGGCCGATGCAAGCGCCAAGACTTAAGGCCGCCCAGGCCGGCCGGGGCGAGGCCTTCGAGTCAGGGCCGGCGATCATCGCAAAAACGGCGTCACCCACACCTAACTCGGCCATCAGAAAGCCTACCAAAACATATAGGGGCAAGGCTTGCAGCAAATCGTTGTCCAGCAAGCCAAAAACGCGTGAGGGCATGGCCGACAGAATCGGCAAGGTGAACACCCTGAAAGCTAGTCCCAATGCAGCGAAAGCGCTAGACACTCCTAGAAGCAAGGTCCACAAAGGTGTTTTGCACAAAATATTGAGCGCAACTAAACCCGCCAGCATCACTATCCCTACCCAAGGCGCCCAAGTCGTCATGGCTGACCCCTAAGAGCACGCCACGCCCGGCGCGTGTAATGCGTCGCCAATAACAGCAGCATTAGCAACAAGGAGATCTTGATGATGAAGTATGCAGGCAGATTCGAGTCTGGAAAACGCTCCAGGCCCAGCACCGAGCGCAGCACGTCACCGTACCAAGACCACATCATCCAAAAGGTCCAGGGCACTACGCAAAGCCATTGCAAATAAATCCTCCAGCTGGCTTGCGACTCGCCAGTAGTCTTTTTTACCTCCAGTGATATGTGAGTGCCGTTACGAGAAGCGGCATACACCGCCAGCGCCACATACACCGCAAAAATTAGTTGCGCCATGTCATTGGCCTGGCGTGTATAGGCCTGTACCCACTCGCGCAAAGGCCACTGCGCAAAAAGCAGGATAGCTAGTGGAATCACCAGCAGGGATGCTAGGGTGCGCAAGCGCATTGGTTTATCCTCATCAAGCGCGCTATTGTGCGCTTTGAGCTCGCAAGCGCTGAAATGCGTATCGGCTGGCCAGTAAGTGTTTAACTGCGCTTTTACTTCGGCGTCTATCCCGAGGCCGTAACTAGGGCATCAGACCTAGCGGTCAATTTGCTCGATACCGCCCAAATATCCAGCGACGGGAAGAACGAGCAGCTCATGGCGAAACTTTTCGTCGGACATCGGAAACAGTCCATCGTTCCAATAAATTTGGCAGAACACGCGGTGCCAAACGGTTTGA
>CANFJQ010000200.1 GCA_947447615.1 Comamonadaceae bacterium
CGCAATCAGGCGGCTAATGTAGCCAAAACCGATTGGTAGTGCCGCGCGTGGCGCTCTTCGACCTTGGCTAGGGCGGCAAAACGCTTTTGCGCTTTCTCCAAAGTGGCCCGGCGCGCCTGGGCTTGGCGCAGCGCCTCTGCAAAACCGGCTGCGTGTTCCTTGCTCTCGGCGATTTGCGCGTCCATTTCGGCCACGGCGGCGGCGTTGCCTTCGGCTTCGGCCGTTTGGCGAAAGCCGGGGTACATCTCGCTGTACTCGTAGGTTTCGCCATCGATGGCGATTTGCAAGGCCTTAGCCGGCGTCATCTCGGCTTTGGGGTAGAGCAAATCCAAATGGCCGAAGGCGTGCTGCACTTCCTGGGCGGCGGTTTCTTCAAAAGCGCGGGCGGTGGCTTCGTCGCCCATCTCACGCGCCAGCTTGGCGAAGTAGCGGTACTTGATGTGGGCCATGGACTCGCCGGCAAAGGCGGCTTCCAGGTTGGCGATGGTTTTGATTTCGGGACGGATGGTGGTCATAGCAATACTCCTTGTGGCTGAATCATCTACGGATTGAAGGATTCAATTGGTACGGCAGGAATCATAGTGTCAATTAATAATTAAAACCAATTGAAAATGCCTAATCAATTGATAGCGTCTATCGGGGTTCAAACATGTGGGCTGCCCGAAGCAAGGGTGGGCTTAGCGCCGAAGTCGCTCAGAGCTTGAGTTCGAGCCTGGCTTGCAGGTTCAGGTAGCTAGGCGCAGTGCTCTGCGTCGTGGACCGGATAGGCAGGCCATTGCTTTGCGCCGAAAACAGGCTGCCGCCGGTGAGGTAGTCGCGGGCCAGTAGGTTGCTGGCCGACAGGCGCAGTTGCGCGCTCGGGCTAAAAATCCACAGGGCCGAGGCATCGAGCACCCATTTGTCGCCCTGCCAGACTTCCTGTTCATCGGCCAGGCGCGTGGTGTAGCCCGGCGTCCAGTTGATATTGCCGCTCAGGCGCAGGGGCAAGCCGCTCAGGCGGTAGTCGGCGCCCAGGTTCAGCGTGCCGTCGGGCTGTTGCTCCAGGCGGTTGTTGGGGCCGCTGAGCGTTGTCAAGCGCGATTGCAGCAAGCTCATATTGGCGCGCAAGTCCACTGCGGGGGCTTGCGGATCGATTTCGCGCAAACGGAATTTGGCTTCCAACTCCAAGCCGCTGGTGATGGCGCTACCGACGTTTTGCATGCGCGAAACCCAGCGCGGCGCATCGGCCCAGGGCACGGTTTCCAGCGCGGTTTGGGCGCGCATCACATTGTCAATTTGGCGCACAAACACATTGGCGCTGAGCAAGCCGCCGCCAGGCAGGTAGTGCTCGTACGCGCTGTCTATGCCCAGGGCCAATTCCGGTTGCAGGTCCGGGTTGCCTGCGCTGTCCGGGTGCAGTGCGCTGTTGGCGCCGCGATCGGGGAAAAATGGGTTGATCGTGGGCCGTGCAATCAAGCGACCCAGATCGGGCGAGCGGTAGCTGCGCGTGAGGCTGACACGGATCTGGTCTTTGGAGGCCAAGTCAGGCCGCCACACCGCATGCAACAAGGGCGTGAGCACCGCGCTTTGGTTACTGACCGAGCCTTGGCCCTGACCGGCCGAACCGCTGGTGTGGATGCCCTCCCAGCGCAAGCCGGCATGGGCGGCCCAGTGCGGATTGATGTCCCATTCGTTCTGCGTGTAAACGGCCACGCGTCGGCTGCTGGCGGACAGATCGCCGTCGAAATCGGCAAGCGGGTTTTGCCCATCGCGCAGGCTGCTGGCGCTTTGCTCGCGCTGGTTTATCTCCAGCTCCAAGCCACTGACCAGGCTATGTTTATCCGCTAACGTCACCGAGTATTTAGCGCTCCCGTTCCAGGTCGTATCCGTCTGTGCCGACTCCTGCGACAAGGGCACCTTACCGTTGGCGCCGCCGCTTTGCAAGGTGTTGGCACTATTGTTCCAATTGCTGCGGCCCAGGTTGTTGTTCAACAAAAGGCGGGCGCCATCGTCCATGCGCCTGCTCCACGTCGTGCCCAGGCGCAGCATGGCAAAGCGGCTATCACTGGCCGTGTCGCTTTGCGCATAAGGCAAGACCCCGCCGCCTTGGCTGATGTTGCTGCTAGACAGGCCCTGGTTGTAGCTCATGATCAACATAGGCATCAGCACCAGGCTATCGCTACCGGTGCCGCCCCATTGCAAGCGACCGTTGGCATGCAGCATGTCGCGCTGGCTTTGCGCTTGAACCGCCTCTTGCATGCTTTGCAACAACACGGGCGCATCCGCTTGGGCCAGACTTTCGGTGACCGTGGATTTGCTTTCGTCATTGGCGCGCTCCATGTGCGCGGCAGACAGCGTGAGGCTGTAGGACATGCCGTCCACGGTGTCGCTGCGCGACCAGGACGCGCCGGGCGCTAATTTGCCGTGCTCCAGGCTGGCGCCTAGATTCAGGTTATTGAGGTATTTGACATAGCCACCGCGCGTGATGATGTTGATCGTGCCGGCAATCGCGCGTGCACCGGTCTCGGCGGTGGGCGCACGCATGATTTCGATGCGCTCGACCTGCTCGGGGAGGATGTCCTCCAAGGAAAAACCGCGCGGCGCGCGTTCGCCATCGATCATGATTTGGGTGTAGCCATTGCCCATGCCGCGCATGGCCGGTGGCCCGCCACGCCCTGGCCTGCCGCTGCTGGTAATGCCGGGTAAGCGCTTAAGTAACTCGCCCATGGAGCTGTCGCCATAACGCTCGATCTCTTCGCGGCCGATGATGATTTTTGCAGCGGTAGACAAGCGCCGCGTATCGCTTTCCAAGTTGGCGCGAATTTCTACGGGCTTGAGCACGTTCTGCGGCTGTTGTGAATTCTCCGCAGCAGGGGCAGGCGCAGGAATTTTGGGCAAAGCACCACTGTCTTGTACAGCTGCAGCAGGCGGTGTTTGTGTCGGATTTTGCGCTAGCTCTTGAGCGCCCGCATGCGCTGCCAGCAAGGCCAGCAAGGCCCAGTAAAGGCGCTTAGATTTGAGGGTCACGGTTTAGTCGCGCATCAATGCTTCAATTGCATCGGGCTCAACGGGCACGCCACGGCTGATCAACTCGCAGCCTTGCTCAGTAACGATGGCATCGTCTTCAATGCGAATACCGATGTGGTGGAATTGCTCCGGCACCCCCGGCGCGGGCCGCACATACATGCCAGGCTCAATCGTCAACACCATGCCAGGCCGCAAGATGCGCGCAGGCCGGTCCACAATCGGCTGGCCGGTCAAAGCATCCTTGCGGACACTGCTTTGGCCTAGTTCCGAGGGCTCGGTGTAGGCGCCGCAGTCGTGCACATCGCGGCCCAGCCAATGGCCGGTGCGGTGCATATAAAACTGGAAATACGCGCGCTTCTCGATCACGTCTTGCAAGGTTCCTACTTTGTGTTTATCGAGCAGGCCCAAATCCAGCATGCCTTGGGCCAGCACGGCTACGCTGGCCTCGTGCGGATCGGTAAAGCGCGCACCAGCGCGGGTGGCAGCCAC
>CANFJQ010000201.1 GCA_947447615.1 Comamonadaceae bacterium
GGCAAATCCTGTAAGATTCGGTGCATGGTTGCCTATTTTTCAAGCAGACTCACAAAGCAAATTCAAGCCGCTCTTGCGGTCGTTTTGCTCATGCTTTGCTTGATAGGAACCCATTGGGTTGGCTATGCCCACAGCATTTCACATGCAACAGTTCAAAAGCACTCTATTAGTCAGGCGTCTTTGAGCAAAATTGCACCCGTATTTAGCCATAGCTCTGATACCTGCCACTTATTTGATGCCCTAACTTTGGCCGGTTTCATACCTGATGCATCTGTGCATACGGCCACCCCTCTAGGTGCCAAGTCTGTTTTTGAATCTCATAATCAGCTCGCCATTACACAAGCCACACCAACGGCTTACCAGTCTCGGGCACCGCCTACTTTCATCCTTTAAAACTCCTGCCTACCAGTCTGGTGGCAACTCTGGTTTTAATCATCACCATGCTTGGTGATTTTGGATGAAATATGAAATACAGGCATTACCTTCTTCAGAAATTAATATTGATATTGTTAGCTCCATTGCTAAGTGATCTTGCATGGTCGCAAGGTGATGCAGAACCATCTTTGCAATTAAATGTGAGTGGCGTACGCGATGATGGGCAGGGATTTTTATCGCCCAACAAAGTTCTCTCTGGCGATGAGTTACAAAACAAACTCAGCGGCACTCTTGGCGCAACCCTTGCGAATGAATTGGGTGTGTCTGCCACAGGCTATGGCGCTGGTGCCTCTAGACCAGTCATGCGTGGATTAGAAGGTGCACGTGTTCAAATTTTGCAAAACGGCTTATCGGTAGGTGATGTTTCAAGCATCTCGGCAGATCATGCGGTTGCCAATCCCATGCAAAATACCCATCAGATTGAAATTCTGCGCGGAGCCTCTGCCCTGATGTATGGATCAGGCTCTAGCGGTGGGCTAGTCAACGTAGTGAATGATCGTATTGTGACTTCAATGCCGGATGCGCTATCGGGTGCGATCAATACCAGTTATGAAACTGCTAACCAGGGCAAAACAGGTAACCTAGAATTAGATGCGCCAGCAGGACCGCTTGCATTACATCTAGACTCGACAATCAGCAACTCGAATAATTACCGCATTCCTGGTTATGCAGAACAAGGTGGACCCAATGCGAACTGGGCGATTAATCCTGGTCAACCAGTAAATATTCCCTACAGTGGAAAACTACCCTTCTCTTTTAGCAATCAGAATAGCCTGGGCCTTGGTGCATCGTATTTAAGGTCTGATGGTTATACCGGTGTTTCTTTAGAGCGCATGAATCATAACTACGGCATTCCCACGGCTGAAGGTGGCTTTATTCAGCAATCACAAAATCGATATGACTTTGCCCATCAAACGAATGATCCTTTTGATGGTTTCTCGTCAATTAAGGTCAGCGCCGCTAATACAAACTATCAACACACAGAATTTACCAATAATGGTGTTGCCTCAACGCAATGGAACAATACCGCCACTGAGGCACGTCTTGAGCTGGCTCATAAAGAAATGCTGGGTTCAAAGGGTGTTATTGGAGCGCAACTTTCTGGATCAACCTTAAATGCAATAGATCTCAGTACCAATAACTATGCAATCGTTCCACAAACAAAATCAAATTCCAGCGCATTATTTTGGGTCGAGGAAGGTCGCTACGGAGCATTAAAGACAAGCCTAGGCGCTCGCTATAACTATGCTGCTCAGAACCCAAATTTAGCAACACAATTTCCGAGTCCTGGTTCACAAGGTTTTCAGCCCAATAGTTACGGACCGCCGACCATTCAAAATCGACAATTTAATTTGATGTCCTACTCTGCTGGAGGTATGCTTGATGTCGCAAGAGGTTATGGATTGGGTCTGGCGTATACGGTTTCACAAAGGGCACCAACACCACAAGAGCTCTACTCGTATGGCCCACATGACTCTACGGCTACCTTTGATATTGGTAATTCCAACTTAGGTACAGAGACTTCCCATAATATTGAACTGAGTTTTCAAAAAACTTTGGGACTCATTCGTAGCAAAGTGAGCTTGTATCGTAATCAATTTACGAATTACATCTACGGCTTTTACACGGGCTCTTACAGCACGGCAAATGAAAACTTTTCAGTTGTTCAAGCCTCGCAGGCCAATGCCAATATTCGGGGTGCTGAAGGCGAGCTAACGTACAACTGGAATCAAACAGGTGTTGGCGGACGGATATTTGGGGATGTTTCGCAAGGCAGTTTTAATGCTGGCGGTAACTTACCACTTCAACCAGCGCCAAGACTGGGTACAGAATTGGCTTACCAAAGAGATGGCTGGTTAACTAGCGCAACATATATTTATAGCTATCAACAAAACAGATTGGCAAGTTGGGAGATTGGCCCCACACCTAGCTACAACCTATTAAATGCAAACCTCTCATACACAGAGCGCATTGGCAAAATTAATTGGACTGGCTATCTAGCTTTGAAGAATCTTTTGAATGAAGAGATTCGCTATGCAAGCTCACCAATGGCTGTGAGACTCTATGCGCCACAACCTGGAAGAAGTCTAATAGTTGGTGTTAGAGCGGCGTTTTAGTAAATCTCTGGCACGTACATCTCTGGTGGAACTGGTCCACGCAAGTAATCTGGATTGTGTACGCGAGCAGGCAGCTTAATAGTCGGGTGATCGATTTCTTTATAGGGTATCTGCGTTAGTAAGTGACTGATGCAGTTCAAGCGAGCCTTTTTCTTATCGTTTGCCGCAACTACCCACCAAGGTGCTTCTGGAATATGAGTTCGCTCTAGCATAGTCTCTTTAGCCTTGGTATAGGCCTCCCACAACCGTCGAGCCTCTAGATCCATAGGGCTCAGCTTCCATTGCTTTAATGGATCATGGATGCGCATCATAAATCGGTTGTACTGCTCATCATCGGAGATAGAGAACCAATATTTGATCAAGATAATCCCAGAGCTAATCATCATGCGCTCTAGGTCAGGCACGGTTCTGAGAAATTCCTCATATTCTTTTTTCGTGCAAAAGCCCATTACTTTCTCAACCCCAGCCCTGTTGTACCAGCTACGGTCAAATAGTGCGATTTCCCCACCGGCTGGCAACTGAGAAATATAGCGCTGGAAATACCACTGAGTCTTTTCTCGCTCATTCGGCGCAGGTAGAGCGACAACTTTGCAAACACGTGGATTTAATCGCTGAGTAATCCGCTTAATAGCACCGCCTTTGCCGGCTGAGTCTCGACCTTCAAATAATACTGCGACCTTGACTTTATTTGCCACGACCCAGTCTTGCAACTTAACAAGCTCACCTTGGAGGCGAAATAATTCCTTAAAGTAGAGACTACGTGGAATTTGAGATTTACTATCACCATCGGGTGATAGGCGATCGTCATCAAGCTCCATCTCAAGCTCTTCATCCATGCTATCCAGGATCTCTTCCTGAGCACGGCGGTACCACTCTGCCATCTCTTTTTGTTTTGATGTCATTACAGTTATCACTCCTAGTAA
>CANFJQ010000202.1 GCA_947447615.1 Comamonadaceae bacterium
AAAAACAGCAGGCCCGCATGATAGGGGCAATAATCCCCCCATTGCGCCAAATGGTCGCGCCGGTGATCCGCACCGGGGCGGCAGGCAAAGACCCGAGGGGATGCTGGATTGACGTCTGATTTTTTGAGTGCGGACTTGTTTCCCGAATTACCCAAAGTGCTTGTCCCGCCCCCGCCGCGCAAGCGCAAACCTGCCAGCGCCAAAGCGGCGTCCAAATCCACTATGACACCACCACACCAAGGCGGGACTTTTACAGGCGCAGGGGCTTTGCCAGCCCTAAGCCCCGCAAGCGATACCGAAGCCTGCGCCGCCCTATTGGACGCACACCCCGACTACCGCGTGCTGCGCCGCCTGCCGGTGCGCCTCCATTGGGACGACACGCCCACTACGGGACGCACACGCGTATTGATTTTGGATACCGAGACCACCGGCCTGGACCAGTCCAAAGAAAAAATCATCGAACTGGCCATGCTGCGCTTGGACGTGGACACGGCGACGGGCCAGCCCTTGGGATTGATGCAGGTGTTTGATGAACTGGAAGACCCAGGCCGTGCTATTCCCAAAGAAGTGGTGGCGTTGACCGGCATTACCGATGCCGACGTGCAGGGCAAGCGCCTGGACGAGGCGCGTATCGCGGCCATGCTGGAGGGTGTGGATGTGGTGATCGCGCACAACGCGGGTTTTGACCGGCCGTTTTGCGAAGCGCGGATTCCGCAGTTTCGCGACTTGGCCTGGGCTTGTTCATTCGCTGACATTGATTGGAAAGCGCAAGGCCGCAGCTCCAGCAAGTTGGAGGCATTGGCGCTGGAGTTGGGCTGGTTTTACGACGCCCATCGCGCCGAAACGGATTGCCATGCCTTACTGGCCGTGCTGTGTGCGCCGCTGCCTAAATCGCCCGAGCGCAATGGCCTGGCGACGCTGCTGGCCGCCGCCCGCAGCCCAGCCTTGCGTATCTACGCCACGCACGCGCCTTTTGATTCCAAAGACTTGCTCAAAGCCCGAGGCTACCGCTGGAATGCCGAGCAAAAAGTCTGGTCAAGCCGCCTGGCGGACGAAGCCGCACTGGAGGCGGAATGCGAATGGCTAAAGACCGATGTGTATGGCGGACGCCATGCGGTAGTGGCCATCGAGCAAAGCGACGCCCGTGCCAAGTATTCATCGCGAAGCGGTCGGGTGGTGCAGCGCCAGCTATAAGTGTCAGCCCTGCAAACAGGCTGTGCGATAGCGTCAATGCCCTCGCTTGCTGCCTTAAGCCAGTCAGGTGTTTGGCTTGCAATCAGGCTAGTGCGATAGCGTATGGCCCCAAAGCGTATTTTTATTCACCCTACATTTTCTTTAGATTCCCACCATGCCTTACCACCTCATCGGTCTGCAAGCGGCCAAAGTGCGCAAAGTTTTAATCCACGGGCGCTTAGTGCCTTCGGCCATGCACAAAACTGCGCAAGCAGGCGCGCTAACCGTGGGCCCACTGGGTTTAGAGCTTGACGAGCAAGCAGATTTATCGGTGCACGGTGGCCTGGAAAAAGCGATCTACGCCTATCCATCAGAGCACTATGATTTTTGGCGCGCCGAGCGCCAAGCAGCAGGCTTGGGCGGCATAGACGACAGCCTGGCGTTTGGATCGCTGGGCGAGAACCTGACGTTGCAAGACCTGTTAGAAAGCGAGGTCTGGGTGGGCGATGAATTGCACTTTGCCAATTGCCGCTTGCGCGTCACCCAGCCGCGCGAGCCTTGCTCCAAGTTCAATGCGTCTATGGGCTTCAACACCGCCTCCAAACGCATGGCGCAAAGCGCTAAGTGTGGCTTTTATTTGGCGGTGGATCAAGCCGGCACGCTGCAAGCGGGCGAGACATTCACCTTAGTCCCCGGCCCCCGCCGCGCCAGCATTCCCGAGCGTTTTTCGGCCAAGATGTTCAAGCATTTGGCTGACTAATCGGGGGAGTCGCCGCGCCTGGCAAGTTGGCGGGGGAGGTCCATGCTGTCGTGCAGCAATCGAAGCACATCGATGGTGCGCCCCGGGCCGGCGCGAAAAACAATGAAGTGCCGTCCTTTACGACCCATGCGGGCGACATGCAAGATTCGGATGCCTGGCGCAATGTCTTCGCGCAAGTTGCTGCCGGCAATGTCAGGGCCATCTGCCAACGCTTGCATGGCAAGCGAAATGGTTTTTGCATAGATATGAGACTGCTCTACCCCAAAGGTTCTGACAGTCCAGCGCAGAATTTGCCCATAATCCTGCTCGGCTTGCCGACCAAGCCTTAGCGTCCAAGCCTGGGTCATGTACTGGCTAAGTGCTTGCCAGCGACAGTTGCTAGGTGTTCGCCCAGTGCATCGGGCGTGTCAAATTGCCTATATGCACCCTGCGTGAAGTCATCTTCGCCTACTTGTATGGCGCTGCGCAATGCCACCAAGCGCGACGCATCTTCGGCCTCGCGCTGCTCCACCAAGCGTAGGCCGTCGCTCAGCACTTCACTGGCATTGTGGTAACGCCCACTGCGGACAAGCCGCTCCACGAAAGTGGCTTGATGGCTTGTCAACACAAGGTTTTTAGTAGGCATGAGCAGCTCCGCTTGTCTGATGGGCTGATTATGCCAATCACGGCCCCACATTGCACTCGCGGCGCAGCAGCGCCACTGCGTCGTGCAAGGCGTAGTCGGCGTCGCTGCGCAAGACCGGCAGCGCTTCCTCGGTGAATGCGTCCCACATACGCAGGTAGTCACTTTGGTAGGCGGTGGGCGCGTGTTCGCGGATAAAACTGGCAGCCAGCGCAGCGTCCATGCCGGACTTGCGGATTTTGCGGATCAAGGTGGCGGCGGTTTTTTCGGTCAGCACGGTTTTGTGTGCGCTGCCTGCTGCCACGCACAAGAGCAATGTAAGTAATGAGCCCTCATCGTCGTGGCCGCCCGTGGCTTTGCTCCAAGCGGCGGAAACTTGGCGTTCAAAGTCTTCTACCTCGGCCAACCCGTCTTCCAGCCAAAAATAGCGGCCGGTGAAGGCGGGCGTTTGCGCGAAGAGCTTGCGCGGTGGCGTGTTGGCGTCCATGATGCGCGGCCAATCGGCTTGCAGGCTGTCGGCGACGGCGCGCACCGCAGGCGCTAGAGCGGCGGGTAAACCTTTGGGCAGGGCCGGAGCAGGCGGCTGCGGCGTAGCCGCAAATTTTTTACGCAAAACGGCAATCGTTTGGGCAAAGCCAGGCCAGTCCGGCGTCACGCTGCGTTTGGCCAGCGACCAGAGCACGGCGGTGCGCAGCACGGCCTCGGCGTCCGGCGCTTCTTCGTGCAAAAGGTCGGCGTCCAATTCCCACTGCTGCGCGCACCAAATAGCCGCATCCATCACGCGTGCCACCTGGTCGCGCTTGGCGCGCTCGGCGCGGTAGTCCGCGTGGCTGCGCAGGCTCCAGCGTTCCAGCACCGGGATGTGTTCGTCGCTAAAGCCGCGTCCGTCTTGCATGCCGAAGTGCGTGTTTTGCGG
>CANFJQ010000203.1 GCA_947447615.1 Comamonadaceae bacterium
CTGGCCGTGCCGATATTGAGCGCAGGCAGCGTGCCCTCAAACAACCAGGGAATAGCCGAGCGGATGCTGTGCGCGTCCCACAAAAGCGCGTAGCCGTGTACTTGCACCAAGCGCTGCAACTCAGCGGCCAGCGCATCGTGGTAGGGCTGCCAGTAATCGCTACGCCTTTGCGCGCGCGCGGCAGCATCAGGCGCGCAGCCCGGCAGGTACAAAGCATCACCGGTAAAAAAACGTGTGGGGCATAGCTCGGTATTGGATGCGCCGGGGTACATGGGCGCGTCGTCCGGCGGGCGGTTCAGGTCGATCACATAGCGGCTGTAGCGCGGCTGCAAAACGCTAGCGCCCGTAGCGGGCAAAAAGTCGTATAGCTGCGCCAGATGCCAATCCGTATCCTCCACCTGCAAGGCGCGTGCGGTATAGCCCGCTTGCAAATGCGCAGGTATTTGCGTGCCGATGTGCGGCATGCTCACCAGCAAGGGCAGCCGGCCTTGTGTCAGCGCACATACAGTGCCGCTCGCCTGGGTCTGGCTCATCGCAAAGTTCCTTTGAAAACGCTGGCGCGCAGCGGGTTGGCACCGATGGCATAGGCCAGCGCGGCAGGATGCGCAACGTCCCACAAGGCAAAGTCAGCGCGTAGGCCCGCCGCCAGCACGCCCCGGTCGGCCAGCCCCAGAGCCTGCGCCGCATGGCGCGTTACGCCAGCCAGCGCTTCTTCAGGTGTGAAGCGAAACAGCGTGCACGCCATGTTCAGCATGAGCAGCAGCGAAGTACAAGGCGAACTACCAGGGTTGCAGTCGGTGGACAGCGCCATGGGTACTTGGTGCTGGCGCAGCAGGTCCATCGGCGGCAGCTTGGTTTCGCGCAAAAAATAAAACGCGCCGGGCAGCAAGACCGCCACCGTGCCTGCCTGCGCCATAGCGGCTGCGCCCTCAAGCGACAACCATTCCAAATGGTCACAACTAAGCGCGCCATAGCTCGCAGCCAATTGCGCGCCGCCGCTATCGCTTAATTGCTCGGCATGCAGCTTGACTGGCAAACCCAAAGCGCGCGCCGCATCAAATACGCGTGCGGTTTGTGCTGCGCTAAAACCAATGCGCTCGCAAAACGCGTCCACCGCATCGACCAGGCCCTCTGCATGCAGGCTTTGCAGCATAGGCAGCAGACTGTCCACATAGGCGTCGCTCTGCCCGGCAAATTCAGGCGGCACGGCATGCGCGCCTAAAAACGTGGTGCGCACATCGATAGCCTGCTTGCAGCCCAGGCTGCGCGCCACTTGCAGGCATTTGCGCTCGTGCTCCAAAGACAGGCCATAGCCGGATTTGATTTCTATCGTCGTCACACCTTCGGCTATCAGGGCGCTAAGGCGTTTGGCGCTGCTACGCTCCAGCTCTGCGGCGCTGGCCTCGCGCGTGGCGCGCACCGTGGATGCGATACCACCGCCTTGGCGCGCAATGGCTTCGTAGCTCACGCCCTGCAAGCGCTGCTCAAATTCGGCGGCGCGGTCCCCGCCATAAACCAGGTGCGTGTGGCAATCGATCAGGCCCGGCGTTATCAAAGCGCCTTCGCAATCATGCTCGGCGTGGCACTGCGCTTTCAGGTCTGACGGCAATTCTTGGCGCGCTCCGATCCAGCGAATCACTTCACCCTCGGTCACCAAGGCCGCATCGGGCACCAAGCCATAAGGCTGCGCCGCGCCGGATTGCAGGGTGGCGGCGTCGCAGTGTGTCCATAGGCTCAACGACATGGCACGATCTCCATAAAAAGCGCATCGGCGCTGTCGATGTGCAAACCTCGCGCAGGCGCTGCAGATGTCCAGGCCAGGGTCTGCGCGGGCACCGGCCAAACACCGTTTGCGTCGCGCAACACCGCACCCGACAAACCCGCCCACAACGCGCACACCGCCCCCTCCTGCGCGATCACCGCTAAGGTGCCCCGCACCCGCTGCATATGCGCGCGTCCATGCGCGCTGCGCACCATCAAATTAAAGTCTTGCGTTGGCCCCTTGATCAAGGTGCCATCCACCGGCAGCGCGCCATCAAAACAAAAGGCGTCGCTTTGCTGGGTCAGGCGCTGCGTCTGCATGGTGCCTCCCTGCCCCAAGGCCAATTCCACACCTGCCCCGTCCAGCACGGCAAACCAACGCTGCACGCCTTCAAACACCGAAAACGGCCCATCGGCATCCACTTGCGCTACCGACATACGCCAATGCCAATCGGCCACGCCCGGCGGCCAGGCCAACAATTCGCGTGTGGTGCCACCGCCGTTTTTCCAAGGCATGGGCGTAGCGTCAGCTAAGGCGATGTGTTGCCAGTTCATAGCTGAAAATTACCTTGTAGGTTGTAGCGCATGCCCGGATAGACTAGTCGCCCCTGGCTGGCCACGTGGGCGCCGCTTATCGTGCAGCGGGTAATGACCAGGCAAGGCTCGCTGGCTTTGATGCCTAGGGCCTTGGCCTCGGGTTTGGTGGGCAATGCAGCCTCGATGGAATAGCGCGCCTCGCTCAGTGGCGCGCATTGAAACAGGTATTGCGTGGGCGTGGTGGTCTGAAAATCCACTTGCAAATAATCCGGCGCGGCGGCAGGGTTGACATGGCGGTCTTCGAGCTGAATCGGCACGCCGTCTTCGTAGTGCACCATGACCGAATGAAACACCTTGGCGCCACTGCGCAGGCCCAGCGCTTGGGCCAGGGCCGCATCCGCACTGACTATTTCCAGAGTCAGTACCACGCAGCTATGGCGGTGGCCGCGCTCTAACACCTCCTCTTGAATATCGCGCACCGCCAGCGTGCTGCTGATGCGGTGCCATTGCGCCACCACCGTGCCCGAGCCGCGTATGCGCGTGAGCAAGCCTTCGGCGGCCAGCTCGGTCATGGCGCGGTTGACCGTCATGCGGCTGAGGCCAAACTGCTGTTGCAGCACCGCTTCGCTAGGCACCGCGTCGCCGGGGCGCAAATGCCCACCGTTGATTTGCGCTTTGATAAAGGCTTTGACCTGCTCGTAGGCTGGCAATGGGCTAAGGGGCATGGTCGGATTATGGAAGGCGGTGCGTGGGCTGGCGCGCCCGCTAGCGGGCTCAGGGTTTTCCCCCTATTGTGCAAGTTGTATAGACAACTACACTATCCTGACAAACCCTTAAGTGCGCTTTGTAGGAAACCCAAGCACCATGAACGCATCGCTCCCCCAGGCCGCCCTGGCCCCCTTCGCCAACGCCCAAGCCCGCCCGGTGCGCGCCCCGCGCGGCCCGGCACTTACGTGTGCCAACTGGCAAATCGAAGCGGCCTACCGCATGATCCAAAACAACCTGGACCCCGAGGTGGCCGAAAACCCGGACCAGCTGGTGGTCTATGGCGGCATCGGCAAAGCGGCGCGCAACTGGGCGTGTTTTGAAGGCATCCTAGACAGCCTGCGCAAGCTGAAAGAAGACGAAAC
>CANFJQ010000204.1 GCA_947447615.1 Comamonadaceae bacterium
GCCGGTGAAGTGTTGCTGCGCGGCGAGCGCATTAGCGACTTGGCGCCGCACACGGTAGCCCGCAAAGGCGTGGTGCGCACCTTCCAGGAAACCACCATCTTCAAGTCGATGACGGTGCGCGAGAACATCATCGTGGCGCACCATTTGCGCTCGCGCGCATCTCTGCTGGGTTTCTTTTTAGGCACGGGTCTGGCCAAAGCAGATGAAGCCTTGTTCGCCGAATCAGCCGATGGCATCATCGATTTCCTGGGCCTGCAAAGCATCCGCGACGAACTGGCCTCCAACCTGCCGCAAGGCCATTTGCGCGCCCTGGGCATGGCGATTGGCTTGGCGACCAAGCCCACGGTTTTGCTGCTGGACGAACCTTTTGCCGGTATGAACCACGACGAGACCATGCACATGGTCGTACTGGTGCGCCGTTTGCGCGACGAGCGTGGCGTCACCGTGCTGCTGGTCGAGCACGATATGCCAGCGGTCATGAAAATTTCCGACCGCATCGTGGTGCTGAACTTCGGCGAAAAAATAGCCGAGGGTACGCCCAGCGAAATTCAGAACAACCCCAAAGTCATCGAAGCCTATTTGGGCGCCGAAGACGCTGCCATCGGGATGTAAGCCATGACAGCGATGCTCACTTTCGACAATGTCGAACTCTATTACGACCAAATTTATGCGCTCAAAGGTGTGTCCATCACGCTGCAAGAAGGGGAGACAGTAGCGCTGATCGGTGCCAATGGCGCGGGTAAGTCTTCCATCTTGCGCGCTATCACCGGCCTGGCGCCTTTGCACTCGGGGCAAATCCATTTCATGGGCGAGCGCCTGGATGGCACACCCACCGCCGAGATTGTCAAAAAAGGTATTTCCATGGTGCCGGAAGGTCGGCGCGTGTTTCCCTTTATGTCGGTGAAAGACAACTTGCTGATGGGCGCGTTTACCCGTGACGACAAAGCCGGTATTGCACGTAGCCTGGACAGTGTGCTGGAGCGGTTTCCGCGTTTGCGCGAGCGCTTTTCGCAGCAAGCGGGCACCTTGTCCGGTGGCGAGCAGCAAATGATGGTGATTGGCCGCGCCCTGATGGCCAAGCCGCGCATGTTGCTGCTAGACGAACCCAGCTTGGGCATTGCACCCAAGCTGGTGCAAGACATTGCGCGCGCCATCGTGGCGATCTCGCGCGACGAAAAAGTCAGCGTCTTGCTGGTCGAACAAAACAGCCGCATGGCCCTGTCCATATCGCAGCGTGCGTATGCGCTGGCGACCGGCAGTGTGGTGGTAGAGGGCGAATCCCGCGCCTTGATGACCGACGAACGTATCAAAGCCGCCTATTTGGGCGGGGAAATCTAAAGCCCTATGCGCATCCTGCTTGTCAACCCTAACACCACCGCCGGCATGACGGCCAATATCGCCACCGCAGCGCGCCGCGTGGCCGCGCCGGGTACTGAAATTGTGGCCCTCACATCGCCGCACGGGCCCGCGTCGATTGAAGGCTATTACGACGAGGCCATGAGCCTGGCAGGCTTGCTGCAAGCGGTACGCGAGGCGCAAGATTTTGACGCCGTCATCATCGCCTGCTTTGACGACACCGGTTTGGACGCGCTGCGCTGCCTGACCGACAAGCCGGTCGTGGGCATTGGTGAAGCGGGCTACCGCATGGCCGCGATGTTGTGCAATAAGTTTTCGGTGGTGACTACCCTGGCCCGCTCGGTACCTGCGCTAGAGCACAACCTGATGCGCTACGGCATGGACCGCCAATGCCAGCGTGTGCGCTCTTCCGAAGTGGCGGTACTGGAGCTAGAGCACGCCAACCCCGCTGCTTACCAAAAAATAGAGGCCGAAATCGGTCGCGCTATTGCCGAAGACCGCGCCGAAGCCATTGTGCTGGGCTGCGCGGGTATGGCCGATCTGGCAGGCGCCATGTCCGAGCGCTTTGGCGTACCGGTGCTGGACGGCCTAGCCTGCGCTGTGGGCTTGTGCGAGAGCATGGTGCGCCTGGGGCTGCGCACCTCGCGCGTGGGCGGCTACGCGCCGCCGCCGGCGTCCAAACGCGGCTGATCGCGGCTAAAAGCCCTGGCCGCAGGCCTCGCTTTCGGGCGGGCGCACTACGCACCACCCCCATTGCATAGCCTAGTCGCCAAGGCGAAAGCCTAGGGGTTTACCTTGATGCGGGCAGGCTCCGGGCCTTCTTATGATGGGGGTCGGTGTGCCGCGCGCGGCACACGCGCAAATAGGTATTTGCATTTCGCAATAACCTACCCCTCAAACCGTCTGGAGACCTTACCTTGGACAATTTCGAAACCACCACCGAATCGGGCATCATCCTGGATCGCCGCCAAATCCTTACTGGCGCTGCGGCAGTAGGCCTGTCTTCCACCTTTGGCGCCATGCCGGCCATGGCCCAAGGCGCACCCAAAAAAGGCGGCACGCTGCGCATGGGTCTGGAAGGCGGATCGGCCTCCGATAACCTGGACCCGCTGACCTACGCGGACTCGATCCCGATCACCATCAGCATGATGCTGTTCAACGGATTGGTCGAAATCGCTGACAACGGCGATGCCACCGGCGAGTTGCTGGAGAGTTGGGAAGCCAAGCCCGGAGCGGCCGAGTGGATTTTCAATGTACGCAAAGGCATTACCTTCACCTCCGGCAAAACCCTGGATGCCGACGACATTATTTACTCGCTCAATCTGCACCGCGGTGAAACCAAGTCACCCGCCAAAGCCCTGCTGGCAGACATCAAAGACATCAAAAAACTGTCTTCACACCAAATCCAGGTGTCCATGAGCAAAGGCAATGTGGACTTGCCCTTCAACCTGGCCGATTACCACTTGATGGTGCTGCCCAACGGTTTCAAAGACTTCAGCAAACCAGACGGAACCGGCGCCTTCACGCTGGAAGAGTTCCAACCCGGCGTGCGCGCGACCTTCAAGCGCAAACCAGGCAACTACTGGAAGCCCAACCGTGGCAACTTTGACCGCGTGGAGCTGATCTACATCGGCGATGCCAACCAGCGCACCACCGCGCTGCAAACCGGCACGGTGGACGTCATCAACCGCGTTAATCCCAAGACGGCTGCGCTGCTGGCCAAAAACCCGGCCCTCAAAGTCGCACGTACCCCCGGCATGGGCAACCGTTTCTGCTTTGTGGCGATGACCGACAAAGAGCCCTTCGCCAACCGCGACGTCATGATGGCGCTCAAGTACGGCATCGACCGCCAGAAAATTGTGGACAACGTCTATAGCGGCTTTGCCTCTATCGGTAACGACAACTGCATCGGACCGAAGATGAAGTTCTACAACCCCAATCAAACGCTGAATCGCTTTGACCTGGACAAAGCCAAGTTCCACTACAAGAAATCGGGCCACAC
>CANFJQ010000205.1 GCA_947447615.1 Comamonadaceae bacterium
AGTTTGTAGCCTTTGACGGCTGCCACCATGGCCAATCCCACGCCGGTATTGCCTGAAGTGGGCTCAATGATGGTGCCGCCGGGCTTTAGCACGCCAGACTTTTCCGCATCCTCCACCATGGCCAGCGCAATGCGGTCCTTGATCGAGCCGCCGGGGTTGCTGCGCTCGGACTTGATCCAGACCTGCGCATCGGGCCCAAACAGGCGGTTGATGCGGACGTGCGGCGTGTTGCCAATGGTGTGCAAGATGTTGTCGGCTTTCATGGTGTCTCCGGTGTGGGGTGATGGCAGCCAGCGCGGCGGCCTGCGTGTGGTTGCTATTTTGGGGCAGTTTGTGCGGCTTGCCCGTTATATGGATATGCCAAAGCCGATAATCGCCTCCGTGAAGCCCGCCAGACCACCGCTGGTGCAAGTTGGGAAACCAAGCACTGGAGGAACGTCCGGACTGCATAGGGCAGCGTAGCAGCTAACGGCTGTCCACTGAAAACTGCGCCCGCAAGGGCGCGGCATAAGGTGAGGATTAGAGCAACAGAGACGAGTTTCGTGCCCCGGCGCAGCGCAAGTTGCGCTACGGGCGCGAAGGTGAAACGGGCAATCTCTACGCGCAGCAATACCAAGTAGGCCAACGTTGACGGGGCCCCCTGAGTTGGCGGGTAGGTAGCACCGAGCTTTTGAGTGATCAAAGGCCCAGAGTAATGGTGGTCACACACTGGGGCAACCCGGCGTGCACAGAATCCGGCTTATCGGTGGGCTTCACACTTTTTTCACGCCTTCAAGCTGCCACCAGCTCCTGCGCAGCTTGCACTTGCGGCCGCAGATGCGCCAACATATCGGCCACCATGGCGTCCAGGTCAAAGCGCGGCGCCCAGCCCCAATCGGCGCTGGCTACGCTGTCGTCGATGGATTGCGGCCAACTGCCGGCAATCGCTTGGCGGTAGTCCGGCGCGTAATCGACGGTAAAGCCGGGTAGCTGCCGCGCAATCGCAGCGGCCAGTTGTGCCGGGGTAAAACTCAACGCAGCCAGGTTGTAGCTGTGGCGCTCGGCGATGCAGTGCGCGGGTGCGTCCATGAGTTCCAGCGTGGCGCGGATGGCGTCGGGCATGTACATCATGGGCAGCGCGGTATGCGGCGCCAAAAAACTGGTGTAGTTACCCTGGCGCAATGCGGCATGGAATATCTCGATGGCGTAATCGGTGGTGCCGCCACCGGGCGCGGTTTTCCAGCTGATGAGGCCGGGGTAGCGCAAGCTGCGCACGTCCACGCCATGCACCCGGTGGTACCAGGCGCACCAGCCTTCGCCAGCGAGCTTGGAGACGCCATACACCGTGCCCGGGTCCATGACGCAATGCTGCGGCGTTTGTTGCTTGGGGCTGCCCGGCCCGAAGGCTGCAATCGAACTGGGCCAGAAAACCCGCAAGTGGTACTGGCGTGCCAACTCCAAGACATGGAGCAAGCTGCGCATATTCAGATCCCAAGCCCAGGCCGGGTGCTGCTCGCCGCGCGCGGACAAAGCAGCGGCCAAGAGGTAAATCTGCGTGATGCCTTGCTGGACGACCAAGCGCTGCAAAGCATCCGCATCCGTAGCGTCCAGGATGTGGTGCGTCATGCCCGCAGGCAGTGCGGCAGGTGGTGCAGCGATGTCGCTCAACACAAGGGCTTCGGCGCCATAGCGCGCAGCGAATGCGTGGCTGAGGTCGGCGCCGATCTGGCCATTGGCACCGAGGATGAGAATGCGCGGCTTCATGCTGCGGCTCCTTCTCGCAAGATGCCTAGCTCGCGGCCTGCTTGGGCAAACGCGGCGGCAGCGAGTTCCAAATCCGCGCTGCTATGCACTGCGCTGATCTGCACGCGAATGCGTGCTTTGCCATGCGGCACCACGGGGAAGAGAAAACCCACCACATACACGCCCAACGCCAGCAAGCGCGCTGCCATGCGTTGCGCCAGCACCGCATCGCCCACCATCACCGGGATGATGGGATGCTCGCCCGGCGGCAATGCAAAACCGGCGCCAAGCAATGCGCTGCGGAAATAGCGCGTGTTGTCTGCCAGCGTGTCGCGCAATGCGGTACTGGCCTCCAGCACATCCAGCACTGCAATCGATGCACCGGCGATCACCGGCGCCAGTGTGTTAGAAAACAAATAAGGCCGCGAGCGTTGGCGCAGCAAGGCAATCACTTCCTTACGCCCGCTGGTAAAGCCGCCGCTGGCGCCACCCAAGGCTTTGCCCAAGGTACCGGTGATGATGTCCACGTTGCCGAACACGCCCCGATGCTGCGCCGTGCCGCGTCCGCTGGCGCCTACAAAGCCGGTGGCGTGGCATTCGTCCACGCCTAAGAGCGCGCCGTACTGGTCGCACAATCGGCGCATCACATCGAGCTGCGCAATCGTGCCGTCCATAGAAAACACACCGTCGGTAACCACCAAGGTATGGCGCACCCCGGCGCTTGCGGCCTCTTGCAGGCAGCGCTCTAGGTCGGCCATGTCGTTGTGCCGGTAGCGCCAGCGCTGCGCTTTGCACAGGCGTATGCCGTCGATGATGGAGGCGTGGTTGAGCTCGTCGCTGATGATGGCGTCTTGCTCGCCCAACAGCGGCTCGAACAAACCGCCATTGGCATCAAACGCGGCGGCGTACAAAATCGTGTCCTCGGTGCCTAAAAACGCCGATAAACGCGCCTCTAAATTTTTGTGCAAGTTTTGCGTGCCGCAAATAAAGCGCACCGAACTCAAGCCATAGCCATGGCTGTCCAGCGCCGCATGCGCGGCTGCCAGCACCTGCGGGTGCGACGACAAGCCCAAATAATTGTTGGCGCACAAATTAATCACCTCGCGCCGCTGGCCGTCTGCGGCCAAGGTGTGGATGTGCGCGCCTTGCGGGCTGCCCAGCACGCGCTCTTGTTTGAACAAACCGGCCTCTTCGATGCCCGCCAATTCGTGCTTTAGGTGTTGATAAAAATCGCTGCGGTTTGCCATGTGGTTTTTCCTTTCCCTGGGGCGTGCTGGCCGGTTCGTGGACAATCGAATCAACCATGTTCGATAAATTTCTTGTTTGTGCAGTATATCGAACACATTTCGGTATAAAGGAATTTTATGGCCTCTCGTAGTGCAAAAACCACAAGCGCGCCTGCGCGCCATCCGCTCGCCGCCGAGCCGCCCCGCGTGGGCGATACGCTGGCCGCGCTGCGCCAGGCGCGCGCGTTGTCGCTGGACGAGTTGTCCCGCCTCGCGGGCGTGTCCAAATCCATGCTTTCGCAAATCGAGCGCGCCCAGGCCAACCCGACAGTAGCCGTGGTCTGGCGCTTGGCCAATGCCCTAGGCGTGCCGCTGGCGGACTTGCTGCACCAAGCCCCCGCG
>CANFJQ010000206.1 GCA_947447615.1 Comamonadaceae bacterium
GGCCACCTGATGGGTTTGCTCACGCTCATGAAAGGCCAGCCGCTGGCCTATAACAAAGACAACCAGGAAGACAAAGAGCCGCTGTTTGACACGGTGGATACGCTGACCGACACGCTGCGCATCTTTGCGGAAATGATTGGCGGCCAGCCCGACCCGCAGACCGGCAAGCTGTCCGGCGGACTGACGGTCAACCAGGACGCCATGCGCAGCGCCGCCGCGCGCGGCTACGCCACTGCCACCGACCTGGCCGACTACTTGGTAAAAAAAGGCCTGGCTTTCAGGGACGCACACGACGTGGTAGCCCACGCCGTCAAAAGCGCGCAAGCCACGGGCAAAGATTTATCCGAACTGCCGCTGGCCACGCTGCAAGCTTTTCATGCGGCCATAGAGGCCGATGTGTTTGAGTGCCTCAGCCTGCAAGGCTCAATGGACGCGCGCAACACGATTGGCGGTACGGCGCCTGAGCGGGTCTTGCAAGAGATTGCGCTGCACCGCCAGCGTCTGGGCTGAGCGCACACAATCGGGCGCCCGGCTACCTTTCACCTAGCCACCTAGGAAAGCCCGATGACGACCCAACAAATAGTTCTGAGCCTAGTGCTGGCCACCATGGTGTTCTCGGTGGCATTGGAATTACAACTAGACGATTTTTTGCGCGTGGCGCGCAGCCCCAAGGCGGTGGTTGTCGGCCTCATTCCCCAATTCATATTGCTGCCCGTTGGCACCTGGGCCGCCACGCTGGTGCTGGACTTGCCGCCCAATGTGGAAGCGGCCATGATTTTGGTGGCGGCCTGCCCTGGCGGCAGCCTAAGCAATGTGGTGACGCATTTTGGGCGCGGCAATACCGCGCTGTCGGTCAGTATTTCGGCAGTGGCCAGCCTGATTGCGCTGTTTGCCACGCCGTTTAACTTCAGCTGGATGGTGGCCACCAACCCGGCCACTGCCGGTTGGCTGCAAACCCTGAACATCGACCCTTCGGATATTTGGATCAGCCTGTTTGCCTTGCTGGCACTTCCCCTGGCGCTGGGCCTGACACTTACGCGCCGCCTGCCCGACTTCAGCGCGCGCATTCGCAAACCACTGGGCAATTTTTCGCTGATCGCGCTACTGGCTTTTATCGTGCTGGGGCTGATTAAAGAGCGGCAACTACTGACTATGGGGCTTTTGCCCACGCTGGGCTTGGTGGTGGCGCACAACGCTAGCGGTTTGCTGATGGGCTGGCTAACCAGCGGCGTGATGGGCCTGAGCACCGCAGACCGGCGCGCCGTCACCATCGAAGGCGGCATGCAAAACGCCGGGCTGGCGCTGGGCATTATTGCGGTGCAGTTCAACGCCGATCTGGGCATGGTCATCATCGCCAGCTTGTGGGGCATCTGGCATATCGTTAGCGGTATGTCATTGGCCTTGCTCTGGCGGCGCATGGACCGCGCAACACTTGCGAAGGAAGAACATGCTTGATTTGCTGATTGGCGGCGCCACCGTGGTCGATGGCAGCGGCGGCGAACCTTTTGTCGCCGATGTGGGCATACAAGACGGGCGCATCGCGCAAGTGGGCCACATCAGCAGCGCGGCGCGCGAAACCATAGACGCACCAGGTGCTTGGCTGACGCCGGGCTTTGTGGACATCCACACGCATTACGACGGGCAAGCCACCTGGGACGAGACCTTTAGCCCCAGCATCCACCATGGTGTGACCACGGTACTGATGGGCAATTGTGGCGTCGGCTTTGCGCCGCTGCGCCCGGGCAGCGAAGACCGGCTGATCAAGCTGATGGAAGGGGTGGAAGATATTCCGGGCGTGGCGCTGCGCGAAGGTGTGCGCTTTTCTTGGGAGAGTTTTAGCCAGTACATGGACGCGCTGGACGCCATGCCGCACAGCCTGGACTTTTTGACCATGGTGCCGCACGACCCGCTGCGCATGTTGGTGATGGGCGCACGCGCTGAAGCGCGTGAGGCGGCAACCGAGGCCGACGTCGCCGCCATGCGTACGCATTTGCGCAGCGCTTTGCAAGCCGGGGCGGCCGGCTTTTCCACCGGACGTTCCGACAACCACCGCACTGCCGAGGGCCACGACACCCCGGCATCCATCGCCAGCGCCGCCGAGTTGCGCGGGCTGGGCCAGGCTTTTGAGGGCCTAGGCCATGGCCTGGTGCAAGTGGTCAGCGACTTTGACCTGATGCAAGGCCCGCAAGGCTTTGACGCCGAATTTGCGCTGGTGGAACAACTGGCGCATGCCAGTGGGCGGCCCTTGTCCATGACCTGGCTGCAACGCGACCCTGGCGGCGAGCAGTATTTGCAGATTCAACAACGCGTGGAAGCGGCGGTGGCGCAAGGCCTGCCGCTGTACTTACAAACCGCTGCACGCGGCATTGGCGTGATCAACGGGCTGGACGCGAGTTTTCATCCGTTTATGGGCTTCCCCGGCTACAAAGAAGTAGCCGCCCTGCCCTTGGCCGAGCGGGCACAAGCCCTACGCGACCCGGCGCGCAAAGCGCGCATCCTGGCTGAAAAATCCGAGCGCCTGGCGGGCGACGGCACGCCGATACCGCCGCTGGTGGATGTGCTGCTATCGCGTATCGAGCTGATCGCCGGGCGCATGTTCCCGCTCGACGCGCGTCTGGACTACGAGCCCGATGTGATGCAAAGCTTTTTGGTGCGCGCCAAGCAGCGCGGCACCACGGCCTTAGAGGCTATGTACGACTACCTGTGCGAAGGCGATGGCGCGCAGCTGATTTACTTCCCGATCTTCAATTACAACCAAGGCTCGCTGGACGCGGTACACACCATGCTGCAACACCCGCGCGCACTGTTTGGCCTGGGCGATGCCGGCGCGCATGTGGGTACGATTTGCGACGCCAGTTTTTCCACCTTCATGCTCAGCCACTGGGTGCTAGGCCGACCCAAAGAACGCCTGCCCCTGGAACGCGTCGTGGAGATGATGACCAGTCGCAACGCGCGCTACCTCGGCCTGCACGACCGCGGCCTGATACAGCCCGGCCTGCGCGCTGACTTCAACCTGATAGACCCCAAGCGCCTGAGCGTAGGTATGCCCCAGCTGGTGCGGGACATGCCTGCGGGTGGCAAGCGGTTTTTGCAAAAGGCAGAGGGCTATATCGGGACTTGGGTGGCGGGGCAGGCGGTGGTGCGGGAGGGGGAAGTTACGGGGGCTAGGCCAGGGCGCTTGGTGCGGATGGCCGATCGGCATAGGGGGCCTCCGGTAGGAGGCACCCCTGCCACACCACCCGGCATGCGGGTCCGCACCGGGCGGTTCGAGGGCTTGAGGTCACGACAACCTTGGAACTCCCAACCCATCAAAGTACGCAATCGTCAGCACCGTCTTGA
>CANFJQ010000207.1 GCA_947447615.1 Comamonadaceae bacterium
CGCTTGGGGTAACCAGGCGGCGCCGATTAGCGAATTGCAAGTGCAAGCCGTGCGCGACCCGCAGCAGCGCCGATGAACTCGGCCAAGAACGCACAGACATGCGTACCCATCAGCATGGCAATGTGCGCTCCCGATAAACCAGCGCTCGCCGGTATCACGCTGCTATACCAAGACGAAACGCTTTTGGTACTGAATAAACCAGCAGGGCTTTTGTCAGTGCCGGGGCGCGGGCCGGACAAGCAAGACTGCTTGAGTGCCCGCCTACAAGCTTTCTTCCCCGATGCCCTCGTAGTACATCGCCTGGACATGGCGACCTCGGGCCTCTTGCTGATGGCGCGCGGCGGCTACGCCCAGCGCACTATCAACCACGCATTCGCCACCGGCCTGGTTCAAAAACGCTATGTAGCGCAAGTGGCAGGCCTATTGGACCCTGACGGAATCTGGCGGACTATCGACTTAGCAATCGCCGTCGATTGGCCGCGTCGCCCCTTGCGCGTTATCCAGGCCGATGGCAAAGCCAGCCAAACCCGGTGGCGTTGCGTAGCGCAGGATGCCCAAAGCCAAAGCAGCCGGGTGGAACTTGAACCTCTGACCGGCCGCAGCCACCAACTGCGCTTGCACCTGCAAGCCTTGGGGCATCCCATATTAGGTGACGCTCTGTACGCGCCAACGCAAGTGCAAGCCATGGCCCCGCGATTGCTCTTGCACGCCTGCGCGCTAGAGCTGGTGCATCCGCAGACTGGCGCGCCCATGCACTGGGAGTGCCCGGCGGAGTTTTGAGTACCCGCCGCGCTTTACGCCCTCAGCGGGCTATACATTGGCCCGTACACGACCTTGCAGTTCCATGTACCTTGCAAAAATGCATTCATATTCCCAAAATGAATGCAAATCACCAAATCCCGAGAGGTATCGAAATGGCCATGCTGACAGTACGCAATCTGCCAGATGATGTGCACCGCGCCTTAAGGGTGCAGGCGGCCCTGCATGGGCGCAGCACCGAGGCCGAAGTCCGCGAAATTCTGGCAGTAGCGGTCAAACCAGCGACGCGTGTTCGCTTGGGGGATGCCCTCGCGGCGCTGGGCCGGGAAATCGGGCTCACTAACAAGGATGTTGAGGTCTTGAATAAAGTGCGCGACAAGTCGCCTGCCATGTTCGACTCTTGATACTGGGTGGCCAACAAGCGTACAAGTACGGATCGCAAGCCGGTGCTCACAGCCTCGCCCGACAAAGACGGCACCTCACTCCTTGGGCTGGACCGGCTCATCATCCGTTGGCAGGCGAGTCAGGTTCAACAGGTTAGCCGTCAGAATCAGTCCAATGCCTAACAAGGTAAATAGATCCAATCTTTCAGAGTAAGCCAACCAGCCAACCAGCGCGGTCAAGGGCACACGCAGGAAGTCCATCGGTACGACAACGGTGGCATCTGCAAGCTGCATTGCCCTGGCGAAGCAATAATGCGAGTAGGTTCCGCAAAATGCCACCACAAAGACCCAAGCCCAGGTGTGGACAGAAGGCCATTGCCAAACCATGAGCGCCGGCACCAGCCCGATCGCGCTTTGTACCACCAGCATCCAGAAACTTATCGCCACCGCGGCATCTATGCGGGTAAGGGACTTGACCAGCACCACGGAGATTGCGAACCCTAGGGCTGAGGCAAGCGCAATGATCTGCCCGCTGTCTATCGCGCCCGCGCCGGGGCGCACGATCACTGCCACACCCACTAGCCCTAACAGCACCGCGAACCACTTACGAGCACCCATTCGCTCACCGAGAAAGACTACGGCCAGGGCCGCCGACCATATCGGCATGGTGAATTCAATGGAAACCAACTCTGCGAGCGGGATCATTGTCAAGGCTACAAACCAACCATACTGCCCGGCATAGTGAACCGCATTACGCAGCGCGTGTTGAGGCAGCCGTTCGGTCCGTACCGCGCTAAGACCGCCTGCTGCGCGTATAAGCGGCCATAGCATGAACATTCCCAAAATAGAGCGAAGCAGCATGATCTGAAACACCGACAGTTCGCGCGCGGCCTCTCGCCCGGCGACGGCGATCACCACCATCAGCGTCAGCCAGCCGGCCATCCAGCCTGCGGCGCGCGTGGTTGGGTTATCGAAGCGGGACTGCATCCGCGGGAGCATAGCGCAGCGGCCGACCAATTGCCTTCCAAAATCTTCTGTCCAACAACCAGTCAAGATCTTGCGCTAAAAAAGCCATGGCCTGGCCAATCCCCACCAAATACCCAGCAAATTCCCGACCCAAGCCAGCCAACCCACCAAGCCATAGCCGCCAAACCCCAGCCCCATCCCCAGCGCCTAAAATGCCCCGGTGACCTCCATCCTCAACGCCGACCTGCATTGCCACTCTGTGGTTTCGGACGGCACCCTGACCCCTGAAGCCCTGGCCGAACGTGCCGCCTCCAACGGTGTGGAGCTGTGGGCGCTGACCGACCATGACGAGATTGGCGGCCAGGCCCGCGCCGCAGCCGCAGCCAAGGCCGTGGGCATGCGCTACGTCACAGGCGTGGAAATTTCGGTCACTTTTCTGGGTAAAACAGTTCACATCGTCGGCCTGGGCATCGATACCGACAACGCGGATTTGCGCGAGGGCCTGGAGCAGACCCGCGGCGGGCGGAGGTTGCGTGCGCAGGACATGGCTGACGGCTTGGCCAAAGTGGGCATCAAGGGCGCGTTTGAAGGTGCGCTGCAATACGTAGGCAACCCAGACCTGATTTCCCGCACCCATTTCGCCCGGCACTTGGTCGAGACCGGTGTCTGCAAAGAAACCAACGAGGTGTTTCGCAAATACCTGACCGAGGGCAAGCCCGGCTATGTGGAGCACCGCTGGGCCACGCTCAAAGACGCGGTGGGCTGGATTACCGGTGCCGGTGGCATGGCAGTGGTGGCGCATCCGGCGCGCTACAAATTTACGCCCAATGAAGAATTTGCCCTGTTTACCGAGTTCAAAGGCCACGGCGGGCGCGGCGTGGAGGTGGTGACCGGCAGCCATTCGGCGGCGGAATATGTCACTTATGCCGCCACGGCCCAAGAGTTTGGGCTGGCTGCCTCGCGCGGCAGCGATTTTCACAGCCCCCTAGAAAGCCACACCGAGCTGGGCACCCTGCCCTACCTGCCCGGCGGTTTGACGCCAGTGTGGGAATTGCTGGCCACGCGCATCCAGTAAGCGGCGCCGTGGCACAGTTTTTTGAAGTCCACCCGGACAACCCGCAACAACGCCTGCTCAAGCAAGCGGTGGCCTTGCTGCAAAAAGGCGGCGTGCTGGCGGTGCCCACCGATTCGAGCTACGCGCTGGTCTGCCACTTAGACGAC
>CANFJQ010000208.1 GCA_947447615.1 Comamonadaceae bacterium
CACTGGCATCTTTCAGCGCCGGGGCGACTTTGCCCGCTACATCCGCCAGCACACCCGCGAAGACGCCACCGACCTGGACAGCGCGCTGCAGCGCCTGTTTGACGCGCTCAACCGCCCGCCCGAAAAACGCCCGCGCCACCTGCCGCACGAGCTGGAGATATTTCCCTACATCAACGGCAGCGTGTTTGATGGCCAACTGGCGCCGTGCTACTTTCAGCCGCAAGCGCGCCAGGTGCTGCTGGACTGCGCGGAGAACTTTGATTGGTCGGACATCAGCCCGGCCATTTTCGGGTCTTTGTTTCAGGCGGTTATCCACCACGACGACGAAGGCGTCACCGGCAAAAGCAGCAAGCGGCGCGAGCTGGGCGCGCACTACACCAGCGAGACCAATATCTTGCGCGTGATCGGCCCGCTGTTTTTGGACGAACTGAAAGCCCAGTATGCCCAGGCGCGCACCCAGGGCGGCAGCGTGGCCAAGCTGCAAGCGCTGCTCCAGCGCCTGCGCAGCCTGAACTGGCTGGACCCAGCATGTGGATGTGGCAATTTTTTGGTCATCGCCTACCGCGAAATCCGCCGTCTGGAGCTGGACGTGGTCGAAACCCTGCAAGCCATAGACCGGCGCAATGGCGGCGTGTCGTATACGCTGGACGCCAAAGAGTTTGACTACATCCAGTGCGATGTGCACCAGTTTCATGGCATCGAGATCGAGCCCAGCGCCGCGCATATCGCTACCGTCGCCCTGTGGCTGACCGACCACCAAGAAAACCTGCGCGCCAGCCGCGCCTTGGGCGGCAATTTCAACCGCCTGCCGCTGGTGCGCCGCGCCAACATCGTGTGTGGCAATGCGCTGACGCTGGATTGGGCCAGCGTGTTGTTGCCGGAGCTGTGTGACTATGTGATGGGGAATCCGCCTTTTCTTGGCAAAAGCTACCAAAGCGCCGATCAAAAGCGGGACCTGGCCGGTGTTTTGTTTGGCCTGCACGGTGCGGGCGACTTGGACTTTGTGGCTGGCTGGTATGTGAAGGCGGCGCGCTACCTCACCGACGCTGGGGTGCGCACGGGGCAGGCGCCGGGCGCTCATAAGCCTGCGGCTCAAAAATCGCGCCCAACGCCCGCCCCGTACGCACCCCAGCGCGACCTCGCCATTCGCGTGCGTACGCGCTGCGCTTTTGTGTCCACCAATAGCATCACCCAAGGCGAACAAGTAGGCGTGCTGTGGGGATGGATGCTGGCGCAGGGCATGAAGATTCAGTTTGCGCATCGCACTTTTCAGTGGAGCAACGACGCCAAAGGCGTGGCGGCGGTGCATTGCGTGATCATCGGCTTTGGCACGAACGCGCTGCCGGGCAAAGTGATATTTGATTACCGCGATATCAAAGGCTCGCCGGTGGCCTTTGCGGCAAACAATATCAACCCGTATTTGGTGGATGCGGCGGACGTAGTTTTGCCAAGGCGTAGCAAGCCACTTTGCAACGTGCCGGAGATCGGAATCGGTAACAAACCAATTGACGGCGGCTATTACCTTTTTACAACAGATGAGCGGGATTCTTTTATCAAGCGCGAGCCCGGCGCTGGTAAGTTTTTCCGGCGCTGGGTTGGAAGTGACGAGTTCATCAATGGGCTGGAGCGTTGGTGCTTATGGTTAGGCGACGCAAGTCCTGCCGAATTACGTACCTTGCCAGAGTGTCTGAAGCGCATTCATGCGGTAAAGCAAGTAAGGCTGTCAAGTAAGAGTCCCCCCACGCGAAAGCTTGCTGAAACCCCGACACGATTTCATGTGGAAAACATGCCTAAAAGCCCGTACCTCGTTTTGCCAGAGACATCTTCCGAACGCAGGCCTTATTTGCCTTTTGGAATTGAGAGTCCAGACGCCATGTGCAGCAATGCCGTCAAACTAATGCCTGAAGCGACGCTGTACGACTTTGGTGTACTCAGCAGCGTGATGCACAACGCATGGGTGCGTATGGTGTGCGGACGACTTAAAAGCGATTTGCGCTACTCGAAGGACATTTTTTACAACAATTTCCCCTGGCCCGACATGCGCGCAGAGCCGGCAAAGCCCGGCAAGAAGTCCGCCACCGCTGGGCGCGCAAAAGCCAAGTCGCAGACGCCGCCGCGTCAGCGCGAACGGCACCAACCGGAGCCGCAGACGCAGCCGTAAGCACTCCCGCTGCCGCCATGACTGCCACCCCGCCCAGCGCCGCCGATAAAAGACGCGCCGCCATCGAAGCCGCCGCCCAAACCGTCTTAGACGCCCGCGCCGCCCACCCCGGCGCCATCCTCGCCGACCTCTACGACCCGCTCACCATGCCCCCCAATCTGCGCAAAGCCCACCAACACCTAGACAAAGCCGTGGACAGCGCCTACGCCTACCCCGGCCCCCCCGACGACGCGGGGCGGGTGGCGTTTTTGTTTGCTTTGTACGAGCGTTTTATCTGCTCGACTAAACCGGGGTATTGAGCAGCATGGCAATTTCTAAAAACACTCTTAATGCAGCCAACCAGCAAGGCGCCGCAAGGCAGGCTCGGCACGCCTTAGCCACGGCAGTGCGCTTCGACCGGCGGCGCAAGAAGCTGATTTTGACTTTGGATTCAGGCTTAGAGCTGGCGTTCGCCCCGCACCTGGCGCAGGGATTGCAAGATGCAAGCGCCGACGATTTGGCCGCGGTACACATCAGCCCCTCGGGCCTGGGCCTGCACTTCCCTACATTGGATGCGGATTTGTATGTCCCGGCCTTGCTAGATGGGCTACTCGGATCAAGCCGCTGGATTGCCGCGCAAAACGGTCGATCGGGTGGACAAGCGCAAAGTGCGGCCAAGTCGCATGCAGCCCGCCTAAACGGTGTGCGTCGCGGGCGCCCCAAGCGGCAAGAAGCGGCTTGATGCGGGCGAACCTTTATTGAAATTTTTCACCTAAGTTGTCATCTGACAACCAAAAAGTGTTTTACCATCGGGAAAGAGCCTTTAAATGACGCGTTCGGCACATCCGAAGAAAGACGTTGAAAAAGCTTTGCGTTATGCCGAAAGTCAGGGTTGGCGCATAGTGCAAGGCGGTTCGCACGCTTGGGGAAAGATGTATTGCCCGGTCAATAGTGCTGAATGTCGTTGCGGTGAGTTTTGTATCACGAGTATTTGGAGTACGCCCAAAAGCGCCACAAACCATGCAGCAGGCCTGCGGCGGGTGGTGGACAACTGTGTGGCTAACAAAGATTGAAGCGAGGCGTTGAATGGAATATGTATTCACACTGAAGTATTTGCTGCCACCGAAGGAATCTGACATGGATGCTCTGGTGGAGCGGCTGGGTGCGCAAGGCGTCACCGAC
>CANFJQ010000209.1 GCA_947447615.1 Comamonadaceae bacterium
CCGCAGCGACGCGGGGGTCAAGCATCCTGACTTGCAATACCACTTCGTACCCATGGCGATCCGCTATGACGGCAGCTCGCCGGTGCAAGGCCATGGCTTTCAAGCGCATATCGGGCCTATGCGGCCCACCAGCCGGGGCTGGGTGCGCATCGCCAGCGCCGACCCTTTGCAGCCGCCACGCATCTTGTTTAATTACATGGGCACCGAGCAGGACCGCAAAGAAATGTGCGCCGGCGTGCGCCTGACACGCGAAATTTTTGCGCAAGCCGCCATGGAAGATTTCAAAGGCGAAGAAATTTCCCCCGGCGTGCAAGTACAAAGCGACGATGAGATTGACGAGCACATTCGTAACAACGCCGAGACCGCCTACCACCCCTCGGGCTCCTGCCGCATGGGTACCGACGCCATGGCCGTTACTGACCCGCAAGGCCGTGTGCATGGCGTGAGTGGCTTGCGCGTGGTTGATGCCTCCTTGATGCCCTTGATCGTCAGCGGCAACCTGAACGCGCCCACCATCATGATGGCGGAAAAAATCGCCGACCTGGTGCGCGAACGCACGCCACTGGCGCCTGTAGATGCGCCGTTTTTTGTGCATCCCAATTGGGAAACCCAGCAACGCTAAGGCGATGGGCTGTTGAAGAAGGTAGCTAGGCTAAAATTGCGGCTTCCGAGGAGCGTTGCAGTTCATAGCCATGAGCGAGGCTCGGAAGAAGCGGCGCCTTGCCGCTTGCTGTTAACGGCGCTCACCCACGCAGCCAGTGCGGTGAGCTTCCAATTTCTCCCCCTGACGTTTACGTGGACCCTCTAGGTAATTTGTGGAGCGCGCCATGTCTGAAACTGCTGAAAGCCCCGTGTCCGCTGCGGACAACCGTTTTAACCATTTGCTGGCCACCCGGCCCTGGCTATTGGCCGATGGCGCCACCGGCAGCAATCTATTTGATGTGGGCCTGATGTCGGGCGATGCGCCCGAGTTGTGGAATACCGAGCACCCTGATCGCATCGCCGCACTCCACCAAAGTTTTGTGGATGCCGGTGCTGACATCTTGCTCACCAACAGCTTTGGCGGCACTATCTATCGCTTGAAGTTGCACAACGCCCAAGGCCGTATGGCCGAACTCAATACCCTGGCCGCGCAAATTGCCCGCCGGGTCGCCGATGCCAGCGGCCGCACGATTGCGGTGGCCGGTAGCATGGGGCCGACGGGCGAAATCATGGAGCCTATTGGGCCCTTGACTTTTGACGAAGCCAAGGCCGCTTTTGCCGAGCAGGCTTTGGCACTCAAGGCCGGTGGGGCCGATGTCTTGTGGATTGAAACCATGTCCTCGCGTGAAGAGGTGGAAGCGGCTGTCGCGGGGGCGGGTGTAGCCGGTTTGCCTATCGTCTGCACCCTCAGCTTTGACACCAATGGCCGCACCATGATGGGTATTTCGCCCAGCGATTTTTCTGGTATCGAAAAAACCTTGTCCCCCCGCTTGGCTGCCTGCGGAACCAACTGCGGCGTAGGAGCCTCCGAAGTGGTGGCCTGCATCCACAACCTGGCGCAATCCATGGGGCCCGAAGTGGTCTTGGTGGCCAAAGGCAATTGTGGCGTGCCACAGTATGTGGACGGCGCGATTTGCTACAACGGCACACCCGAAATCATGGCTTTGTATGCGCGCATGGCGCTCGATGCGGGAGCGCGCATCATTGGCGGCTGCTGCGGTACTTCGGCTAAACATTTACGCGCGATGCGCGAGGCTTTAGAGTCGCACACGCGCGGCGCGGCGCCTACGCTGGAAGAGATCAACGCGCGTTTGGGCGACGTGTCCAACGGCGCGCGCGCGCAATGGGGCGGCGAACAAAGCCGCGCTGGTGGCGCAGCGCCTGGCGCCAACCTGTCGCGCGGCCGTGGTGCGCGTGTGCGCCGCGCAGGTAACGATGCGGGCGGTGATGGTGCGGGCGAGGGCGCTAGCGCGTGATCCATTGCATGCGTCTGCGCATAGCGCGCTTTGGGAATGTCTGCATAAGCCCAAACCCGTCATTGCGAGGCCGCAGGCCGTGGCAATCCATGGCTTTCGAAACGGCGGGACGCCACGTAGCGGCACTACGGCCTGATGAAATGCGATTGCAGCGCCTGCTTGGGCCTTGCATCTACAAGAGTATCCACTTGAACCTCGGTGCGCGCGGCGGTGGCTGACCTCGGAGCCCATACGCGGTAATGGACACCGGCTCATCCCTGCGCGGCATCCTGTTGGTGGCGGGCGCCACTTTTTTCTGGAGTCTGAGCGGCGTGTTTGTGCGCTGGCTGCCGGACATCGACCCCTGGTCTTTCAACGCCTTTCGTGGGCTGGGGCTGGGTCTGTCTATGGCCTTGTGGATTGTGTTGCGCTATGGTCGCGGTAGCGCGGCCTTGTTGCGCCGCAGCCCCATCGCTGGCCTCTTGATATCTGCCGGTTTTTTTGCACTGGGTTCGTCCTTTTACATCGCTTCGCTGGATCTGGCCAGCGTGGCAGCGGTGTCTTGTCTGACGGCGACTTCCGGTTTGTTTGCTGCATTGATGGCCCGCTTTTTTCTGGGTGAGCGCACGCCACCTATTTTTTACTTCGCCATGTTGCTGGCGCTGGCCGGTGTGGCCGCAATTGCGCTGGGGGAGGGCGATGCCCGCGTGCAAGGCCTGGCAGGTACCTTGACTGGTTTGGCGGTGGCCGCGTGTTTTGCGGCCCAAAGTGTGGCGCTGCGACGCTATCGGTCGTTTGACATGGAGCCGGCGTTTTTATTGGGTGGATTTTTTACTTTTGCCGGAATCATGGCGCTAGGTGTAGTCGTCGTGCCACCCTTGCAAAGTATTGCGGTGCTGCTCTTGATGGGCCTGGTGCAACTGGCTATTCCCTTGGTGTTGTATATGGTCGGCGCGCGCAGTGTGGCGACCAGCCATATGGTCTTGATCACCATGGCCGACGCAGTGCTCAACCCTTTGTGGGTGTGGATAGTGCACGGCGAAGTGCCGCCGCATGCGGTCTATCTGGGTGGGGCTTTGGTCTTGGCAGCGATTGCCCTGACGGCGTTTGCGCCACCAGCCAGTGCTGCACTGGCGCAAGGCAAAGAGACACAAGTGTGAAAAGTGAGTGGACTACACTGCCAACCGGAAGCCAAGTGGGGAGAATGTCCTGAACATTGGCTTACCAAGGATGAAAATCCGGGGGTTTGCGGTATGAGATGGTGCCCAGGAAGGGACTCGAACCCCCACGAAGTTACTCGCTAGTACCTGAAACTAGTGCGTCTACCAATTCCGCCACCTGGGCATTTCAGGAAAGAGAGCGATTGTATCAAAAC
>CANFJQ010000210.1 GCA_947447615.1 Comamonadaceae bacterium
CCGACGCAACCAGCGGCCCATGTGCAAGTCCACCGCTTCTTGCAAGCAGGACGCGATGCGCGTGCCGCCGCCAAAGCCAAAGGTGACGGCATTGATTTTTTCCTGCACCCGCTCGCTGCGCTGCTTCATGAGGGGCGTCACTTCGGCCAATCGGGTATGAAACACAAAGGCCCGCGCTTGCAGCACTTCCACAAAAGCGCGGCTCAGGCGCAGAAAAAATTGGGCATGCACTTCCATGGAGCGGCTGACATCGACCAAGACCGCCACCCGTGGCGTGCGACGGCGCGGCTGCGTGCGGTGCAGGGCAATCAACTCGCCGCCGCTGGCCAGGGCCGCGCGCATGGAGCGGCGCAGGTGTACTGTGCCGGCGTGCAAATCATGCGCGCGCCTGCGCGTCAGTTGCGTGTGCATACGCCGCTTGAGCGCGCGCACCAAGGGTTCAAAGCGGTCCAAGTCGCCGGGCAGCCAGTCTGCAAAATCGCGTTCATCGGGCGCGGCATTGCGGCTCGCACCGGCTTGGGCGCGCTGGCTTTCGCTGCTGGTATCGCTGTCGCCCAGCGCCGCATCGTCGGCCTGGCCGACAGTGTTTTGCTGCTGGCCCGGCGGCGTGTTGCCCGCTTGCTGCGCCATGTCCTGGTGCATTTGCTGCACCAATTGCTGCAAATGCCGTGGCTTGTGTTGCAGGCCCGAAGTGCGCGCGGTGCCGCGCACCTTGTGCGGGAACCAAAAGGCCTGGTGCAAGTCCGGGTACTTGGCCCATTGCGCCTGGCTGCCGCTGGCAATCGCGCGCCACAAGGCCTCGGTGCGTTTCCACTGCGCTAGTGGCAGGGCGCTGGCGGCGCGCAGCATTAAATTGATTTCGGCAAAACCCAAGGCAAAGCCGTGTTCGCGCAGGTAGTGCGCAAAATCGGCCAGTTGCTGGCGCGGGTCGGTCGCGGTGGGCTGCATGGCCGCGCAAGTGCTTACTTAAAGCCGCCGGCTACGCCCACGTCCTGGCCGATACGCGGGCCGTCGATCAGCTTGGCCACGCGCTCGGGCGTTACGCCCCAACGGTCATTGCGCGTCTTGAGCAGTGCGGCCAGCGAATGGCTGAGCAGCGCAGGGTCTTGTGGCAACTCTTGCAGGCCGAGTTTGAAGAGTACGCGCACCCAATCCAGGGTTTCGGCAATACCCGGCGTTTTGTCCAAATCCTCTTTGCGTAGGCGCTGCACAAAGGCCACCGATTCTTCCACCAGGCGGCTTGCCGCTTCGGGTACCAGGGTGCGCACAATGTGCATTTCGCGCGCCAAGCTGGGAAAGTCCAGGTAATGAAACAAGCAGCGGCGACGCAGCGCATCCGACAAATCGCGGGTGCCATTGCTGGTCAGCACCACCAGCGGTTTGCTGCGCGCGCTCAGGGTGCCGAGTTCGGGAATGCTGATCTGAAACTCCGACAGCATTTCCAGCAAAAACGCTTCAAAGGCCTCGTCCGCGCGGTCGATCTCGTCAATCAGCAAGACGCAAGGCACTTCGCTGCGAATGGCTTGCAGCAAAGGGCGTTGTAGCAAAAAGGCTTCGGAAAACAGATTGCTGCGTAAACCTTCTTGGCCCTTGTTGGCGGCACTTGCGGAGGAACCGGCACCGGCTTCGGTCAGGCGTATTTCCAGCAACTGGCGGCTGTAATTCCATTCGTAGACCGCTTGGCCCAGGTCCAAGCCTTCGTAGCATTGCAAGCGCAGCAGCGGGCGGCCCAAAGCGCGCGCGCAGGCAGCGGCTATCGCGGTCTTGCCGACACCGGCCTCGCCTTCAATCAGCATGGGCCGCTCTAGTGACAAAGCCATCCAGACCAGGCTGGCGACATCCTCGTCGGCGATATACCCGGCGCCGAATAATTGTTCGCGCAAGCCTTGTGGGCTAGGCGGCACAGTCGCCTCAGGCATGTCTTAGGATTTTTTGCCGAACAGGCCGGCAAAAAATTGCTTGATCAATGACCAGACCAAGCCCAAGGCGTTGAACTCGGTCGCCACCACCGGCGCGGCACTGGGCGCTGCTGCACTGGGGCTGGCAGCAGCAGCGCTAGGCGCCGCACCTGCATCCGCCGCAGGCGCACTGGCTTGCATGGCTTGGGCTTTTTGCGAAAACACCTCGGCAAACTGCGCCAGGATCATGTCGGACACCGAGTTCATCATGCGTCCGCCAAACTGGGCGAATTTTCCGTTCACGATCACCGCCGCATGACCGGCCAGCACGCAGTGGCCGTTTTCACCGGGCAGCAAAGAAGCGGTTAACTCCATGGACGCGGACGAGCCGCCTTTGTCCGCGCCTTTGCCCAGCATCTTCAGGGTGTGGGTGGCCGCATCCAGCGCCAAGATTTCAATCGTCCCGGCAAATGCCGCCACGGCGGGCCCGACTTTTACGCGCACGCTGCCCATGAAGTGGGTGGCGTCAATGTCCTCGGTAATTTGCGCTCCGGGCATGCAGGTGGCCAGTGCATGCATATCTGACAACACGGCCCAGGCAGCGGGAATACCGGCGCTCACCGGGTACTGCTTTTCAATCACGACTTCCATGCGTGTACTTTCTGCTGTTTAAAAAAAGGAAAAGGGCTGGCACGCTTGCACGCACCGGCCCCGGGGCTGCGCGATGCAGCGAATCAGGTGTTCATACCCGCTTTCTTCAATTGCTGCCAGACGCGGTACGCAGTGTGCGGCATATTGAAGTGCGTCACGCCCAAATGCGCGAACGCATCGACCATGGCGCTGGTAAAGGTGGGGATGCTGCCCACGTGGGGCGACTCGGCCACGCCTTTGGCACCGATGGGGTGGTGCGGCGAAGGCGTTACCGTGTGGTCGGTTTCCCAATGGGGGGTTTCTACGGCGGTAGGCAGGAAATAGTCCATCAGCGAATTGCCTTGGATATTGCCTTGCTTGTCAAAAGACAGGAGCTGCCCCATCGCCACGGCAAAGCCTTCGGTCAAGCCGCCGTGGATTTGGCCGTCGATGATCATGGGGTTGATGCGGGTGCCGCAATCGTCTAGCGCATAGAAACGGCGGATTTTGGTCTCGCCCGTGCCCTTGTCGATATCTACCACGCACAGGTAAATACCAAAGGGGAAAGTGAAGTTGGGCGGATCGTAGTAATGCACGGCTTCCAGCCCTGGCTCCAGGCCGGGAGGTGGGCTGTTGTAAGCGGCCCAGGCGATTTGCGTCATGGTCTTGTACTTGGCGTCGTCGCCGCGCACTTTGAAGCGGTCGATTTCCCACTCCAGATCCGCCTCGCTCACTTCCATCAAATGCGCCGCAATCTTCTTGGCTTTTGCGTGGATTTTGCG
>CANFJQ010000211.1 GCA_947447615.1 Comamonadaceae bacterium
AGCACAAGCCGACTTGGACGACAAAAAGCGTAAACCCAGCAAAGAAATACGCATCGAAGCCATGCGCGACGCGGTTGATTTTTCGCAGCGCACCAGCGCGCGTGGGCGCGGCAAAGCGGTGCTGGTCTATCCGGCCGAAGACATGAACGCCTTCACCGCCAATGCCTTGCTCAAGACCTTGGAAGAGCCACCGGGCGACGTGCGTTTTGTGCTGGCTAGCGAAGCGGCCCACCAACTGCTGCCCACCATACGCAGCCGCTGCCAAGTCCACACCATGGTCTGGCCAGCGCCTGCTGACAGCCTGGCTTGGCTAGGCGCGCAAGGACTGGACAGCGCGCAGGCCGCCACGGCACTCAAGGCGCAGGGCGGACGCCCCCAGGCTGCGCTGCATTGGGCCCAATCGGGACAGGACCCTCAGCATTGGGCCGCGCTGCCACAAGCCATGGCGCGGGGCGATGGCCAAGCGATACGCGATTGGACGCCGCAGCAAGTGATCAGCGCACAGCAGCAGTTGTGCCACGACCTGATGGCGCTGGCCGTGGATGCAGAGCCGCGTTTTTTTAACGCAAAAGACTTGCGCCCCGGCGTGCCGCTGGCAGTTTTGTCACAATGGGGGGTGTCTTTGCAGGCGCACCGGCGCACCATGGACCACCCCTACAACCCCGGATTGTTTATCGAAGCTTTGATGGCAGAGGCCCATACGGTGCTGGCCCAAAGCGCACACTAATACTTGGCCAGGATATTTAGCTATGTCAACTGCAGCACCCTCCACCCTGGCCGGCAACAGCATGTGGTCGGAGTCAGTTTTGTCCGGCGCCAGTGCGCGCCCAACCGTGCTGCAATTACGCATGGACACGCCGCTGGAGTTGTACCAGGCCTATATCTCGGTGTTTACCGAAGGCGGTTTATTTGTGCAAACCAGCCGGGAATACCAGTTGGGCGACGAGCTTTATGGTTTGCTGACTTTGCCCCAGGACAATAAGCGCCACCCCCTGATCGGCAATGTGGCCTGGATTACCCCGGCCAATTCGCCGACCGGGCGCCCGCAAGGCGTTGGTGTGCGTTTTACGCCCGACGAGCGCGGCGCGAATTTGAAACAGAAAATCGAAACCGCTTTAGGGCCTCTGTTGGGCACCAAGCGCACGAATTACACCGTGTGATGGGGACCAATCACCCAAATCCCGCCCGCTGAGCTGAGCGCCCCAGGTGTTTACCGATTCCCATTGCCATTTGGCATTTCCCGAGCTACGCAGCCAGGCACCAGCGATACGCGCCGCGATGGCGCAGGCGCAGGTGGACCGTGCCATGTGCATTTGCACCACGCTAGAGGAATTTCCCGTGGTGCATGGGCTCGCCCTGGACTATGCGAACTTCTGGGCCACTGTAGGGGTGCATCCAGACAATGAAAACGTTCGCGAGCCTAGCCTGCAAGACTTGCTGGGATTGGGCGCGCTGCCCAAAGTGCTGGCGATTGGCGAGACGGGACTGGATTACTACCGGCTCAACGGGCGCACTGTGGCCGATATGCGCTGGCAACGGGAACGCTTTAGGGTGCACATACGCGCCGCACGCGCGCTGGGCAAGCCGCTCGTCATCCATACCCGCAGCGCCTCGGCAGATACTTTGGCTTTGCTGGACGAGGAGGGTGAAGATGGGGCAAAGGGCAGCGCCGGCGGCGTATTCCACTGCTTTACCGAAACCGCCGAAGTGGCGCGGGCAGCCTTGGAGCGCGGGTTTTACATCTCGTTTTCCGGCATCGTGACCTTCAAAACCGCCCAGGATCTGCGCGATATTGCCGCCTGGGTGCCGCTGGATCGCTTGCTGATTGAGACCGACAGCCCCTATTTGGCACCGGTGCCGCACCGGGGAAAAACCAATAACCCCTCCTTTGTGCCCTTGGTGGCGCAACAGATTGCGCAGGTGCGGGGCTGTAGCGTGGAGGACGTGGGCCGGGCCAGCAGCGACAATTTTTTGCGCTTATTTAAGCCTGAAGGCTTAGGCCAACCAGCAGACAGCGATTGAAAATCAATGTATGTTTAACTTTAAATATACGTTTTATCTTATTGTTTTAATTTGGTTTTTTCCCGCCAAAGCGGGTTCTTACGATGATTTTTTCGAGGCACTGAAAACCGACGAGGCCCAGGTAGTCGCCAAAGTGCTGGCGCGTGGTTTTGACCCCAACACCATGAGCTCTGATGGTCAATACCCGCTGGTACTGGCGATTCGGCGACCATCGCCCGCGGTGCTAGACGTACTGCTGCGAGCCAAAGGCCTGCGCGCCGAGGTGCGCACCATCAAGGATGAGAGCCCCTTAATGTTCGCCGCCATGGCCGGCATGGTGGATGTTTGCAAGCGCCTGATCGCCTTAGACGCTGACGTTAACAAAACCGGCTGGACGCCTTTGCATTACGCCGCGTCTGCTGGCCATGTCGAGGTGATCAAGCTGCTACTCAAGCATTCGGCTTATATCGATGCGGAATCGCCCAGCAAGACCACGCCTTTGATGATGGCCGCGATGTATGGAAATCCTCAATCCGTGGAACTGCTGCTCGAAGAAGGCGCCGATGCCAGTCTGAAGAATGATAAGGGCATGACAGCACTGGACTTTGCCGATGTGGCAAACAAGCAGGCGTCGGCGAGGCTGCTGGTGCGGCACATGATTTCCCGGCCGATTCCTTAGGGCACCTTGGATCACCGTATTTTCTACTTTATACGATGTATATTATGTTAATAAATACAAGGCAATATAAGCATTGACTACTTCGACAACCAAAATCAGGTAGCCCGAGCCCTACAAGTGGCCCCAGGCCATCAGGGCTTCATGCCCTTGCAGCACCAGGTCCACTTTGGCCCCCACCGGGAGCAACACCTTGGTCGGCACATGGCCCAAAGGTAAACCCGTGACGATAGGAATCGAAACCTGTGTACGCAGCCATTGCACCACGGCGTCAAATTTGAAGCCTTTGTCATGCGGCACCAGTTTGTAGTTGCTGAATTGACCCAACACCAAAGCCTTTTGCTGTGCCAAGACGCCGCTATGCAGCAACTGCGTCAACATGCGTTCCAGACGGTATGGATGTTCACCGACGTCTTCCAAGAACAAAACGCCACCGCGCACTTTGGGGAAATACGGCGTGCCCAGCAGCGACACCAGTACCGCCAAATTGCCACCCCAAAGCCTGGCGCCATGAATCTCATGCTCCTGCAACGCCGCCTGGCCGCGCGGCAAGCGCCAGCCCACGCCTTCGCCCTGGGCCAGCAGCAAATCATCAAAGCAGGCTTGCAT
>CANFJQ010000212.1 GCA_947447615.1 Comamonadaceae bacterium
AGAAGTTAAGTGATCATCATATGGCTGAGATTGAGTGGGGGATGAAAAATGCATTGGATAGCGCAAAATCTGCCGCTAAAAATGATTTATCCAAGTTAAAAGATTTGCAGGAAGAAGCCACAAAAGAAGCTGCTAAGCGTGCTGCTGCTTATCAAAAGAAGGTGAAAGCTGTTTTAAAGGATCTCAGTGAGGGTGCTGCCGATGAAACTGAGAAGCATCTTGAAAAGGTTCGTAGTTCTTTGGTCTCTTGGCTAGAGGATGCGGAAAATAAAATGCCTACCCACGCTGACAAGTTGTCGAAAGTAGTTCATGAGATGTCGACAACTGGTCAGAACATGTTTAAAGAAGGCCGTCGTATTGTGAATCAAGTGGCTGAAGCAGCTGAGAAGAATATTGATGAAATGGTTAAGAAATCATCGGGATCGAAAAAGAAAACGGATTAAGTATTCAACTTCTATCAACCAGGCCGCCTTGAAGTATTAAGGCGGTTTTTTATTTCCAGCCTTGTAACCAAAGCGCGCTATCGGTGAGATCACGCCAAGCAATCTGCGTGGTCTTCTTGCTATAGACCGCCTCAATTTCCACAAACTCTATCTTTTCATTTGGTTGCTCAGGAAGAATCACCTTGCTAACTAAAAAATGTTTCTGCTTAGCAATAGGCTGCACCGCAGTCCATTTAGTGAGCAGTAGTTTCTTAGGACTGAGTTTATTCATGATGCGAGCTATTTATAGGGCTGTGCACTGATACTCTTGCCCATCTTTCGCAAGTGCACCAGAAGAGGGGGTAAACACTACGCTTGATTTTTCGGTTTGCGCAGAACATTTTTGATCAAAATAACTCTGATTGCCTAGGCTGCCACAAAAATTCAGTTTACTTTCTTGAAATTCCATTTGCGCCTTGCGAAGAACCATGGGGATTTTTGTCTGGGCTACAGAACTGCGGTTCCAAGTAGTGTAGCTATCGCGTTCACAGGCTAGTAAGCCTATGAAGATAGCCGTACAAGTCACTAGGCGAGTGATAGAAATATCTCTTAGGGGCTGCATGCGCTAAGCATAGCGAAGTTTTCAATATTCTGCCTAAGTTACAGATTTGGTATTAATATTTACGGCTATAAGACCTAAAACAGATTTAATAATTAATTTAAAGGAGACGCTGTGGATACAAATCGTAGAGATGCACTCAAGTTGGGGGCTTCTGCTGCTCTAAGCGGCATGATGATTTCAAATGCAATGGCTGCGCCAGATGGACAGCCTCCAATCGTGGTTGAGCCATTGACTGGCAAGGCAGGCTTACGAGTTGCTAACTATTTACCAAAGATGGGCGCTACTTCCCGTTTGGGTTTGGTAACGAACGATGGTTTAGTGGTCGACATTCCTGCTGAGGCTGCGCGCCAAAAGATGCAACTCTCATTTGATCCAACATCGATGATTTCATTAGCTGCTTCTGGTAATCGTGGACTAGTGGAGTTGGCAGCGATTTTCAAAAACCGTGGTTCAAACTTACAAAACGTCAACCAGGTTGTGTTGTTATCACCTATCCCAAAACCCCAAAGTAATATTTATTGCGTAGGCTGGAACTATCTTGACCACTTTGAAGAAGGTCTAAAGCACCGTGCTGATAGCGCTGTAAAAGAATATCCAAAAGTTCCTGTGCTCTTTACTAAAGGCACGCAGACTATGAATGGCCCATTCGATAACATCCCTTATGACGGCAGCTACTCCACCATGATTGACTGGGAGGCTGAGTTAGCTGTTGTGATTGGCAAGAAGGGAAAAAATATCTCTGAAGAGAACGCTATGGACTACGTCTTTGGTTACTCTGCTTACAACGACACTACGGCGCGTGATATTCAGCAGAAGCGTCACTCTGGCCAATGGTTCAAGGGTAAGAGCTTGGATGGACATGGTCCTATGGGCCCATGGGTTGTCACTGCAGGTGGCGTCAATCTGGATGACACTCGTATTATCTGCCGTGTGAATGGTGTTGAGAAACAAAATGCAAGTTATAAGCAAATGTATTTCAAGATCCCAGTGATTATTTCTGAGCTTTCTCGCAGCCTGACTTTATTGCCAGGCGACATCATTGCTACTGGCACGCCATCAGGTGTTGGTGCTGGTAGAACGCCCCAGGAATTTATGAAGCCCGGTGATGTGATGGAAACTCAAATCACCGGTATCGGCATCATTCGCAATAAGATTGCCTAACTAGCAAACACAACAGAAACACAACAGCAAGGACGAATTAAATTACAGAACCCAGAAGTGATGGGTTCCGTCCTTGCCAAGTTGCTCTACTAAACCAAACTCCCAATCTAAGTAGGCCTGCATTGCTGCAGGATCTACGCTTGTTCCTTCGTATGGTCGCTTGTAGCGATCAAGCGGTGGAGAGGCTAAATGGGTTGGACCTTTTTCTAACTCCAAACCAGCTTTAGCCCATGCAGCATTTCCGCCCTCTAGAACCAAGACCTCTGCCTTGGTGAGTGCCTGTAATTCTTGTGCAGCAAACTTACCTAATTCCGCTGGAGCGCTTGTCAGAACATAGCGATCTACTTTAGGGATTTTTTGAAGAGCATCTGCTAATTGAGAGCGCAGGGCATACCAACTACAAGGAATATGCCCCTTCACATAATTTGCATGGTTGCTGAAATCAATCACCAGGGTGTTGCTATCGCTTTTGAGCCAGCTCGATAAGGTGTTTGCGTCAACTGTTTCAACTTGAGGAAGGTTTGGTAGGGGCGCCTGCCATGCACCTTTCTCGGTGAGATCAGATGATTTGACGTGATCGAGAACGAAGACATCCCATGCCATTTGCGCCAACCACGAAGCAGGCATATTGGCTCGCACACCGCCACCACTGGCGTCAACCAAGACAATGCGGGCGCCACGCACTGGTGCCACCATTTCGGTTTCTTGAACCAATTGACCGCCTGGTACAGAACGAAAGCCTGGAAGATGTCCTGCTTCATATTCTTCTGGATTGCGAGTATCAAAGAAGTAAGTGGTGCGCTCACTTTGCGACTTCCATTTCTCGACATCTACTAAGCTTGCCCGCTTCACACCGGCGCGATCAGCAACACTACGTGCCCTCAGTGCTGCTTCGCTTGTGGTGTCTTCGCTAACCTCTTTAAATTTACGAGTCTGACCTTTGTCCAGTTCTTGTCCAGCAAGAGTCCAGCCAATCGTACCGTTACGCAGAGCATTAACCTCGTTTGGAATACCGGCGTTAATTAAGGATTGCGTACCGATGATGCTTCGGGTTCTACCGGCGCAATTG
>CANFJQ010000213.1 GCA_947447615.1 Comamonadaceae bacterium
TAAGCCGCCTCCACCGCCCGCACAACCGTCGCATGCAAGGTTCCTAGTTTGGGTGTGTTTCCATGCGGGCTTCGGGGTGGTACTTTGAAGTAGCGCTCGGACCAAGGCAGGTCCACTATCACTTTGAAATCAAATTTGGTGTCATAGGCTAAGCCGGCCAGGGCGTAGGCGCTGGGGTGTTGGTCGCGGGTGATGGCGAATTCGCCGCGCCTGAGTGAATGCAGGTTTTGCGATGTGCCGTACACCACGCTGAGGACATCACCATCTTCTTTGCGCGCTATGCGTATCACCAGCGCCGGTCGGGGCTTGGGGCCGGGTTCCATGCCTGGCACTTCGGGAAACAAGCACCACACGATGTCGCCAGGGGCTGGAAGCGCCCAGTGGGGTTTCATGGAAACAAGCTCTCGCCAGACAGGGTTTTGCCTTGGGGTAAATGCTTTTTGGCGTCTTCACGCAAAGCGCGGATTTGCTTGGCGCTGAGCGGCCCGTCGTCGGGTGCATAGGCGGGCAGTACATCGGCGGCGAATTTGGAGAGCGCCATGTGGATGACCTGGGTTTCGTTCACCTCCAGCGCTTTGGCGATTGCTTTAACGGTGCTGCGTGTCACGCCCAATGCCGTGTCTTTAGCGCGGAATTTGACGAGTAAATTGTCGTTGGTGCTTGTCATTGGAGTCTCTTTTTGTATATATCTAGTATATATTTTATGAGGCTTGGCGCAAGTTATTTGTTACGCGCATCTGCGTCGGCTAATCAAAATCCTGTGTTTATACTGTATTTTTATACAGTATTATCAAAGAAGCCCCCGTGCCCGCCGCCGCCCCGTCCCCCGCCTATGCCGAGCTGTACGCCATGAGTGCGTTCAGCTTTCAGCATGGCGCGTCTTTGCCCCAAGAGTTGGTAGCGCGGGCCAAGGCTTTGGGCTATGCGGCGCTGGCGCTGACCGACGAGTGCTCGGTGGCCGGCGTGGTGCGCGCGCACGAGGCGGCGCGTAAGGCGGGGCTGCAGTTGTTGCCCGGTGCCGAGTTTGGTGTGCGCGCGGTGGCAGGGGAGACGCTGTTTCGCTTCGTCGCCTTGCCACACGATTTGCAGGGCTGGGGCAATCTGTGCGAATTCATCAGCAACGCGCGCCGCGCTGCGCCCAAGGGGCAATACGCGCTGCATTGGCAGCCAGCGCAAGGCGGCTGGGCGGCTTGGCCGAGCTTGGCGGGTAATGAAATTATTTTGCTTTTGCCGCCCGCTTTGTCGATGGAGAAAGCCTGTGCGATTGCCGTGGCTGCGCGCGCGCACTATGGCGCACAGGTGTGGTTGGGCACCACGCGCAGCTTGGGCGCGCAGGACGCGCTGCACAGCTTGCGCACGCGCCAGATCGCACACTTGAGCGGCCTGCCGGTGGTGGCCGTGGGCGCGGTGCAAATGCATGTGCGTTCGCGCAAACCTTTGCACGATGTAATCACCGCCGTGCGCATGCGCCTGCCGGTTGCGCAATGCGGGCGCGGTTTGCAAGCCAATGCGGAGCGGCATTTGCGCAGCCGCGCGCGCTTGGCTGGCTTGTTTGACGCAGAGCATTTGGCCAACACTTTGGAGATTGCCCGCCGCTGTCATTTTTCGCTGGACAGCTTGCGTTACCACTACCCGCTAGAGGCCGTGCTGCCGGGCCAGACACCGGCGCAAACGCTGCGCCATTACACCGAAGAGGGCGCCTGCGTACGCTACCCCGCAGGCATGCCCGATAGCGTGCGCGCGCAAGTGGAGCATGAGCTGGCGCTGATTGCCGAGTTGAAGTACGAGATGTATTTCCTTACGGTGCACGACATCGTGCGCTTTGCGCGCAGTCGCGGCATCTTGTGTCAGGGGCGTGGCTCGGCGGCCAATTCGGCGGTGTGTTACTGCCTGGGCGTGACCGAGGTGGACCCTGCGCGCATGAGCGTGTTGTTTGAACGCTTCATCTCGCGCGAGCGCGACGAGCCGCCGGATATTGACGTGGACTTTGAGCACCAGCGGCGCGAAGAAGTCATCCAATACATCTACGCCAAATATGGTCGCGAGCGCGCCGCCATTACCGCCGTGGTCACCCGTTACCGGCCACGCAGCGCGCTGCGCGATGTAGGGCGCGCGCTGCAAATTCCTGAAGCCCTGATTAACGCGTTGGCCAAAGAGCACCCTGGCATGTATGGCCGCACTGTGCTGGCTGAACGTTTGCAAAGTGCGATTGAGCGGGTAACTGCAACTGTTACTTCTTCGTGTGCCACAAGCCAGAGCGGCAGAGCGCTCAGCGTAGGTAAAGGAGGAGCCCGCGCAGCGGGCGGGGGACACGGAGCTGAGCGCTCTGCCACTCTGGCGCCCACCGAGGAAAACAAAGCACAGCGCTCTACCGCCCAGGCATATGACGAAGCAAGTGACTTCACCATCCCCCCACCCCGTCGCCTACAACTCTGGCTTGACTTGGCCACCCAGCTGCAAGGCTTCCCCCGCCACTTGAGCCAACACGTAGGCGGCTTTGTGCTGACCCAAGGCCCGCTCACGCGCATCGTGCCGGTAGAAAACGCGGCCATGCCCGATCGCAGCATCATCCAGTGGGACAAAGACGACCTGGACACTGTTGGCCTGCTCAAGGTGGATGTGCTGGCCTTGGGCATGCTCAGCGCCATCCACCGCTGCCTGGACCTCATAGGCCAGTGGCGCGGCAAGCTAATGCGCTTGCAAGACATTCCGGCAGAAGACCCGGCCACCTACGACATGATTTGCCAGGCCGATACCGTGGGCGTGTTCCAAATCGAAAGCCGTGCGCAAATGAGCATGCTGCCGCGTCTCAAGCCGCGTTGTTTTTACGATTTGGTGGTGCAAGTGGCCATCGTGCGGCCCGGCCCCATCCAGGGCGGCATGGTGCATCCTTACCTTAAAGCGCGCGCTAATCCGCAAGCCGTGCAATACGCCAGCGCGGCTTTGCAAGAGGTCTTGAAACGCACTTTGGGCGTGCCAATTTTTCAGGAACAGGTGATGCAAATCGCCATGGCAGCGGCCAACTTCAGCGGTGGCGAAGCCGACAGTTTGCGCCGTTCCATGGCCGCTTGGAAACGCCAGGGCGGGGTGCAGCATTTTTACGAACGCCTGGTCGGCGCCATGGTCGCCAACGGCTATACGCAAGACTATGCCGATGCGCTGTTCAAGCAAATCGAAGGCTTTGGCGAATACGGTTTTCCCGAAAGCCACGCCGCCAGTTTTGCGCTTTTGGTTTATGTGAGCTGCTGGCTCAAATGCCA
>CANFJQ010000214.1 GCA_947447615.1 Comamonadaceae bacterium
ACGGGAAGAAGGCGTCGCTGGCGACTACGGTGCCGGTCAGTGACAAGCTGGCGTGCCCGGCTTTGATAGAGGCGATACGGGCCGAGTCCAAGCGGCTCATTTGGCCAGCGCCCACGCCCATGGTCATGCCGTCTTTGCAAAACACAATCGCGTTGGACTTGACGTATTTGGCCACTTTCCAGGCGAACAACATATCCTGCATTTGTGCCGCGCTGGGCTGCACTTTGCTGACCACGCGCATATCGGCCAGGGTCAACTCGTGGTTGTCGGCGGTTTGCATCAGCATGCCCGAGCCCACGCGTTTGACATCGACGGCGTTGCGCCCCAGCGTCCAGGCGCTGGCTTTTTCTGGGCGTTGGCCCAGGGCATAGGGCAATGCGATGTGCAACACACGGACATTGGCTTTGGCGGACAAAACGCTGAGCGCCTCGGTACTGAAAGCGGGGGCGATCAGCACTTCTACAAACTGGGCGCTGACATGGCGCGCGGTATCGCCATCGACTTCGCAATTGAAGGCGATGATGCCGCCAAAGGCGGAGGTGGGGTCGGTGCTAAAGGCTTTGGCATAGGCGGTGGACGCATCAGCCGCGATTGCCACGCCGCAGGGATTGGCGTGTTTGACGATGACGCAGGCCGGGGTTTCAAAGCTTTTGACGCATTCCCAGGCAGCGTCGGCGTCGGCGATGTTGTTGTAGCTCAGTTCCTTGCCCTGCAATTGCTGGGCGGTCACCAGCGAGCCGGGGGCCGGGTACAAGTCGCGGAAAAACGCGGCGTACTGGTGCGGGTTTTCGCCGTAGCGCAAGTCCTGCAATTTCACAAAGCGGCCATTGGCCTGACCGGCAAACACCGCCATCGTGCCATCAGGCTGCACAGAAGACAAATAGTCGCTAATCGCGCCGTCGTACTGGCTGATGCGGTTGAAGGCCGCCACCGACAGCGCAAACTTGGTGCTGCTACTCACCGCGCCATGGGCTTGCAGTTCGGCGATGACGGTGTCGTACTGGCTGGCATCGGTAAGCACGGCCACGTCTTTCCAGTTTTTGGCGGCACTGCGCACCATGGCCGGGCCGCCGATGTCGATGTTTTCAATCGCCTCTTCCAGCGTGCAGCCAGCGCGCGCTACCGTGGCCTCAAAAGGATACAAATTCACCACCAGCAAATCAATGGTGTCTATGCCATGCGCTGCCAGCGCCTGCATATGCGCGGGTACATCGCGCCGCGCCAATAGGCCGCCATGAACTTTGGGGTGCAGGGTTTTTACCCGGCCATCGAGCATCTCTGGAAAGTCCGTCATGTCCGCCACTTCGGTCACCGGCAGTCCATGCTCGGCCAGCAGCTTGGCCGTGCCGCCGGTGGAGAGCAGGCGTATGCCCAAAGCGTGCAGAGCGCGCGCCAGGTCCAGCACACCGGTTTTGTCGGAAACGGAAATTAAAGCGTTCATAAAAGGTGGTGTTCCAGAAGTTTTTTGCGCAACGTGTTGCGGTTCAGGCCCAGCCATTGCGCCGCTTTGGATTGGTTATTGGCAGCGGCGACCATCACGACTTCGAGCAAGGGTTTCTCTACCGCGCGCACCAGCATGTCGTGCATGCCGTGCGGCTCCAGGCCATCTAAATCGCGCAAGTAGGCTTCCAGGCTGGCGCGCACGCATTCGTCCAGCTTGTTATTGCTCATGGTGCAGGCTCAAGGTGGGATGGCGCATGGGTTCGCTTTCATTGACGGGGGATGCCGCTTCCGGCAGGAGCCGTCCGCTGGCGTCATAGACCGCAGGAATGCGATCCATGATTTGGTTTAACTTGTCTAAAAATTCATCGACAGCCTGCACTTGCGCGGCGCTATCGTTCAATAAGTTGAGGCGGCGGCGGAAGTCTTCCCCGCCAGGCAGGCTGCGCAGATACCAGGCAATGTGTTTGCGCGCACTGCGCACCCCGGTGTATTCGCCATACAGGCTGTAATGGTCTTGCAAATGCGCTACCAGCCAGCGACGCACTTCCTGCACCAAGGGTGGTGCCAGCACATTGCCGGTCTCCAGAAAATGCGTGATCTCCCGAAATATCCATGGGCGTCCCTGGGCTGCGCGGCCAATCATCACCGCGTCTGCGCCGGTAAGGCGCAGTACCTGGCGCGCCTGGTGCGGGCTGTTGATATCGCCATTGGCCACCATTGGAATGCGCAGCGCGGCTTTGACGGCGGCAATGGTCTCGTATTCGGCCTGGCCGCGGTAGCCTTGCTCGCGGGTGCGGCCATGGACGGTGACCATGGCGATGCCCGCGCTTTGTGCGGCCAGCGCGATGGACAAAGCATTTTTATGGCTCTGGCACCAGCCGGTGCGCATCTTGAGCGTAACGGGCACACCGTGCACCGCGCTGGCCTGCACAACTGCGTCAATGATTTCCAGCGCCAATGTCTCGTCCTGCATCAGCGCGGAGCCCGCCCATTTGTTGCACACTTTTTTAGCCGGGCAGCCCATGTTGATGTCGATGATTTGCGCACCACGGTCGATGTTGTAGCGCGCGGCATCGGCCATCATGGCGGCATCGGTACCTGCGATTTGCACGGCGATGGGGCCCGGCTCGCCCTCGTGGTTGGCACGGCGCGAGGTCTTGAGCGAATCCCACAAATCGCGCCGCGAGGTGACCATTTCACTGACCGCGTAGCCCGCACCCAGGCGCTTGCATAGCTGCCGAAACGGGCGATCGGTCACGCCGGCCATGGGCGCGACGAAGACCGGATTTGCCAATACGTAAGGACCGATTTGCATGCTAGAAGTAGGTGGTGGGAAAAAGCTTTTTGGCCACGCGCACTTGGGGTTTGGCGCTGGGCGGGCGGCCATTCTATATGCCTAAAATTTCAGCACACTGGCATGCATGCCGATGGGCTGCCTATACTGGCCTCGCCATGGAAATTTGGATGCAATCGCTTTTGGACATGCTGGCCCTGCCAGCCTACGGACTGTCCACAGTTTTTGTGGTGTCCTTTATTTCGGCGACCTTGCTGCCCATGGGCTCGGAACCGGTGGTGCTGGGCGTAATCCACCTGAACCCGGCGCAATACTGGCCGGTAATTGCCGTGGCCACCGTGGGCAATACCCTCGGTGGTGCCTTGGACTACGCCATGGGGCGCGGCGCCCGCCGCCTGACCAATCAAGGCCTGCACAGCAACACAGAAAACCGCGCGCTCCTTTGGCTGGAAAAATTAGGCCCGAAGGCCTGCCTTTTGGGTTGGCTGCCTATCATCGGCGA
>CANFJQ010000215.1 GCA_947447615.1 Comamonadaceae bacterium
AAAAAACACCGCATCCAGGCTGCGCGCGCTGGCTTTTTTGATGTCCGCCAAGTCTTGCGCACTCACTTGGCCGGTGGTAAAGGCCACCAATTCGGTGACCAGGCCTTGTGCGTCTTTGACGGCCACCACCACCACATCGCTGAGCGGCGCAAAGCTGGCAAGTGCTGCTTCGATTTCGCCAATTTCCACGCGACGGCCCGCCACTTTGATCTGGCTGTCCATGCGGCCCAGGCATTCAACCTGGCCTTGCGGATTCACAAAGCCCGCGTCGCCTGATAAATACCAGGTGGCGCCACTTTGGTCCCAGTCCAGCTGAACAAACACCGACTGTGTTTTCTCGGGATCGTTCAAATAGCCTTGCGAAAGCTGCGGGCCTTTGAAGGCAATCTGCCCGGTCACGCCCTGGGGCACCGGCTGACGCTGTTCGTCCAGGATGCAAATGTCCATGCCCGCAAACGCGCTGCCTATAGGCACGATGTCATTGGCAAAAGGCAAGTCTGCCTCCGTCGGCAAATAAATATGGCGCGCGACGTCGATGGTCGCCTCGGTAGGGCCGTAGTGGTTCTCCACCGTGCTGCCCGGCGCTGCCACTTGCCAGGCCTGCGCCATGCGACGGGGCAAGGGTTCACCGGCAAATCGGCTGATGCGCAGCGTGGGGAAACTGTCGGCCTTGAGCATGCCCAGCTTGTGCATCAGCGTGCCGATGGAGGGCACCGAACTCCAGACCTGCAAATTGCTGCGCCGGATGAAATGCGCCGGGGCGATCAACTCGGCTTCGGGCACCACGCACAACTCGCCGCCTAGCGACCAGGTAGTGAACAAATCGGACACCGAAGGGTCGAATGAAAAATCATGGAACTGCGAAGCGCGGTAGCCTGGCTCTAATTTCCACATGCTGTGGATGGCGCGCAGATAAGCCAGCACATTGCCATGGCTGACCTTCACGCCCTTGGGCGTGCCCGAGGAGCCGGAAGTGAACAAGATGTAGGCCAGATCATTGGCCTCGCAAGCTAAAGGTTCGGTTAGTGGCGCAATGGATTCGGCATGGGCGCGCTGCCAATCGTTGCCATTACCGCCCGTGCATTCGCTGTCCGGCGCGATGTAGGCCAGGATGCCGTCGCCTTGCCCCGAGCTTTGCAATTGCGCTTGCATCTGGCGCAAGTCCTCTTCGTCGCCCACCAAAAAGCGGATGTTCGCGGCGCGCAGCAGCGCCATGGTTTTATCGGGCGGCGCTTTGGCCTTGAGCGGCACGTAATGGCAGGCTGCGTACACAATGCCGAGCACCCCGGCATAGCTCCCCAGCTTGCGCTGCCCTACGATACCCACCGCCTCGCGCTGCGCACCCAGCGCCTGCAAGCGGGCAGCGATATGCAGTGCGCTGCGTGTCAGGTCGGCATACGAAGTACGCTCGTCTGCAATATGTAATGCAAAGCGCTCAGGGTAGCGGCTGGCTGCATCAAACAGCAGCGCGCTTAAGCTCATGCCTCGCCTAACAAGAATTACTTCAAAGCCTTGTAACGCATGCGCTTGGGTTTGGCACCCTCTTCGCCCAGGCGCTTCTTCTTGTCGGCTTCGTATTCTTGGTAGTTGCCGCTGTAGAACACCCATTGGCTGTCGCCCTCGCAGGCCAGGATGTGGGTAGCAATACGGTCCAAAAACCAGCGGTCATGGCTGATGACCATCAGCGTGCCGGCAAACTCCAAGAGCGCGTCTTCCAAGGCACGCAAGGTTTCCACGTCCAGGTCGTTGGACGGTTCGTCCAGCATCAGCACATTGCCGCCGGCAATCAGCGTCTTGGCCAGATGCAAGCGCCCGCGCTCACCACCCGAAAGCATGCCGACTTTCTTTTGCTGGTCCGCACCGTTGAAGTTAAAACGTCCACAGTAGGCGCGGCTGGCCATTTGGAATTTACCGACGTTCAAAATATCCAAACCGCCGGACACGTCTTCCCACACGGTTTTGTCGTTGGCCAGTTCGTCGCGGTGCTGATCGACAAAAGCCATCTTTACCGTCTGGCCAATCTTCACCTCGCCCGAATCGGCTTTTTCGCGGCCGGCAATCATTTTGAACAGCGTCGATTTACCCGCGCCGTTCGGCCCGATGATGCCGACGATAGCGCCGGGCGGCACTTTGAAACTTAGGTTATCAATCAGTACGCGGTCACCGAAAGACTTGGTCACGTTGACAAACTCGATCACTTCCTGGCCCAAGCGATCGGCCACGGGGATAAAGATTTCGTTGGTCTCGTTGCGCTTTTGGTATTCAAAGTCGCTCAGTTCCTCAAAGCGCGCCAGGCGTGCTTTGCTCTTGGCCTGGCGGGCTTTGGGGTTTTGGCGGGACCATTCCAGCTCTTTCTTCAAGGCCTTGGCGCGCGCTTCCTCGCCTTTTTGCTCGGCCTCCAGGCGCGCTTGCTTTTGGCTCAGCCAGTCGCTGTAATTGCCTTTGTAGGGAATGCCCGAGCCACGGTCCAGCTCCAAAATCCACTCGGCCGCGTTATCCAGGAAGTAGCGGTCATGGGTAATAGCCACCACGGTGCCGGGGTAGCGCTGCAAAAACTGCTCCAGCCAGTCCACCGATTCGGCGTCCAAGTGGTTGGTTGGCTCGTCGAGCAACAGCATGTCGGGCTTGGAGAGCAGCAAACGGCATAGGGCTACGCGGCGCTTTTCGCCGCCGGATAGCACGCCGATATTGGCCTCCCATGGCGGCAGGCGCAGCGCGTCGGCGGCGATTTCTAGCTGGTGTTCCGAATCCGTGCCCGCCGTGGCGATGATGGCCTCCAACTCAGCCTGCTCGGCGGCCAGGGCGTCAAAGTCGGCGTTTTCTTCGCCGTAGGCGGTATAGACCTCCTCCAGGCGGGCTTTGGCGGACATGACCTTGCCCATACCCGCTTCCACGCTTTCGCGCACGGTTTGGGTCGGGTCCAGCTGCGGCTCTTGCGGCAGGTAGCCGATGTTCAGGCCGGCCATGGGTATGGCTTCGCCCTCAATCTCCTTGTCAATGCCGGCCATGATCTTGAGCAGCGTGGACTTGCCCGACCCGTTGGTGCCCAGCACGCCGATCTTGGCGCCGGGGAAGAAGCTGAGCGAAATGTCTTTAAGAATATGACGCTTGGGCGGCACGATCTTGCCGACGCGGTTCATG
>CANFJQ010000216.1 GCA_947447615.1 Comamonadaceae bacterium
AACGCCCCATCAAATCCGCTCGCAGGGCCAGCACAGCAGCTTCGCCGTCAGCAAACCCCAGGTCCAGAAACACATTGCCACTGGACGGCTGGATATTGGATTCAGTCATGGTTCATGCTCCTATTTGCTTGTAACGGCCAGCGGCCAGGTCAACGTCATGTTTGGCGGTTTTCTGCGTGGTCTTTTGAAAAGCATGCAGCACATAAACCGCATCGCCCCGATTGGCCACATAGATCACACGCCACTGTGTACCGACCTTGATACGCATCTCATACGCGCCAGCACCCTCCGTGGGCATGGGCTTGAAGTCGCTTGGCATCAAACCCAACTGCACTTGCCACAGATCAAAACCCGCTTGCCGTTTGGCCACCTCTGGGAACTTGGCTAAGTCTTGTTGGCTGCTTCCGATGAATTGAAGGGATTCCACACTTTGATTATATAAGCACTTAGATAAAATCCAGACTTCCAGCACATCAATCCTCAGTCGTTCTCTGTCGGTCATACCCTAGACAATACACTTGTGTATAGTTACACTGCACTTTTAGCCGCTACGCCCATGCACGCCCCCTGGATCTCAAGCTACCCGCCCGGTGTTCCGGCGCAGATAGACGAGCACGCCTTGGGTACGTTGGCCGATTACCTGGAAGACGCGGTCAACCTCTATGCCGATCGCGATGCTTTCATAAGTGGCGCGACCGGCGTCAAACTCAGTTTCGCGGATCTGGACACCCTGTCCTTACAGGTCGCGGCCTATTTCCAATCGGTCTTGCACTTGGCGCCGGGCAGCCGGGTTGCGCTGATGATGCCCAATGTGCTGCAGTACCCGGTGTGCCTGTTTGGACTGCTGCGCGCGGGCTATGTGGTGGTCAACGTCAACCCCATGTACACGGGGCGCGAGTTGGAGCACCAGCTGCGGGATTCGGGCGCGCTGGCCATCATCGTGGTCGATTTGTTTGCCCATACTTTGGCCAAAGTCATCGAGAAGACACCAGTGCAGCATGTGGTGGTCAGCGGCTTGGCAGACATGATGCCCTGGCATAAGCGCCATGTGGCCAACTTTGTGATCCACCAGGTTAAAAAAGCGGTTCCCGCATATGACTTGCCCTTGGCGACCAGTTTTCGGCGCATGTTGCGCCGAGGGGCGCAAGTGCAGTTTCACAAACCCGATATCCAGCCTGACGATTTGGCCTTTTTGCAGTACACCGGCGGCACCACGGGCGTGGCCAAAGGCGCCATGCTCAGCCACCGCAATATTTTGGCCAATGTGCAACAAACCAAGGTCTGGTGCGCGCCCTTTGTGGAGCCAGGGCAGGACTTGATCAGCATGACCGCCATCCCGCTTTACCATGTGTTCGCGCTGGGCTCTTGCCTCGCGTTTACCGGCATGGGCGGTACCAATGTGCTGGTGTCCGACCCGCGCGATGTGGATGCTTTTGTGAAACTGTTGATGCGCTACCGCGTCGTGTCCTTACCGGCGGTCAATACTTTATTCAACAGTTTGCTCAACCACCCTGATATCCATAAAGTGGATTTCAGCAGCCTGCGCTTGTCGGTGGGCGGCGGTGCTGCCATACAGCGCTCGGTGGCCGAGCGCTGGCAAACATTGACAAAAGCGCCTTTGGTGGAAGGCTATGGCCTGACCGAATGCGCGCCCACGGTCACCGTCAACCCCTTTGACATCACCGAATTCAATGGCAGCATCGGCCTGCCACTGCCTTCGACCGAAGTTTCTATCCGCGATGCGCAGGGGCGCACTTTGCCTGTGGGTCAGTCCGGCGAGTTGTGCGTGCGCGGACCCCAGGTGATGCAGGGTTATTGGCGTCGTCCGCAAGACACAGCGGCGGTGATGACCGAAGATGGATTTTTGCGCACTGGCGACGTGGCTGTGATGGATGACCAAGGTTTCTTGAAAATTGTGGACCGCCTCAAAGACATGATTTTGGTCTCTGGCTTTAATGTCTATCCCAATGAAATCGAAGACGTGGTGATGCTGCACCCCGGTGTGCTCGAAGCCGCCGCCGTGGGTCGGCGCAGCGAGAGCACCGGCGAAGAAGTGCATATCCATGTAGTAAAAAAATCACCGGCCCTGACCGAAGAAATGCTGGTGCGCCATTGCCGCGAACACCTGACCGGTTACAAAGTGCCGCGCAAAGTGGTTTTTGACAGCCAATTGCCCAAAAGCAATGTGGGAAAAATTTTGCGGCGCGCCTTGCGCGAAGTACCTAATAAAGTAATGGAAGAAAGTGTTGTATGACCGATTTAGTGGTAAGGCGTTTGCTGGTGGATTTGACGACGCCCTTCGATCAGCGCTGGAACGGGGGCGATGCTTTCCGTTCGGCTTTTTTCAATGCCTTGTCCATGAGCTTTCCCTGGGGCGAGCAGTATTTCATGGACTCGGTGCGCGCTTGCTTCAAAGCACTGCCCCCGGCTGCGCAAGAGAAATACGCCAAAGAAGTGCAGGGCTTTGTCGGCCAAGAGGCCACGCACCGGCGCATCCACGAACTCTTCAACGCGCAGCTCACGCGCCAGGGCTTTGTCAACGAGATTGAAGTACGCGCTGCCAAGCGTGCTAAAAAAGCCGAACATTTAGACCCACGCATCCACCTGGCGGTCACCGCAGCCACCGAACACTTCACCGCCATGTTTGCCGACTGGACGCTGCGCCACCCCGAGGCCTTTGAAGGTGCGGAAGAACGCTTGGCAACCCTATGGAAGTGGCACGCATCTGAAGAGTCCGAACACCGCAGCACCGCCTTTAATATTTACCAAGCCGCCGATGGCAGCCATAAATGGCGGGTGCGTACCTTCAAAGTAGTGAGCTGGATATTTACGATGGATGTGATGCGCCAGACCGTGCGTAATTTATGGCACGACGGCAGCTTGTTCCAATGGAGCACTTGGCGCAGTGCCTGGCGTTTGTTGCTGGCCAAAGATGGCCTGTACCGCAGCAATCTGCCCATGTGGCGCGACTACATGCGCCCGGACTTTCACCCCGAGCAACACGACGCAAGCAACTCGCAAGCCTGGTTGCGCGATAACACGCGCTTTTTCACGCCGGTCAAAGCCGTGACGGCAACACCGGCTACTGCGGCTTAAGCTTTCGCGTCGCTCATGCAAGCGCCTCTGGT
>CANFJQ010000217.1 GCA_947447615.1 Comamonadaceae bacterium
GAGTTGCGCAGATATGGCATCCAGACTACAGACAGAAATCACGGGCAAATTATTAGAAATAGCCAATCCTTGAACTGCTGCCACCCCTAATCTGACTCCGGTAAATGCACCGGGTCCAATACCTACAGCAATGGCATCGAGATCTTTCAATGAAATTTTGGCATTTGACAGTAGTGACTCAACCCATGGTAATAAAAGTCGGCTAGCGCCAGCCGAAACAGCTTCATGTCTGAGCTCAGATGTCTGATCATCTAAAGATAAAGCCACCGAACACCATGCTGAAGAGGTATCGATGGCTAATATATTTGCCAATTTAAACCTTGTTTAGTTATTTAGTTATTTACTTACTTGCTGAATTAGTTAGCTAGGTTAAATTATGAACTCAATCCCGCAATCACTTCTGGCGGGGCCTGAACTAACTCAATTAGCACGCCTTCGCCGCTCATTGGAAACTCATCATTGCCTTTAGGGTGAATAAAAGTGATGTCATAACCTGCAGCACCCTTGCGAATACCTCCTGGAGCAAAACGCAGACCATTTGCCGAGAGCCACTCAACTGCTTTTGGTAGGTCATCCACCCATAAACCAATATGATTGAGAGGTGTCTGGTGAACAGCTGGTTTTTTTTCTATGTTCAATGGTTGCATGAGATCGACCTCTACTTCATGAACTCCTTTGCCAATCGCGCAAATATCCTCATCTACATTTTCACGCTCAGAGACAAAAGTACTTTTGTATTCAAAACCCAACATATCAATCCATAACTTCTGTAGTCGAGCTTTATTTTCACCACCAATGGCGATTTGCTGAATACCTAAAATTTTGAATGGCTTATCGCTCATAGTCATTTACCTGTTTATTCAAAGCGAATGATTAATTGGTCAACAGCCAGACTATCACCCTCCTTAGCGCAGATTTCGGCAACCACGCCATCCTGAGCAGCTGAAAGTGTGTTCTCCATTTTCATCGCTTCAATGGAGGCTAGTTTTTGGCCTGCAGTAACAGAATCCCCTACCTTCACGGCGATCTTAGTTAAGAGGCCTGGCATTGGTGACATGACTAATTTAGAAGTATCTGGAGGCAACTTCACAGGCATGCGACGTTGTAACTCAGCACCTAGGTGGCTCAGAACCATACACTCATAATGGACACCATCAAGATTTAACAAATACTTCACGCCACGACGCTCAACTTGTGCCGTTACTTTATGGGTAGCATTGATGGTGGCATGAAGACATATTTGCCCTGGGCGCCAATCGCTAACGATATCGTATCGACTTACGCCATCAACCTCATCGATATATACAGAGTAAATTTCATCCTTCAACTCAACACGGATTGAAATCTCACACGGGTCATTCATTGAGCCCGCTTTTTTGCCGGTAACCACCACGAACTTCTTCGCAATAATCATTTCATGTCCAGCCAATTGACCATCAATCATCTTGATGTGCTCAAGGTAGCGATACCGCATAAAGGCTGCCAATGCTGCCAAGCGTTTTGGGTCTCCAGGCTGTACAGAGTCCTTTTTAAAGCCCTCTGGGTATTCTTCAGCAATAAAGCCAGTCGTGAAGTCGCCACTGACAAATCTGGGATGTTGCAATAAGGCAGCTTGGAAAGGGATATTTGAATGAATCCCGCGAATCACAAAATCATTCAATGCAGAGCGCATTTTTTCAATAGCTTCCGTACGATCCTTGCCGTGCACGATCAATTTAGCAATCATCGAGTCGTAGTACATCGGGATCTCGCCACCCTCATATACTCCCGTATCGACGCGCACGCCATTGATAGACTCTGGTGGACGGTATTTGACAAGACGTCCTGTTGAAGGCAAGAAGTTACGGAACGGGTCATCGGCATTAATACGGCACTCCATCGACCATCCATCTAATTTCACATCTTCTTGCTTGAATGCCAGTTTTTCGCCTGCAGCTACGCGAATCATCTGCTCAACCAAATCTAGTCCCGTGATACTTTCAGTCACCGGATGTTCAACCTGTAAACGGGTATTCATTTCCAAGAAGTAAAAAGATTTGTCTTTACCCACTACAAACTCAACCGTACCAGCAGATTGATAATTAACTGCCTTAGCAAGAGCAACAGCTTGCTCGCCCATTGCTTTACGAGTAGCTGAATCAATAAAAGGGGATGGCGCTTCTTCAATTACCTTTTGATGACGACGCTGAATAGAGCAATCACGCTCATTGAGGTAAACCACATTACCGTAAGAATCACCTAGAACCTGAATTTCAATATGGCGCGGTCCTTCAACAAACTTTTCAATAAAAATTCGATCGTCACCAAAACTATTCATCGCTTCAGTTTTGCAAGCAGCAAAACCTTCTGCGGCTTCTTTGTCATTAAATGCAACACGTAATCCTTTGCCACCACCGCCGGCAGAGGCTTTAATCATGACGGGGTAACCGATACCTTGAGCAATTTTTACGGCCTCTTCAGTAGTCGCAATCGCTTCGTTATAGCCAGGAATGGTGTTGACCTTAGCTTCTAAGGCAAGCTTCTTGGAGGCAATCTTGTCACCCATTGCGGCGATGGATTGATGTTTAGGGCCAATAAAAATAATACCCTCTTCCTCGCAGCGCTTAGCAAACTGCTCGTTTTCGGACAAGAAGCCATAGCCTGGATGAACTGCCTCAGCACCCGTATCTTTGCAAGCCTGGATAATTCGATCCATGACTAAATAAGATTCACGTGAAGGTGCTGGGCCAATACAGACCGCCTCATCAGCAAGTTGTACGTGACGCGCCTCTTTATCGGCCTCTGAATAGACCGCAACAGTCTTAATACCCATTTTTTTAGCGGTCATCATCACACGGCAGGCAATCTCGCCGCGGTTGGCAATCAAAATTTTCTTAAACATTTTTGTAGTCATTATTTGTCAGCGTCTTTACAGAGGAATATTGCCGTGTTTACGCGCAGGATTCTTCAGGGCCTTATCTTTCAGCATTGCTAGGGAACGGGCAATACGTTTGCGAGTTTCATGAGGGAGGATAACGTCGTCGATGTAACCGCGACGACCTGCCACAAATGGATTGGCAAACTTTGTCTTGTACTCAGCTTCCCGCGCAGATATTTTTTCTGGATCAGATTTCTCTTCACGGA
>CANFJQ010000218.1 GCA_947447615.1 Comamonadaceae bacterium
CGCCCCGCGCCCAAAGATTGCAATTGCTCGCCGTGCGCCTGTTCGGCGTCCTGCACCACCTGGCGCGTCAGTGCCGTGGCCACCGGCAGCACCAACACCGCTTGCGCCAGCACCATGGCTTTGAAGCTAAATAGCCAACCCAAATACCCCAAAGGCCCGGAGCGCGAGAGCAGCAAGTACACCACCAAACCCACCACCACCGAGGGCACGGCCAGCGCGGTATTGAGCAGCGTCAACACCAAGCCCCGCCCCGCGAACCGGGCCACGCCCAGCCAGGCGCCTAGCGCCAAGCCTAGGCTGCAGGCCAACATGCAAGCGCAGGCGCTCACCGCCAGCGAGCGGCCCACAATGGCCAAAAACAAGGGGTCCAGTGAAACCAGTAGCTGCAATGCCAAAAGCGCACTATCAGAAAATGAATGCATATCTCGGTTATCGTAGGGCGTTGACCAATACCTTGCGATATGTAACACCGTGCATAGGCTAGCCTTTCATTACACCCTGAGCCGCGATGCGCAGACAAAGCCATTGCGCAATGCGCTGATCGCACTGCTGCAAGCGGTAGCCAGCCAAGGCTCCATCAGTGCGGCCGCACGCGCACTGGGTCTGTCCTACCGGCATGTCTGGGGTGAACTCAAGCGCTGGGAAAATGAATTGGGCAATGAGTTGCTCCAATGGGATAAGGGCAAATCTGCGCGTCTAAGCAGCTTTGGAGAAAAACTAATGTGGGCCGAGCGCCAAGCGCAGGCGCGTTTGGCACCGCAGATAGAGGCTTTGCGGGCGGACCTGGAAACGGCCTTTGCAGTCGCTTTTGATGCGCACGCCCAAGTGCTGACCTTATACGCCAGCCATGACGACGGCCTGGCCTTGCTGCGGGAGCAGGCACTGGCCATCGGCCAGGACATAGGCGAGAGGCTGCACCTGGACATTCGCTTTTGCGGCAGTGTTGATGCGATTCGCGCCCTCAACGAAGGGCGCTGCACATTGGCCGGGTTTCACACCATCCAAACGCCCGCGCCAGGCTCCCACACCGAGCGTACTTACAAGCCCTTGTTACAACCGGGCAAGCACAAAATGCTCGGTTTTGCCACCCGTATGCAAGGGCTGATGCTGGCTCCTGGCAATCCCTTGGGCATTTCCCGGCTGGCCGACGTGCAGCAAGCAAGCGTACGCTACGTTAACCGTGCATTAGGAACCGGCACCCGCGTCGTCTTGGACCAATTGCTCCAGCAAGCAGGCATCTCCAGCGATGCGATCAAGGGCTATCAGCGTACCGAACCTAGCCACAGCGCAGTCGCGCAGGCTATAGCGTCAGGCAGTGCCGATGCCGGATTGGGCATTGCCGCCGCAGCCGCGGCCCATGGCTTGCATTTTTTGCCACTGGTGCAAGAAAGTTACCACCTGGTCTGCCTGAAATCCGCCTTGGAAGCGCCTGCTTTGCAAAGCCTACGCCAGCTCTTACAAAGCAGCGCCTGGACCGGTGCGTTGGCGCAGCTCAGCGGCTACACCCCCGAACTCAGCGGCCAGGTGCGTGCCTTGCGCAAGGTCCTGCCTTGGTGGGACTTTGCGCGCGCCAAAAACAAACGCGCGGCCAAGGGCGCAAAGATCAGTTGAGCCGGTCAACGGCCATCAGCCAAAGCTTAGCGGTTACGCATCCAGTCGGCGGTCTGGAAAAAAGAGTCGCGCAGGCGCAGGCGTACGGCCTCTGCCATGCCAACTTCTGCCATGGCCTGGTCCATGCAGGCCAGCCATTGGTCGCGCTCCAAAATACCAATGGTGTAAGGCATGTGCCGCATGCGCAAGCGCGGATGGCCAAAGCGCTCGGTGTAATGCTGTGGCCCCCCCAGCCAGCCGCATAAAAACCAACTCAGCTTTTGCCGCGCCTGCGTCAAGTCCGGCCCATGCACTGCGCGCAAGGCGGCATAGGCCGGGTCTAGTTCCATCAAGTCATAAAAACGCTCTACCAGCGCCTCTACCAGGGGCTCGCCGCCCAGGGCTTCGAAGGCCGCCGCTCGTTGGGCTTGGGCTTGTGCATCGTCCTCGTCCATAGGGCAACTTCAAGCGGTAGCTTTGCGCAGGGTTTCCACCACCGGGCGGCGCAGCACTTCGCGCAAGCCCCACCAACCCGCCATCAAGGCCAGCACCGCGCCTGCCAGGGCGCCCAGCAGCGGCACCCACAAGGACACGGTCCAGGAAAACTCAAACACATAGCGCGCCAAGGCCCAGCCCAATGCGCTGGCAACAATGGAGGCCAACAAGCCCGCCAGCAAGCCAACCCCCGCCAACTCCAGCCTTTGCACCTGGCGCAGCAAGCTGTTTTGCGCGCCCACGGCGCGCATGATGGCGAACTCGCGCGCACGCTCTTCGCGCGTCGCGCTGACCGCTGCAAACAAAACCACCAGGCCCGCAGCCAAAGTAAAGCCAAACAAAAACTCCACCGCGCGAATCACCTGGTCCAAGATGCGCTGCACCTGGTTGATGGTGGCGCTCATATCGACATTGGTGACATTGGGGAAGCGGCGTACCAGCGCATTGTCAAAACCGGGCTGATCGGGCGCTTTGAAAGCGCCCATGAACGTAGCAGGCACGCCTTCCAAGGTGCTCACTGGATACAGCGCAAAAAAGTTAGCGCGCATAGAGCCCCAGTCCACTTTGCGCAGCGAGGTAATTTTGGAGTCCACCGTCACCCCCGCCATGTCAAAGCGCAAGGTATCGCCCACTTGCAGGCCCAGCGTGGTGGCAATGCCCTCTTCCATGCTGATGGCGCCGGCTTCTTCGGGCGTCCATTGGCCGCCCACGATGAGGTTGTTATCCGGCTGCTTAGCGCTGTAGCTGAGATTGAACTCACGGTCTACTAGGCGCTTGGCGCGCTCTTCGGTATAAGTCTCTGACGATACGCTGGTGCCGTTAATCGCCACCAAGCGGCCACGGATCATGGGGAACCAGTCGTACTTTTTGACCCCCGCGTCTTGCAGGTTTTGCACAAAAGCGGCTGACTGCTCGGGGCTGACGTTGATCACAAAGCGGTTGGGGGCATCGGGCGGTGTGGCTTTGCGCCAGCTGGCGATTAAATCCGTGCGCAGCAACACCAAGAGCACCAGCGCCAGCAAGCC
>CANFJQ010000219.1 GCA_947447615.1 Comamonadaceae bacterium
AGGTAATCAAGTGAAGTTACAACCCCCGGAGTCGCAATTTTTTAAATTATGAGTGCAGAACGTCCACCTCGTAGATCTGGTAGCAGACTAGCCCCACACAAAAGTTACGCGACTAAATCGAAAGATCCGCTGCGTCGTCCTGAGCGCAGAAATGCCAGCGGTAATTTAATTGCTCCTGAAGGCCAAAAGAATTTCTCCAATGCCAAAGCATTGCCACAGCACGCGATTCATCTTGAGCGCTTACTTCCTGAATTACTCAGTTTTGAACAACCCGCTGACCGCGTAGTCAGTCGTTATTTTAGGGAAGAGAAACAACTCGGAAATCGTGATCGCGCTTTGATTGCAGAGAGCGCGTTTGCTATATTGCGCCGTAAAAATGAGTTCTCACAATTTGCCTCTAGTGGTGAAGGCTCACAAGCCAGACGCTTAGCCTTATTGGGTTTGCTGTCGGCTTTGTCTGAAGGTGGATTGGGCTCTGCGAACCGCGCGGAGAGTGCGATTGCAGATTTAGCGCATGTGCTCAAGCCTGGTGAATACGAATGGTTGCAACGTTTTGCAACAGTAGATCCTGCTGCTTTAAATCCTCTCGTGCGCAATAATTTACCCGAGTGGCTATGGGATGCATTTGGTAAATATCCTGGCGAAGAAACTCGTGAAGAACTTGCGAAGTCATTAATGCATCCAGCGCTGTTAGATTTACGTGCAAATACCATGAAAACCAATCGCGAGGAATTACTCGCGCAGATGAATGCATTAGGCGGTCGCTATCAAGCAATTCCAACTCCATATGCGCCTGATGGTGTGCGCATCATGGGTAAGCCAGCTTTACAAAATACTGCAGGCTTTAAAGCGGGCATGTTTGAAGTGCAAGATGAGGGCAGTCAACTCTTGGCTTACTTGCTTGCGCCTAAGCGCGGCGAAATGGTTGTTGATTTTTGTGCAGGCGCTGGCGGCAAGACTTTAGCGATTGGAGCGATCATGCGCTCCACAGGTCGTTTGTATGCTTTGGATACATCAGAGCGTCGCTTAGCCAATTTGAAGCCACGGCAGGCTCGTAGCGGCCTTTCAAATGTTCATCCTGTGTGGATTGACAGCGAGAATGATTCCAAGATCAAACGCTTGGCTGGCAAGATTGATCGAGTCCTGGTTGATGCCCCTTGTAGTGGCATGGGTACTTTGCGTCGTAACCCAGATCTCAAGTGGCGCCAGACCCCAGAAGGGGTGTTGGAGCTTAACCAAAAGCAAAGAAGCATCTTGGCTTCCGCTGCCCGTCTATTAAAGCCAGGTGGACGCTTGGTTTACGCTACTTGCAGCCTTTTGCCCCAAGAGAATCAAATGATTGCCGAGGAATTTTTGGCAAATCACCCGCAATTTGAGGTTGTCCCAGCCGCAGAAGTTCTTAAGCCATTGTTTCCAAAGGAAAAATTACCTCTAGGTTGCAGCCCAGATAATCCTTGGTGGCAGTTATGGCCATATATTCATGGAACTGATGGCTTCTTTGGCGCTGTATTCCAGAAGAAAGCTGCTACCCCAATTCCTCAGTCTGAAAAAGACGAGCAAAAAGAGACTAAGGTCAAAAACAAGAAGACCCCTAAAGAACTAAAATAGAGTTTTAGACCTCTTTAGGGATTCCCTTTTGAATACAGTTTCAGGTTTTGATTTGTTCCTCCACTGGCTTGCCAATGGATATTTGGATTGGTCTTGGTGGAAGATAGTTGCTTTCACGTTAATCGCTACCCACATTACGATTGCTGCGGTCACCATCTTCTTGCATCGCTGCCAAGCGCATCGTGCATTAGATCTGCATCCGATGGTTTCTCACTTTTTCCGTTTTTGGCTTTGGTTAACAACAGGTATGGTTACTAAAGAGTGGGCTGCGATTCATCGCAAGCATCACGCTAAATGTGAAACAGTTGATGATCCGCATAGTCCACAAGTTTTGGGAATCAATACCGTTCTCTCTCGCGGCGCTGAGCTCTACAAACAAGAAGCGGCCAATCAAGAGACTTTAGATAAATTTGGTCATGGCACCCCAGATGACTGGGTTGAGCACAACGTCTATTCCAAGTTCTCTTGGCAGGGTGTGGCCATCATGCTCATCGTTGATGTGTTTTTATTTGGCGCAGTTGGTTTAACTGTTTGGGCCGTACAAATGTTGTGGATCCCAATTACTGCTGCTGGAGTAATTAATGGCATCGGCCACTTTTGGGGCTATCGTAATTTCGATTGTGAAGATGCATCCAGAAATATCGTGCCTTGGGGTATTTTGATTGGTGGCGAAGAGCTGCATAACAATCACCACACCTTTGCGACGAGTGCGAAGTTATCAAACAAGTGGTACGAGTTTGATGTTGGCTGGATGTATATCCAAATCATGAGCGCAGTTGGTTTGGCTACCGTGAAGAAGACTCCACCGAAGCCCGTACTCAGTGATTTGCGTCCGGCCGATCAAAACACGCTAGAAGCCATCATTGCGAATCGCTACGAAATCATGGCTCGCTACAGTAAGACATTACGTCGCTTCTTTAGTAATGAAGTGCAGCACATGCAGGTCTTAGCATCTCACTTAAGTGATGCTCGCACTTGGTTGGCCAAAGATGAATCTCGTTTAACAGAGCAAGAAAAAGCAAAGCTAGAAGAGTTGATGGCGAGTAATGCTCAGTTACGCAAAATGATTGAGATGCGTCGTGATCTACAAGCAATTTGGGGTCGTTCTAGCGCCACCAAAGAGCAATTGCTTTCACAGTTGCATACTTGGTGTCAGCACGCGGAAGAAAGCGGCTTGACTAGCTTACGCGAGTTCTCTTTGAGATTGCGTCGCTACGCTTAAAGAGTAAATCAAAAACAAAAAGTAACACTAGCCTAGGAAATTCTGGAAATAAAAAACCCGCTGATGTAGCGGGTTTTTTATTTGCTGTTAGTAAAGATTACTTCAGCTTTGTTTCTTTGTAAGCAACGTGCTTGCGAATGGTTGGATCAAATTTCATGATCTCCATTTTCTCGGGCTTTGTACGCTTGTTTTTTGAAGTGGTGTAGAAGTGACCAGTACC
>CANFJQ010000220.1 GCA_947447615.1 Comamonadaceae bacterium
GAAATCACTGCTGCAGCCCAAGTGATGCGCGAGTTTTCCACCAAGGTGGAAGTGGCGGACAAAAAACATTTGGTGGACATTGTGGGCACCGGCGGTGACGGTTCGCATACCTTCAACATTTCTACTTGTTCCATGTTTGTGGCGGCCGCAGCAGGCGCCAAAGTCAGCAAACACGGCGGGCGCAGTGTCAGCAGCAAGAGCGGCAGCGCCGATGTGCTGGAAGCGCTGGGCCTCAATATCAATTTGCCCCCCGCAGCGATTGCCCAGTGCATCGAGCACTATGGCGTGGGCTTTATGTTCGCACCTAACCACCATCCGGCCATGAAAAACGTGGCCCCAGTGCGCCGCGAGTTGGGTATCAAAACCATATTCAATATCCTGGGGCCGCTGACCAATCCGGCATCGGCACCGAATATCCTGATGGGCGTATTCCATGCCGACTTGGTGGGCATCCAAGTGCGCGCGTTAGAACGTTTGGGTGCCGAGCATGCGGTGGTGGTCTATGGCCGCGACGGACTAGACGAAGTCAGCCTGGGCGCCGCCACGCTAGTGGGGGAGCTGCGCGACGGGCAAATCACCGAGTATGAAATTCACCCGGAAGACTTCGGTCTGGTCATGGCCAGTAACCGCGCGCTGCGGGTCGAAACCGCCCAAGAATCCCTGGCCATGATGATGGCGGTGCTGGACAACCAGCCCGGTGCAGCGCGCGATATCGTCGCTCTTAATGCGGGTGTGGCGCTGTATGCGGGTAACGTCACTGCCACGATGGTCGAAGGCATTGCGCGCGCTCAGGCCGCGATTGCCTCGGGCCAGGCCAAAGCGAAAATGCAGGCGCTGGTAGCGTTTTCCAAGACTTTTCCGGTAGCCGGTGCCTGAGGCGCTGGCGCAATCGCCTACCTACTTCACACCAAAGCACAGCCCCGGCTGCACGAAAGCACGCATGAGTGACATTCTGGACAAAATCGTAGCGGTCAAGCGCGAGGAAATCGCCGCAGCGCAAAAGCGCAAATCGCTGGAAGCGGTGCGTGCCGACGCGCACTCGCGTGTGCTGACGCGTGATTTCGAAGCCAGCCTGCGCGCCAAAATTGCGGCGTGCAAACCGGCGGTGATTGCGGAAGTTAAAAAAGCCAGCCCGTCCAAGGGCGTGTTGCGCGAAGACTTTATCCCCGCCGACATTGCCCAGAGCTATGCCGAGCATGGCGCGGCCTGTTTATCCGTGCTTACCGATGTGCAGTTTTTTCAGGGTAGCGTGGATTACCTTAAGCAAGCCCGCGCCTCCTGCCACCTGCCGGTGTTACGCAAAGACTTTATGGTCGATGCTTACCAAATTTACGAATCCCGCGCCATGGGCGCCGATTGCGTGCTCCTGATCGCCGCCTGCCTCAGTGACGCAGACATGCAGGAGTTAGAAGCCATCGCCCGCAGCCTGGACATGGCCGTGCTGGTAGAAGTGCATGACCAGCCGGAGATGGAGCGCGCATTGCGGCTCAAAACACCGCTGATCGGAATCAATAACCGCAATCTCAAGACCTTTGAAGTCTCATTGGACACCACCTTGCAGCTACGTGGGATGGTGCCCGCCGATCGCTTGGTGGTGACCGAGAGCGGCATCTTGCAGCGCGACGATGTGTTGCGTATGGGTGCCGCCGGCGTCAATGCGTTTTTGGTGGGCGAAGCCTTTATGCGCGCCCCGGACCCTGGCCTGGCCCTGGCCGCTTTGTTCGGCTAAGGCCGTGGATTTATTCCCAGAGGAGACCGCTGCGGCGTATTTGCAAACGGCCGACCACGGTGACTGGCCGGTAGCGCCGGATTGGCAGCCGGTGGTAGATCAATTCTTCAAGTGCGCCGAGGGCCAGGCCTTACTGGCTTTTTTGCAGCGCCGTATAGGCGAGGGCGCCGTCGTATTTCCGCCACAGCCGCTGCGGGCTTTGGAATTGACGCCTTTGCACACGGTGCACACCGTCATCTTGGGCCAGGACCCCTACCACGGGCGCGGCCAGGCCGAGGGATTGGCGTTTTCTGTCGCGCCTGGCCAGCCATTGCCCCCATCGCTGCGCAATATCTTCAAAGAACGCCAGCGCGACCTGGGCGAAGCCTGGCCCGCCATGCCCGTACCCGGCGGTAGCCTTGTTGCGTGGGCGCAACAAGGCATATTGCTCCTGAACACCTGCCTGACCGTGGAAGAGGGCCAAGCCAACAGCCACCAGGCAAAAGGATGGGAAATACTTACCGACGCTTTGATTGCGCGGGTATCGGCCAGTTCCCGGCGGGTCGCTTTTATGCTCTGGGGTGCTGCAGCGCAACAAAAACGCAGACTGATCGATGAAGGCCGCCACCTTGTGCTCTGCGCCAATCACCCCTCGCCTTTGTCCGCGCTTCGGGCCCCGGTTCCCTTCATCGGCTGTGGTCACTTCTCGCGCGCACAAAAATGGTGCACGGATAATGGGTATTCCTGAGGCCTTGCAAGTCGCTGCCAGTCACAAGCTTGTCCAAACAGACGATACCGTGGCATAATCGCGGGCTCACGTTTGGAGAGGTGGCCGAGTGGTTAATGGCAGCAGACTGTAAATCTGCCCTCTTACGAGTACGCTGGTTCGAATCCAGCCCTCTCCACCAGTGCTTGCTCTGTGCGGGGTTCGTATAGTGGTAATACCTTAGCCTTCCAAGCTAAAGCGAGGAGTTCGATTCTCCTACCCCGCTCCATGGAATGCCGGGCGTTGCGCGCAGCGTCCCTGTTGTAGATTGAAAAAGAAATCGCCAGCAATTGCTGGCGTTTGCGCCCATTTGGCTCAGTGGTAGAGCACTCCCTTGGTAAGGGAGAGGTCGCGGGTCCGATTCCCGCAATGGGCACCAGAGTTTTATGGTTGGTCCATCGCGACGGTCACGGAAGATGGGCAGGTTTTTTGTAGTTTGACCTCATTACTTTTCGGAGTCTGAAAATGGGAAAAGAAAAATTCACGCGTACCAAGCCCCACGTTAACGTAGGCACCATCGGCCACGTGGACCATGGCAAAACCACGCTGACGGCGGC
>CANFJQ010000221.1 GCA_947447615.1 Comamonadaceae bacterium
GAAAAAGTCAAACAGGCAGCGCTTGAAGGCACTTTACTTTTTAGGGAAATTTGTTCCATAGTGAAAACCCTAGGTTTTAAGAAACTCTGGCCATCTATTAATTCAGCCGCTATTTGAAAAAATTTTCAAGGTGGTTTCTGGGCGTGCAACCCTAGAATAAAGTTTGAATGTTCACGGTAGTCAGGCCTCTCTTACGGCCTGCACCCGCCACCCATCCCACCTGGAGTAGTGCTTATGCCTCACCTTTTGCGCCCTGGCTTTTGCCTGGCAGCTATCACAAGCCTTGGGCTTGCGCCCGCCTTTGCGCAGCAATTAGAGGAAGTCGTCATTAGCGCATCACGCGCGGAAATGCGCAGCTTTGATGCGCCCGCCGCTGTCCAGCGCATCGACCGCCAGGCCATTGAAGGCGGCGGTTCCCAGATTAATTTGTCCGAATCGCTGGTGCGCGCCCCTGGCCTGACCATCCTGGAGCGGCAAAACTATGCCCAGGATTTGCAAATCTCCATCCGTGGCTTTGGCGCACGTTCCGCCTTCGGCGTGCGCGGCATTCGCCTGCTGATCGATGGCATTCCAGCTACGACGCCCGACGGGCAAGGCCAGTCCTCCTCGGTCAGCCTGACGTCCACCGACCACATTGAGGTCTTGCGCGGGCCCTTGGCACAACTGTATGGAAATTCGTCCGGTGGCGTGATCCAGGCCTTCACCAAAGACGCATCCAAAGAACCTACGGTGGGATACCAGTACTACCTAGGCTCGTACGGCATGCACCGGGCTGACTACCAGTTCTCGGACACGATTGATGGTTATGGGCTAGTCGCTGACTACGGCACCTTTTCTACCAGCGGCTACCGCGCCAACAGCGCGGCAGAACGCAATCAATTCAATGGCAAGCTGAGTTTCGAGCCCAACGAGCAAACCAAAGTCAATGCAGTCTTCAACCGCTTTGACATGCCGCTGGCGCAAGACCCGTTGGGTTTGACGCGCAAGCAGCTTACTGACGATCCAACGCAAGCAGGCAACAGTGCCGTAAGCACGGCAACGCGCAAAACGGTATTGCAAAACCAATTAGGTAGTTCGCTGACATATGCGCTGGACGCAGACAGCTCCGTCACGGCGCGCGCATATTACGGTACGCGCGATAACCTGCAATTTCTGGCGACGTCCGCTTGGGTCGGTCTGAACCGTACCTATTACGGCACGGGGCTACAGTACAACGGGCGTTATCAATGGGGCGATACGCCGATAGAGATGGTTGGCGGCTATGAGTTTGACCGCTCATCGGAAAATCGTACTGGCGGGAAGACCAACGCCAGCAACGATAAGTTAGCCGGGTCCAAAACACGCGATGAAGATAACCAAGCACAAAACAGCGACTTCTTTGCGCAGGCAACAGCCCATCTTTCTGAGCAAATATCACTTGTCGCCGGTGTGCGGCAAAGCAACGTGGCGTTCATTAGCAGTGACAATTACCTTACCGACAAGAATGACGGGTCGGGAAGTGCCCGCTTCAGTGCCACCAGTCCGGTGCTAGGTGTCACATGGCACGCCAGCAACAATTTGAACCTGTACGCCAACTTCGGCAAAGGCTTTGAGAGTCCAACCCTCGCTGAAATGGCTTACTCAGGAACGACTGCGCCAGTTGCATTATTCAATCCGCTGCTCAATGCCTCGAGCAGCCAGCATTACGAGATTGGTGCCAAGTGGATTCCGATGCGTAACAACCGCGTGGACTTTGCGATCTACCAAATTGACTCCAGTGATGAAATCGTTACAGCGGCTAGCGCGAGCGGGCAGACGTCATATAAGAACGCACCAGGCACTTCGCGTATCGGCTGGGAGCTTGCAAGCACCTCGCAGTTGAGCGATCACATCTCCGCCAGTTTGTCAGCATCGTCTATCGATGCCAAATATTCGCAAACCTTCAAATCCGGCACCACCACCATTACATCAGGTAACAAAATACCTGGAATACCTGATAGCTCCACCTTCGCGGAAATTGCCTGGGTCAGCGAAGCTTTCACGCCGCAAGCCAAGTCGCTGATGGGCACGCGGATGGCGCTGGAGTGGCAACAAATTGGGCGTATTTATGCAGACGACTTGAACACGGACTCCGCTGAAGGACGCAATGTTTTCAACCTGGCGCTGAGCCAAAGTTGGATGTGGAATCAAGGGCGGGTCACTTTATATGGACGGATGAACAACATTAGTGATGTGCGTTATGCTGGTTCCGTTATAGTCAACCAAAGCGCAATAAATGCGGTGACTAAAAAACCAGATCCGCAGTTTTTTGAACCCGCCATGCCCCAAAATTGGGTTGTCGGCCTAAGCCTGAACATGCCTCTGCGCTGAGCTTGCCACTGTCACAGGGATGCGCAACAATGGTGAATCTCTGACTTTGCGGCCCTTTTTGGTGCCGTCTTTGGAAATATGGCTGCTCTTGCGCCTTTCCGGTTCTCATGCCCACCCATCGCCAAAGGCCGATTGCGGTTCTTGGTGGCAGCTGCCATGGTCTGGCTGCTGGCCGGATGTGCCACGCCCCAGAAGATGGCGAATCAACCGGTAGGCGCACCAGAACGCAACAGCTGGGACAGCGCTGCCATAAGCCGTTGGGAAGGCATGCAATTCCCTAACAAAGAGTCCACGCTGTACACCCTGGACGACCAGGCGCCAGTTAATGCCCAAGGCCTGCGCAGTGCCTTGCGGGCGCAGGCCAATTCCTCTGCGAGCATGTTGCGCACCTCTTTGAACATCAGCCCTGAAGACCTTAAGCGCGTCCATTTTTCGTGGCTTGTGCCCGCCTTAATTCAAGATGCGGACATGGCCACGCGGCAAGGCGATGACTCGCCGGTGCGCTTGGTGCTCGCGTTTGAAGGCGACCGGGGCAATTTTTCGGCCAAAGACGCAGCGCTCAATGAGCTGACGCGCTTGCTTACCGGCAAGGAAATGCCTTACGCCACCTTGATGTATGTCTGGTGCAACAAGCGCCCGGTGGGCAGCATCATCCACAACGC